>JAGHBJ010000067.1 GCA_021161045.1 Candidatus Bathyarchaeota archaeon
GAAGATGGAGGAGGTTGAGAGGGTCGTAGAGGCCCTGGGGGAGGGCGGGGATGGAGATAAGGGATAGAGACTTCCAGAGGGAGGTCTTGGAGTCGGAGCTGCCAGTCCTCGTGGAGTTCTGGGGATCCTGGTGTCCGCCATGTCAGAAGGAGAAGTATATCCTGGAGAAGCTGAGGGAGGAGTATAAGGATAGAATTAAGATCGTCACCATAAACGTCGATAGAAATCCGAGGGTGGCTTATGGGTATAGGATAAAATGCGTCCCAACCTACATAATATTCCATAGGGGCGAGGCCATACATAGCGACATAGCTGCGAAATCCGAGGATCAGCTTAGGGAGATGATTGAGAAGGCCCTCAAGAAAATAGCTTAATTCACTTAGAAATATCTAAAAAATAAAATGGTTATCTGATCTCCTCCAGCTTCCTATCCACCGACTCCAGGCCAAGCCTCCGGAGCTCCTCGGATTTAGGTATACCCCGCTCATCCCAGCCGATCTCGTTGTAGTAGCGCTTAACAGCCTCCTCCACCTCGCCCTTCTCAGGAGCCTTACCCCTCCAGGGTCCCGTGGGCAGGGGCTCATAGAATCTCGGCGGGTTGACGTCGTCGATCCATGGTCTCCAACGCACATCTGGTCCTCCGAGGAGTAGGGCCGCCCTCTGTATGTGGATGATCCTCCTGGCCTGAGTCGAATACCACTCCTCTGGATCCAGCTTCCATCCTCGGACGGCGGTGAAGAAGTCCCATAGGAGGTCGAGGACCCCTGGCGGATAGATGTTGAACATGCAGTAGACCCCTGAGTCGTGGAGGATGGTCGTCAGCTCGCTCCTCAGCTCATTTATCGGCGTGTAGGCGATGGATGTATGGTCTCCACCCTGAACCGAGCAGCAGTAGGAATGGATCGCCGGATAGTCCCTACCGCTCCTGATGCCGTGGGCTCCTATGCCGATCCCCTTAGCCACAACGGCGTATCTCAGCGCATCGACGCCCTTCATCTCGCTGATTTTAAGCGCCGCCCTGTAAGTTCCCTCAGCCAGTATGTCTCCTATGCCCTCACGGCTGAGGATTAGGTGGAGGAGCTTTGCGAAGGCGTCGGCGTCCCCCCACTCAAGTTTGAAGCCTAAATCCTCCTCGGTTATGATGCCTCGCTGATATAGCTCAGCGGTGAAGCCGAGGAGGTTTCCGGTCTGGATTCCGCAGAAGCCGAGCTCATCGACGAGGGCGGAGAGGTAGGCGTTCGCCTCCGGATCGAAGATGCCGAGATTCGTTCCGAGATATGCCTGGAGCTCGTAGTCTGGATTGTCCGTTATAGCCCCCTTATAGGGTCCGACTCTGATGGTGGCGAGCTTCAGGCAGGAGGTGGGGCATCCGAAGTCGGCCCAGTAGCGCTTAACCCAGAGCCTCCGCTCGAATCTGTCCACGCCGTATTCACGTCTGTCATGCCACTCCTCCTGCCAGTTCCTCACGGGCTCCGAGCTCAGCGAATATCCCACCTCATAGCCGAGGTATCCAGTCCCCCATCTCCTAAGCATGTCGCTGGCGAAGCATAGCTGGCAGACCCTATCGATGAGCTCATAGACCCTCTCCGGATGAGCTGGCTCCGGCAGGGGGCCGGTCCCCTTGACGGCTATGGCTTTGAGGTTCTTCGAACCCATAACGGCTCCATATCCGCCGTAGCCGCCTGCATGGCTGTATTTCCCGACGACTGCGGCCACCCTTATCAGCTTCTCACCCGCAGGCCCTATATGGATGACAGCAGGCTCCCGCCACTCCCTCCTCCTTGGATGTCTATGCTCAAGCTCCTCCCGAACCTCCCTGTTCAGCCTCTTCAGGAGCTCTATGGAGCCGAGGCCCCATAGGTGGCTGGCATCCCTGATCTCACAGCCCTCATCCGTGATCAATAGATAGACCGGCCTCTCAGCTCGGCCTGTGATGATGAGGCCGTCGTATCCGGCGCATCTCAACTCTACGCCGAATTCACCTCCCATCGTTGAGCCCGTGATCCCATTGCTCTGTGGAGACTTACCTGAGATGCAGACCCTCCCCCCTGGGAAGTATCCCGTCAGCGGGCCTGCGAAGACCGTCAGCATATTCTCCTCCCCGAGGGGGTCAATCTCCTCCCAATGGTCTCCAAGTCGATCCCATAGAACCTTGGCCGCCAGCCCCCTCCCGCCGATGTAGTCCCTCAGAACCTCCTCCGGAAACCTCACCTCCTTAACATCGCCGGAGGAGAGGTCAACCTCCAGGAATTTACCTGCGTAACCCCTCAACTATATCACCTCCTCACCCTTCTCCCCGAGGAGTAGGATGGCTAGCTCCCTCGTCACCTCCTCAGGCCTCTTGGCATAGAGGTCATAGGAGACGGAGGGATCTCTCCTCACAACGTATAGGCAGTTCCAACGCCCCTCCTGGCAAACCTTGACGCACTGGGGGTCGCCGTCGCAGAGGTCGCAGATGAGGGCGTAGTTCTCCGTCGGATGGATGTGGGGAACCCTCCCAGGGCAGGCGTCGACGCAGGCTCCACAGCCCGTGCATTTATCCTTGTCGACGACCACCCGTTTAAGCTTCTCATCTATGGAGATTGCCCCGACGGGGCAGGCCTCAACGCAGGCTGGGTTGTCGCACTGGGCGCAGAGGTGGGGCACCTCCAATCCAGGGACCAGCATGAAAACCCTAATCCTCGAGGCCTCAGGCCAGATTCGCCCCTCGTGGTGGAGGCTGCAGGCGATCTCACAGCGTCTACAGCCGCTGCACTTAGCGTAGTCCCTCATTATCCAGATGGGTCCTTCCACGCTCAACCCTGATCGAATAAGACCTCACTCTCGAAGGGTATATAAAACCTAAGTGTGTTGGAACCCCCATTCACCCAGATGTCACCCACGCGGTTCTAAACCTCATACATGAAGAGAAGCCAGAAGGCGGGCCGACCTCACCCTCTCCTATGGGCGGAGAGCCATCATCGCCCTCCAAGTTCAGGGTGTAGGCCCAATAACAGCCTACAGGATTCTCTCGAAGATGCATAGAGACGAGGAGGAATTCTATGAAGGCGAAGATACAATACTTAAGAACAAGATCCTACTGGGAGGAGAGAGACAGAAGACCAAGAGATTGAGAGCAAGGCGATCCATACCCTTCAATAGGCTTAACGTAGCCCGGGGGAGATTCGAACTCCCGTCGAGGGGTCCAAAGCCCCCCATCCTTGTCCAGCTAGACGACCGGGCTTCAAGATAGACCTCCTTGATGGAGAGCTATATACTTTAGGGGCGCCACATCTGGGGTTAGGGTGGCTTTAACTCTGCTTTCAGCACCCTGTATCCGCCGCTTTTTGCGAGGATGGTGTATCCTCCATACTGCTTTTCGAGGAGGGATGCGAGGGCCTTACCGCCTTTAGCCCATCTCACGACGATTTGTATGGAGCCTCCCGTCTTTAGATGCCTCTTAGCCTCCTCCACGAGGGGCTTCACAACCTTCTTGAAGCCAGCTGAGAAGGGTGGGTTGCTGAGGATGACGTCGAACCTCCTACCCCTGAGGGGTTCATAGAGGTGGCCTTGGAGTATCCTCACATTCCCGACTCTGTTCCTCCTTGCGTTCTCCCTTGCGAGGGTGATGGCCCTCTCATTCACGTCGACCATCCAGACCTCGAGTTTTGGTCTGAACTTGGCTGCTGCTATCCCTATGGGCCCGTAGCCGCATCCGACGTCGAGGGCCCTACCCCTCTCAGGGAGCTCCATGGATTCTATGAGGAGTCTTGTCCCAGAGTCTATGCGCCTTCGGGAGAAGACTCCTGAGGCTGTGATGAACTCGAATTCGATGTCTCTAAGCCTACATCTTATGAGGCCGAGCCTCAGCTTCGAGGAGGGCCTCTCAGCGTAGTAATGCTCCAACGGCCTCACCACATTCGGGGATAGACTCCACGTGGCATCAAGACCCTCATCGGCGTGGCTGCGATTCCCCGCTCAGCCTCCAGCATCTCCTCCGTCGACATCTCGGCCCTCATCAGTGCGACGGCCTCCCCCTTCATGGTCATCACAGCCACCATCGAACCCTTCCTGATGCCGGACTCAAGCTGCAGTATGCCTGGCACCGCGAGGTAAGCCCCAGAGCAGAGGGCCTCGACGGCTGAGTCCCTAACCCAAATCTTAGGCAGCAGCCTCAAGGCGTCCTCCATGGGGTGGATAAGCTTCCTAAGCCTCTCCTCCTCCCCCTCCTCCCTCAAAAGGGTGAGAGCATCAGCGAGGTCGTAGAGGGTGACGATGTCATGCTCCGTGAAAGGGCCGCTCCGGATTCGTCTAAGTTCATGCATATGCGCCCCGCAGCCGAGGAGTTCGCCGACGTCGTAGCAGAGCTTCCTGATGTAGGTTCCGCTCTCGCAGGCGACCTTGAATAGCCAGTTTCTCCCGTCGCCCTCCAGATACTCTATCCTGTAGATGGTTCTGGTTCTCAGCCTACGCTTAACCGATGACCTAACCGGAGGCCTCTGATAGATGCGGCCCTCGAAGAGCTTTAGGGTCTCGATGATCCGCTGCTCCTCCACCTCGTCGTGGGTTCTCATGACACAGACATACTCCTTCCCCGCTGAGAGCAGGGCCTGAACAACCTTTGTTGCGTCCTCCAAGGCTATGGGGAGGACTCCCGTCACCTTCGGGTCGAGGGTTCCACCGTGTCCAGCCTTGTCTAGACCCATCATACGTTTAACCCAGGTGACAACCTCATGGCTCGTCGGCCCGGGAGGCTTATCGAGATTTATGATGCCGAAACGGATGTGATCCTTCAGCGGCCTCCTGTCAGGTGGGCATCCAAACTCGGGATCCGTCTCCTCTACAGCTTTGATGTGGACGGTGCGCTCAATCTCCCAGGGAGGGGTGACAACCATACCCGATATGAATTAGGTTGAGGCCATAAAAAGTTGGAGCTAACCCTCCAACTCCTTATATTTACAGTTGGCCCAGCATTCACTGCAGCTCATCGTCCTCGTCCTCAGCGGAGGCTCCCCCTTAATCTCCAGTAGCAGCTCATAGGTCTCCTTCACAGCCCTCTCATCCCCCTCGATGATGAAGGTCTTGGAGCCCTCACCGCCGTCTATGCCTCCACCCCCTATGGGCGTCGCCTCTACGCCGGTCAGAAGCCTGAAGGCCTCTATCTCGGTGACGACCTCTCCGTGGACGACCATTAGGCCTACGGGCATGCCCAGGGAGATGTCCACTCGATCTATACCCGTTCTCGCCGCCACATCCTCGAGGGGGTAGGGAACCAGCTTTTCGAGGCCTGCGGCGATGATGAAGTGCACCCCCTTCGCCGTGAGGTATCCTATGGCGGCGCCTATTGTTCCACCCTTTGGGGAGCCGAGGAAGATGGCTGCAGTCCCATAGGGGTCGATGGCGTTCGCCCCCTTGATGAAGACATCATCCGAATCCATCTGCTCCAGAACGGCGATCAACTCTTCGAGGCCCATCGTCTTCACCTCGCCGTGGTCGATGACGTGGTATCGTCCACGGCCTTTAGGGTCGGTGACGCAGCATCCCCTGGCTGTGACGACGCCTGCTGTGAACATCCCCTTATCGACCTCGATGCCGAGGAGCTCCTCGAGGACGTATCCAGTCGTCGTGCTGGTGGCTATGGCTATGATGCCCTCCTTCATGGCTCTCTGGACGACTTCCATCTTGGCTATGGCTTTCCCTATCAGCCGTTTCCCCTCAGCGGGTGTTAGGGTGACCTGTAGCAGCATCCCCATAGAATTGGCTCTGGAGGATTAAATGGTTCCGCCTTATGCCTCGAACTCCCCTTCGGCGAGGGCCTCGGCGAGTATGTCTCCGAAGTCCGTCAGCTTGATGGCCTTCATCTTCGCCCCCTTCTCGCTCTCTATGAGACCCTTAAGTTCAAGCCTCTGAACGATGCGGCTGAAGCGGTTCCTCAGCGTCGAGGTCGCCTCATCATATCCGAACCATCGGATGATCTCGCTGATGGATCCCGCTCGGCCACCATGCTCCCTCAGCAGGACGAGCAGCCTCTTCTCCATCTCCCATTCACGCTCCTCATACTTCGTCCTCGGCTCAAGCCTGTAGCCTGGCAGCCTGATCTCTATTGGTTCAAGGCTCGGCTGGTTTCTGGCCTTCTCAAACCACTCCTCAAACTCCCTCTCGCCGATCCTCCCCCGAACATACCAGGCAGGCCTCCTCGATGGAACCGTGTAGACCCTGGTGTTCCTGAACATGAGGGCGACGGTCAGGGCGACGCCCTGGGCGACGTTTGTTGCTGAGGTGATGTCGATGAGAACCTCCTCCCCCTCACTCCTAGCCTTGGAGACGATGCCGTAGAGCTTCTTAAAGACATCCTTATGATCCATCGGATCATAGCCGACCATTATGGGGTCGAGGATCTCCAGCTTTCTCCTCAGATCCTCGGCATTCCTCCTCGACATATAGGAGAAGACGGCGGTCTCATCCTCCGCCTCCACATCGCTATAAAGGAGATAAAGCCTCGTTATTCCCATCCTGCGACTCCAATACCTGACGCCGTCGAAGGGCCTCTGGAGATAGTTTCCCACGAGGCAGATGATGACGGTCAAACATCCACCTCCATAACAAAAATCTGAGACAATCTAAACATCACCAAGATATTCCTTAATCCTCTCATAATCACCTATCATAAAGAGTTTATGCGTCCTAGTACCCTTACACTTAAGCAAATCCAAGGCATACAATGCAGCCAAGAACCCAGATAACCAATTTCTGCCGACACCAATAGCCCTCTCAATATCTGTTATAGATGCAATCGATTCCTTTTTAAGTAGGCTAATCACTTCTTTTAAAACGGCATGAGGATTATCAGTTCCAACCATCAAGATTCACCTCACATTCTCGCAAATTTGCATGCATGCATGGGTGCAACCTCATTCCTAAGTGAAGGTGAGAAAATTCTGCTTAAAAAATTTCCTGTCATGAAGTTAGGGAAGATGATAAGAAATGAAAGGAGAAAATGCTTATTTTAGAAGTTCGCCTACTAATTTTATTGCAGTTATGCATGTAAACAAATTTGCATGCAAAGGACGGTGGGCTATGGATGACTGAGAGAGTAAGGGTTTACACCCTCCCTCACTGCCCCCTCTGTGAGAAGTTGAAGTCGAAGTTGAAGGAGTTGGGTGTTGAGTTTGAGGAGGTTCCCTTCGACACCGATGTTCAGGTGGAGTTGATTATGAAGAATGTCTTTGGGAATCCGCCGATTTTGGAGGTTGGCTCTAGGGTTGCCTCCTCCGAGGAGTTGTTTGAGGAGGAGATTCTGAGGGAGGATGAGCTTAGGGAGGTTTTAGGCCTTGAGGAGGGGTAGGTCTCTTCCTGAGAAGCAGACGGTTCTGGAGCAGTTCTACAAGTCTGCCAGGACTTATCGTGGAATGCCGATGGTTAGGACGACGGATGGCTATCTGGTTCCCTGGAAGAAGGAGCGGATTGTGGAGCAACTTCAGAGGGAGACCCAGCTGGCTGAGATCATCTTCGGCCTTGAACCCCTGAATGGGAGCTATGCTGAGAAGATCGCAGATGAGGTGGAGCGTCGAATCAAGAAGATGAGACCCCGCTTCGTAAGCGGCCCCCTCATCAGGGAGGTGGTGAACAACGTCCTCCTCGAATGGTCTGAGGAGGTTCCGGAGTTCGAGATATATAGGAAGGTCCTGACGAGGGTTGGAGCTCCAGTCTACGACGCCTATCAGATCGATATGGGTCAGGGGTGGGAGGCGAGGGAGAATGCGAACCTCCAGCCGAACCCCGAGACGGTTCATAAGAAGAAGGCTGACAGGCTGAGTAAGGAGGAGTATCTGCTGCTGCTGCCCCCTCATCTGGCGACGGCGCATCATCAGGGGGACATCCACATCCACACATTGGAGTATTTCGGCACCAGGCCCTTCTGCCAGGACTGGGATCTACGCTACTTCTTCTATTATGGACTGCTGCCCGATGGGACGGGTTTCAGGAGCAGCGTCGCTGGGCCGGCTAAGCATCCTGAGGTGGCTGTCCTCCACAGCGTCAAGGTTTTGGCCGCCGGTCAGACGAATTTCAGCGGCGGCCAGGGCTTCATGTATTACACCCTCTTCCTCGCACCCTATATGAGGGGTTTGAAGTATGAGGAGGTTAAGCAGCTGGCCCAGATGATGTTCTACGAGTTGACGCAGACCTATGTCACCAGGGGCGGCCAACTGGTCTTCAGCAACATACAGCTTCCGATGGGCGTCCCAAAGATCTGGGAGGATGTCCCCATCGTCGCCCGAGGCAGGATCGGGCCGGATGTCTATGGCGACTACGAGGAGGAGGTTCAAACCTTCTTCAGGGCCATCGCAGAGGTTGCCTATGAGGGGGACTATTGGGGTAAGCCCTTCAACTTCCCGAAGAATGAGCATTACATCAGCCCAGAGTTCTTCAAACCTGAATATGATGACCTCTGGCTGCTAGTCCATAAGACCGTCTCAAAGTATGGCATACCCTACTTCGACAACATGCTCCCAGCCTATAGGGGATATGGGAAGGGGGTCAGCTGCTACCAATGCTGCGCCTACCAGTTCGCCGCCACCCCCGAGTCTGATCCGGCGTTTAAGGAGAAGCTCTACTTCGAAGATGGAATGCACTTCAGCCTCGGTGGATGGCAGGTTGTCAGCATAAACATGCCTCGATTGGCCTACAGGGCGAGGGGCGAGTATGATAGGCTGCTGGAGGCTGCGAAGGAGAATATGAGGCTGGCCGTCGAGGTCTTCAAGGTTAAGAAGCGTTGGATGGAGAGGGCGATAGAGAACAACCTCATCCCCTTCGCCACCCAGAGGCCTAGGGATCCGAGGACGGGTAGGAGGGCTCCGCCGGCTGTGGATTTCAGTGAGCTGGTCTATGTCATCGGCGTCGTCGGCATAAATGAGATGGTTCAGTTCTTCACGGGTAAGCAGCTCCATGAGAGCAGGGACTCTGTGAGGCTGGCGTTGAAGCTGCTGCTGGATATGGAGAAGTATAGGCGTGGATTGGAGATGAAGACGGGTCTGAAGCTTGTTTTGGCGAGGACTCCGGCTGAGAGCACGGCTCAGACCTTCGCCGTCGCCGATCTACTGTCGCCGAAGTATAGGCGGTATGCGAAGCAAGTCATTAAGGGGGACTTGGAGCTGGCCAAGTCGATGGCGAGGAAAGGTGAGAGGGATCTCCCCATCTACTATAGCAACGGAACTCACACCTATGTCGGAGCCAAGATACCGCTGGGCGAGAAGATCGAGATAGAGCACAAGTTCTTCCCCATCCTCAGCGGCGGCAACATATTCCACATCTGGCTAGGAGAAGCCTCCTCAGACCCAGAGGCACTATACAAGGTGACGAAGCGCATCGCAACCCAAAGCCAGATAGGATACTTCACCTACACCAAAGACCTCACCGTCTGCAGCCGCTGCGGAACCACCTCCGTCGGCCTCTTGGATTCATGTCCCAACTGTGGAAGCAGGGAGATCAGATGGTGGAGCAGGATAACCGGATATTACACAGATGTAACAGGATGGAACGAAGGAAAGAAGCAGGAGCTCAAAGAGCGCTACCGTATTTCTCTATAAAGAGACATTAAATCAAAAATCTAGAATTCTTCGGATTCCTCCTCTTTCTCCTCTGGCCCTTTCTCCTCTTCCTCCTCCTTCTCCCTGACAGCTGCGATCACGTCGTCGATCCGTAGCACCATCGACGCCAACTCGGTTGCGGTCTTTATGGCCTGCTCCTTCACCCATGCTGGGTCGAGGACTCCCTTCTCCACCATGTCGACGATCTCACCGGTGTAGACGTCGATGCCCATCTTGAAGCCGTCCTCCTTCTCATGTGCCGCCCTTAGAGCAACCATCGTATCGATGACATCATGCCCCGCGTTTTCGGCTAGGGTTTTAGGTATGACTTCCAGGGCGTCGGCGAAGGCTTCGATGGCCCACTGCTCTCGGCCTCCGACCTTGACGGCGTAGCTCTTCAGCCTCCTCGCCAGCTCCACCTCTACGGCGCCGCCTCCAGGAACAACCTTCGGCTTTTGGATCACGTCTGCGACGACGGAGATGGCGTCGTCCATCGCCCTCTCAGCCTCGTCAACAACCCTCTCCAGGCCTCCCCTGATGAGGACGGCGACCGACTTGGGGTCTTTGCAGCCTTCGACGAAGACCATCTTATCCTCACCGATCTTACGCTCCTCGACGAGGGCTGCCCAGCCTAGGTCTTCAGGTCTGAGGTCTTCGAAGCTAGTTACGACTTCGGCTCCCGTCGCTCGGGCCAGCTTCTCCATATCGCTCTCCTTCACCCTTCTGACAGCCAATATGCCCTCCTTCGCCAGGAGATACTGAGCTATGTCATCGATGCCCTTCTGGCAGAAGAGGACGTTTGCCCCAGCCTCCTTCACCCTCATAACCATCTTCCTAAGCATCTCAGTCTCCTGGTCTAGGAATGCCTTTATGGCTTCGGGACTCCTGATCCTAATTTGGGCGTCGAACTCGGTCTTCTCGATCTCCATGGGGGCGTTAACAAGCGCTATCTTGGCATCCTCAACCCTCTTCGGCATCGCTGGGTGGACTACCTCCTTCTCTAGGACGACGCCCTTGATCAGCTCCGTCTCCCTGAGGCTGCGCCCCTCCTTCTTCACTATCTGGATGTTATCCTTATCGACGTAGTTCCGCTCTCCTCGTTTCTCGACGATCTGCTTAACGGCGTCGATGGCTATCTCGGCCAAATGCTCAGCCGCACCCCCGAGGGCCTTACTGCTCATCGATGTCAGGGCCACCTTCTTCAGGAGCTCCCTATCCTCTGGGTCGACCTCCATGGCTATCTCATCGAGGAGCTCCAAGGCCTTCTCAGCCGCCTTTCTGTAGCCGCTGACGATGATCGTTGGATGTATATCATCGTCGAGGAGCTCCTGAGCCTTCCTTAGAAGCTCTCCGGTGAGTATTGTGGCCGTAGTCGTCCCGTCGCCCACCATGTCCTCCTGTGTCTTGGCTGCCTCCTTGATCATCTTCCCTATGGGGTGTTCAAGCTCCATCTCCTCCAGCACCGTTGCGCCGTCGTTGGTCACCGTCACGTCTCCGAGGCTGTCGATGAGCATCTTATCCATACCCCGTGGGCCGAGAGCCGTCTTCAAGGCCTCAGCCACCACTACGGCTACGGCGATGTTCCTACGCCTCGCCTCACGACCCCTACTCCTCTGGGTTCCCTCCTTCAGAATCAGGATGGGTTGACCCGTTGCGAGATAAGCCATCACACCTCACCTCCCCTTATAGCTCTGGGGGCTTCCACTCGGGTTTCTCCTCCTCCCCCTCCTTCTTCTTAGGAGGCTTCATCCGTTCAGCCGCTATGACGTCGTCGATCTTCAGTATCATCGCCGCAGCCTCCGTCGCCGATTTCACTATCTGCTTCTTCACGGAGAGCGGCTCAAAGACCTCCAGCTTCTCCATGTCGTCGACGCGGCTCTCAAGAACGTTGACACCCGTCCATATCTCACCCTTCTCATGCCTAGCCTTGATCTCGCTGAGGACATCTATGGGGTCTAGACCAGCATTCTCAGCCAGCGTTGAGGGGATTACCTCAAAGGCCTCCGCAAACCGTTCAAAGGCCATCTGCTCCCTACCAGGCAGCCCGACGGCTGCCTCCCTAACAGCCCTAGCGATCTCGATCTCAGGGGCGCCGCCGCCGGCGACGATCTTAGGCTCCTCGACGACGTCCTTCACCACAGATAGGGCGTCGTGGATCGACCTCTCAGCCTCGTCGACGATCCGCTCAGAGCCGCCTCTGATGAAGACGGCTACAGCCTTCGGGTTGCGGCATCCCTCGACGAAGACCATCTTATCCTCACCGATCTTACGCTCCTCCACCACCTTAGCCCACCCCAAGTCCTCGGAGGTCAGGTCTTCGAGGTTGGTGACGATGCGGCCTTTAGTCGCCTTGGCCAGCTTCTCCATGTCTGAGGACTTCACCTGCTTCACAGCCATGATGCCATACCTGGCGAGGAAGTGGGCCGCCACGTCGTCGATGCCCTTCTGGCAGAAGAGGACGTTGGCTCCCACCTCCTTGAGGCGCTCAACCATCTCCCTGAGGAGATTCTCCTCCTCCTTGATGAAGGCCTCCATCTGCTCAGGCGTCTCTATGTGGAGCTTCGCATCGAACTCCGTCTTCTTAACCTCGAAGGCGCGCCTTATGAGCGCTATCCTGGCATCCTCCACCCGTTTGGGCATCCGTGGATGGATTATCTCCTTATCGATGACGACGCCCTCTATGAGCCTTGTATCCATCAGGGACTCACCAGGCTTCTTCTCCACCATTATGTCATCTAGGTCAACCTTGTATCGATCGCCCATCTTCCTCGCGACGTGGAGGACGGCGTCCACAACGATGTCAGCCAGATGCTCCCTGTTGGCTGAGACCAGCTTGCTGGCCATGGAGGTCATCGCCACCTTTCGTAGATACTCCCTATCCATCGGGTCGACCTCGATGGCGATCTCCTCCAACTTCTTCAGCGCCACCTCCTCCGCCTTCCTATAGCCGTCGATGATGACCGTCGGGTGAACCTGCTTATCCATCAACTCCTCAGCCCCTTCAGGAGCTCCCCAGCGATGACGACAGCCGATGTGGTTCCGTCTCCGACCTCCTGATCCTGAGCCTTTGCGACCTCAACCATCATCTTCGCAGCCGGATGCTGGACATCCATCTCATCGAGGATCGTCCTCCCATCGCTGGTAATGGTGACGTCTCCGAAGCTGTCGACGAGCATCTTATCCATACCCTTAGGGCCGAGGGATGACTTCAAAGCCTCAGCTATTATGACGGCTGCGGCGATATTATTCCTCTGAGCCTCCCTGCCACGCTCCCTCCTCGTCCCCTCCTTGAGAATCAACACTGGGACGCCCGTCATCGCAGACAAAATAGGCACCTCCCAAAAATGGGCGACTAAAAGGCGATTTTTAAATCTTTCCTGAATTGTTCAAATTAACTAAAAGTTGAATCCATCACAAGCCTTTTAATGGAGGATGTGGAAGAGGGAGACGGATCATGAATTATGAGAAAAAGGATTATTCATTTAATTGGACATTTCATATATGTTGTGTTGTATTGTTTGCTGATTCTTTTCTGCATCCTCCATTACAACTCAGCTAATTTAAGAATACCATTATATTCTGGACGGGCACTCTTGATCTTTGGAGCGCTATTCCTTCTATGGTCGAGCCAATCCCGTAGGGAAGGACGTATGAAAAGTGGCGGGGAGGGGGAGGTCTTCGTTGAGAGTGGCCCATACACCCTCGTCCGCCACCCCGAATTCCTGGGCCATATTTTGATAATCTCCGCCCTCATCCTCATGACCCAATGCTGGATTAGTTTAGTCATGGGTTTGACGCTGATCGGTCTACTCTCCTCAGCCATGGTGATGGAGGAGAGGGAGAACATAGAGAAGTTCGGTGATGCCTATAGGGATTATATGGAGAGGGTTCCGAGGATAAATCTACCAGCCGGAATAATTAAGCGGGTGATCCGAAGGAGGAGGGAGTAATCTCCTGGGCTTAGGGCTGATATCAGGGGTTTTATCCTCTAAACTTAATAGAGGATGAGCCTCCACTATCGTGATGCTCCCCCTCCTAAAACCCTTCAGAGACGAGGCAAAAGCCAGGGAGATATGCAGCCTAATAGAGAAGCTCTCAGGGGATAGAGCCTACAGGATCGTCCACGTCTGCGGAACCCATGAGGATACCATAACCAGATTCGGCCTGAGAAGCCTACTGCCTAGAAATGTGGAGGTTAGGATGGGGCCTGGATGCCCCGTCTGCACCGTCTCCCCGGGGCACATAGAGAACGCCATCAACCTCGCCGAGGAGCATGGAGTCATACTCACAACCTTCGGAGACATGATTAGGGTTCCCTCACCCCGAGGCTCGCTAGCGGAGGCGAGGGCGAGGGGAGCCGATGTTAGGGTTGTATACAGCATCCACGACGCCGTCAGGATCGCTGAGAAGACCGATAGAGAGGTGGTTCACTTCGCCGTAGGCTTCGAGACGACGGCGCCCACAACCGCCGCCGAGCTTCTAGCCAAGCCTCCGGAGAACTTCTCCGTCTACGTCGCCCATCTACTGATTCCCCCCGCGATGCTCCACCTCCTAGAGCTGGGTGAGGCCCCGATAGATGGCTTCATAAACCCAGGGCATGTCAGCACCATCATCGGCGTTAGGGGCTACGGGGAGATCGAGAGACGCTTCAAGGTGCCACAGGTCATCGCAGGCTTTGAACCCCTCGACATCCTCATCGCCGTGGCCATGATCCTCAAGCAGATCGCCGATGGCAGAGGCGAGATCGAGAATGAGTATCGAAGGGCTGTGAGATATGAGGGAAACGTGAAGGCTCAGAGATTGATGGAGGAGGTCTTCAGGGTTGTCGACACAGCTTGGAGGGGAATCGGAGTCATAAGGCGTTCTGGGCTGGCCCTGAGGGAGGAGTTTGAGGAGTATGACGCCTCAAAACGCTTCGAGCTTGAGACGTCGGAGAGCTATGAGATGCCTGAGGGATGCAGATGCGGAGAGGTGTTGAGGGCGTTAATCTACCCCTGGGAATGCCCCCTCTTCCAGAGGGTCTGCACCCCTGAGACGCCCGTCGGCCCCTGCATGGTCTCCCGTGAGGGGAGCTGCTATATAGCCGCGAAATATGGTGTAGAGGGATGAGGCCATGACCCTCGCCAGGGTTCACATCTACGTCTCAGGTCGAGTTCAGGGAGTCTTCTACCGCAGCAACACGAGGAGGA
>JAGHBJ010000093.1 GCA_021161045.1 Candidatus Bathyarchaeota archaeon
GCGTTCGGCCTAAGAGGAATACTCTCGGTGGCCCTCCTCGTCGCCTCGATGAGAATGTCTTTAAGCCTCGACCTTATTGGGAAATCGTCGCCCAATTCGATGAGGAAGGCGACGATGCCCGTGTCCTGGCAGATTGGAAGCGAACCCTCAGCGGCCAGCCTGGCATCCTCCAGGATGTTGCTGAGCTGAGCCTTACCGATGTCTCCCTCCATCTCCTCCAAGGCCTTTCTCATAGCCTCTATGTAGGGCTTTGGGAGCTGCGTCGAAGCCCTACGGAGGAGCTCGACTGCGGTCTCTAGAACAACTCTCTCCAGCTCCATGGATCTCACCTCAGCGATGTCTTTAGATTCTCGAATCGTTCCCACACCTTCTGCTTCACCTCCTCGGTGAGGTTTCCCCCGTGAGTGTCTATGGTGACGATGAGGGGGCCGAAGTTCTCAACCTCGAAGACCCAGAGGCATTCAGGCATGCCAAGCTCCTCCAACCAATAGACATCTCTGACGGCCTTGATCCTCTCAGCAGCCAATAGGGCTGCTCCCCCCGTGAAGGCTGCGTAGACGCATCCATATCTCTGACAGGCTTTGGAGGTTCTCTCCCCCATGCCTCCCTTCCCGATGATGACCGCCGGTCTATAGACCTCTATGAATCGGTCTTCGAATATCTCCATCCTCATCGAGGTCGTAGGCCCAGCGGCGACCACCCTCCACCTGTCGCCCTCCCTCTTCACTATTGGGCCGCAGTGGAAGATGGCTAGTCCCCTGAAATCTATTGGGGGCTTCTCACCCCTCTCATGAAGTTCCAGCGCCCTCTTATGGGCCTCATCTCTCGCCGTGACTATGGTTCCATCGATGTATAGGATGTCCCCCACCCTCAGCCTTCTAATTTCCTCCTCTGGGATCGGCGTCGATAGATGATACCTCATCGATGGCACCTCCTTAAATAACTCGGCAACAACTATTAGAGTTCTCCCATCATGAGCTAAATATCTAGTCGATAGGTGAGAAGCGAAGAGATAAATTCTAGGGAAAGACGTATATTGGCCTCGTAGTGAGTGATATAGAAAATGCCGCTGGGATCGGGGGAGACCCTACGGCTGAGCGAGAAGCTTAAACCCTTTCGTGAACGGGTTAAGGAGCTGAGCGGGGAGGATGTAGGACTCTGCTACCAATGTGGGGCCTGCAGCTCCGGATGCCCTCTAACCGATGAGATGGATCTGCTTCCCTCCACCGTTATGAGGATGGTTCAACTCGGCGTCGAGGAGGTTCTGAATTCAAAGACGATCTGGATATGTAGCTCCTGCTTCACTTGTCAGGTTCGCTGTCCGAGGGGCATCGATGTCGCCAACGTGATGGAGGCGTTGAGGCAGCTGGTCTTGAGGCGTAAATATGATCGGGTCTCCATTGACGTTCTCCCACCGGAGGAGTTGAGGGAGCTCCCCCAGATCGCCCTGGTGAGCTGCCAGAGGAAGTTGACGGGGTGAGAGGCTCTGAGGCTTCCATACTACCCTGGATGCACCCTGAAGACGACGGCTCAGAGCTTCGAGAAGTCGGCCCTCGCCACCTCCAAGGCCCTCGGCATAGAGCTGGTGGAGCTCCCCAGGTGGAACTGCTGTGGGACGGTTCACGCCCTCGCTAAGGATGATGTGATGCATCACCTCGCCCCCGTAAGGGTTCTATTGAGGGTTGAGGAGACCGTTGAGGCTGGACTCGTCGACGAGCCTAGGGTTGTCACCCTCTGCGCCATGTGCTACAACACCCTCAAACGGGCCAACCACCTCTACCGGAATGACAGCGACAAGCGGAGGGTCATCGAATCCATCATGGAGAAGGAGAGTAGACCCTACGGCGGCAAGGCGGAGGTCATACATCTACTGGAGCTCCTTAAGGAGCTGGGGTGGGAGAAGGTCGCCAAACGGGTTGAAAAGCCCCTTGAGGGCCTGAAGATCGCACCCTACTACGGCTGCCTACTGCTGAGGCCGAGGGGCTTCGGCGTCGACGACCCAGAGGAGCCGAGGATCATGGAGAATCTCCTAGAGGCCTTGGGAGCTGAGGTGGTGGATATACCCTTCAAATCCAGGTGCTGTGGAGCCTATCACACCGTCTTCATGAAGGAGGAGGCCGCCGAGTTGTCATATAAGATTTTGAGGCAGGCCTCCGAGATGGGGGCCGACGTTGTCGCCCTCTCCTGTCCCCTCTGCATGTTCAACATGGCCGATAGGCAGGGCCTCATCGGAAGACTCTTCAGAGACTTTAAGGGGATTCCCGTTCTATACTTCACGCAGCTTATGGCCCTAGCCTTCGGCCTAGAGGAGGAGGCCCACCTGGATGAGAACAACCCCGATCCCAGACCCCTCCTGAGGGAGAGGGGTCTATGGAGGTGAGCCTATGGAGAAGGAGGGGAAGATGGTCACCATATATGTGATGGGCAAGAAGCATCGAGTGCCAGCTGGCCTAACCATAATGAAGGCGATGGAGTACGCCGGATACCAGCTGCGCAGAGGCGTCGGCTGCAGGGGGGGATTCTGCGGAGCCTGCGCCACCCTCTATAGGGTGAAGGGTAGCTACAAGCTTCAGGCAGCCCTCGCCTGCCAGAAGGTCGTCGAGGACGGCATGTATATCGTCCAGATACCCTTCACACCGGCTGAGAAGAAGCTATATGACATAGAGAAGATTAGGCCGACGCCCAACGTCTTCGTCGAGCATTTCCCAGAGATCACTCGATGCCTCAGCTGCAACACCTGCACTAAGGCTTGCCCCCAGGACTTGATGGTGATGGACTATGTTCAGGCTGCCCTAAGGGGTGATATAGAGAAGGTTGTTGAGCTATCCTTCGACTGCATCGCCTGCGGCCTCTGCGCCATCAGATGTCCAGCTGAGATCGTCCCCTATCAGGTGGCTCAGCTGGCGAGGAGGCTATACTCGAAGTATATCCTCGGCCTCTCGGAGGAGGTGGAGAAGCGAGTCGCCGAGGTCGAGGAGGGGAAGTTCGACGAGGAGCTTGAGCAGCTGAAGAGGCTGCCACCTGAGGAGCTGAGGAAGCGTTATGAGAGTAGGGAGATAAGGGTGTGATGCCTATGGAGGAGTATCCAGGATACCCGGAGGAGATGTGGGATTCCCTAAGGATGGTTGAGGAGACCCGAGACGAGCGGATAGGGAAGACCTATCCCAGAATGTCGGAGGAGGAGAGGGAGCGCATCCTCAGGGAGTGGCATCCAGACTATAAGGAGGGAGCCAAACGCCCCCTGAGGATCGGCCCAAACAAGGGGATGATGCTCCCCCATGAGGTGGCCGACATCCTTGAGGCTCACCCCCTCATCACCCCAGACATGATAGACCTCTCCGAGATCGATTATGATGTCGACGTCCTAATCATAGGGGCTGGAGGGGCGGGGCTGAGCGCAGCCCTCATAGCATCGGAGCACATCGACAAGGAGGGCATACTCCTAGTTCAGAAGCTGAGGCTTGGAGACTCGAACTCCAAGATGAGCCAGGGCGGAATCCAGGCCGCCCTCGGCCCAGATGACAGCCCCGTCCTCCACTTCCTCGACATAATGGGTGGAGGCCACTTCGCCAACAACCCAGAGCTGGTTGAGATACTCGTCAAGGAGGCTCCAGACGTCATCAGATGGCATCAATCCCTCGGCGTCCTCTACGACAGAAACCCAGATGGAAGCATAAAGCTCTCCCCAGGAGGTGGAACCTGCCGGAGGCGGATGCTCAGCTGCAAAGACTATACCGGCCTGGAGATCACCAGGGTTCTACTCGACGAGTTCCTCAACAGGGAGATACCCTACCTCGAGTTCACCTGCGCCGTGGAGCTTCTCACCGATGACTCAGGCCAGGTGGTCGGCTCAGTTCTCTACGACCTCGACTCAGATGAGTATCTCATCGCCAGGGCCAAGTCGACGATCCTAGCGACCGGAGGATATGGTCGACTACACATCCAGGGCTTCGAAACCACAAACCACTATGGTGCTACCGGCGATGGCATAGTGTTGGCATATCACGTCGGCGCAGAGCTCCGAGACCTCGACGCGACTCAGTACCATCCAACTGGGGCAGCGTGGCCGGAGCAGATCGTCGGCCAGCTCTGCACCGAGAAGTTGAGGGGGCGTGGAGCTCAGCCTGTGAACCGCCTCGGAGAGCTTTTCGTCAACCCCCTTGAGCCGAGGGATGTGGAGGCTGCGGCCATCATAAGGGAGTGCTACGGCAGAGAACTGGGCGTCACGACGCCGACGGGTATGAGGGGTGTCTGGCTGGATACGCCGCTGATCGACATCATCAACGGTGAGGGAACCATCGAGCGGGAGTTCGCGGCGATGTATAGAACCTTCAAACGATTCGACATCGACATACGCAAGGAGCCGATACTCGTCTTCCCGACGCTCCACTATCAGAACGGCGGCGTAGTCATCAACGCCAGATGTGAGACCACGGTTCCAGGCCTATATGCGGCGGGGGAGGTCTCGGGGGGAGTCCACGGCAAGAATAGGCTGATGGGGAACTCACAGCTGGAGCTCTACGTCTTCGGCCGCAGAGCCGGCAGATTCGCGGCTGAGAGGGCTAAGAGGGTCACCGTTGGGAGGCCGACTCTGAGGCATGTGGAGCGATATGAGCGGTGGCTGAGGGAGGCAGGCATAGAGACCGATAGGAGGGCGCCCATACTGCTTCCAGAGTATAGGGGGAAGAAGACTCTCGAGCATCATATAAGGCTGCTCTAAGCGGTGAGCCTATGAGCGGGAAGCCCAAGATCGGGGTCTGGGTATGCGAATGCGGAGGAAACATAGGCGACTACGTCGACGTCCAAAGGGTTGTTGAGGCCATCAGGCCCGAGGTGGCCTACGCCAGACGTGAACGATACCTCTGCTCCAAACCCTCCATAGAGAATATCAAGCGGACGGTTCAACGCCTCGGCCTCGAAAGAGTTGTGCTCGCCTGCTGCACCCCAAAGATGCATAGGGAGACCTTCGCCTCAAACCTCGAGGAGGTAGGCCTAAACAGGGCGCTGCTGGAGATGGTCAACATCAGGGAGCAGTGCAGCTGGGTCCATAAGGATGACCCCGAGGGGGCTACCCAAAAGGCCCTAGACCTCATCAGAGGAGGCATCGAACGGGCGAGGGTCTCAAAGCCCCTCGAGGCTAAGAGGGCGAAGTCCATACCGGAGGTCCTCATCATAGGAGGAGGAGTCGCAGGGATAACGGCCAGCCTCCGATTGGCTGAGTATGGCCTCCGGGTTCACCTCGTCGAGAAGAGGCCGAGCATCGGCGGCCACATGATCCAGTATCCGAAGGTTTTCCCAACGCTTGACTGCAGCCAGTGTATATTGACGCCTAAGATGGCGAGCGTCTCAAACAACCCAAACATCGATCTCATAACCTACGCCGAGGTCGTGGAGGTCTCAGGAGTTCCAGGGGAGTTCCATGTGAAGGTGAGGCTTAAGCCGAGGGGTGTGAACCCCGACAAATGCATAGGATGTGGGACCTGCAGCAGGGTCTGCCCCGTCGAGGTTCCCAGCGAGTATAACATGGGCCTCGGCCCCAGGAAGGCGGCCTACATACCCTTCCCCCAGGCCGTTCCATCCGTCTACACCATAGACTTCGAAGCCTGTACACGGTGTGGCAAATGCGTTGAGGCCTGTCCACGGGATGCGATAAATCTCGACGATGAGGAGCGCATCATAGAGCTGGATGTTGGAGCCATCATCCTGGCGACGGGCTTCGAGCTATACGACGCCAATGACCTCCCAAGATACGGCTACGGCCGGTATCCACAGGTCGTAACAAGCCTCGAGATGGAGAGGATCCTCGACGTAAACGGCCCGACGGGTGGACAGCTCATCAACCCTAAAACCGGAAAGGAGTTTAAGAGAGTGGCCTACATCCTCTGCGCAGGCTCCAGAGACACGGAGAACGGCAAACCCTACTGCAGCAGGGTCTGCTGCCTCTACGCATTGAAGCAGGCTCAACTCCTCCTCGACAGGGGCGTAGAGGTCTGGATCCACTACATAGACATAAGGACTCCAGGACGACGCTACGAGGAGTTCTACCTCGAGACACAGAGGAAGGGAGCCCTCTTTGTGAAGGGGAAGGTTGTGGAGCTCATCCCTGAGGGAGACCGCATCATCGTGAGGGGCGAGGATATGATGCTAAACCGCATCGTCGAGAATCCCGTAGACCTCGTCGTCATCTGCCCCCCCGTCATCGTCACTGATGAGACGCATAAACTGGCGGAGATGCTCCGCATACCCGTCGACGAGGACGGCTTCATCCTGGAGAGGCATCCGAAGCTCGACCCCGTGGCGACGAAGAGAGACGGCGTCTTCGCTTGTGGAATGGTTCTGGGGCCGAAGGATATTCAGACGACGACGGCTGAGGCTGAGGCGGCAGCCATGAAGGCCGTTAACTTCCTCTCAGCTGAGAGGTTGATAGAGCCCAATAAGGCTTACCTCATCGACCCAGAACTCTGCGACGGCTGTGGAGAATGCGTCGAAGCCTGCCCAGAGGCGGCCATCAGCATCGTCGATGGGAAGGCCGTTATAAATGAGGTGCTCTGCAGCGGCTGCGGAGCCTGTATACCCGCATGCCCGAAGGGCGCCCTTGATCAGCAGGGCCTCACCGAGGAGCAGTTGAAGGCCCAGATCAGGGGTATCCTCGAACGCTCCGAGGCTGATGTTAAGATACTTGCCTTCGTCGAGAGGGAGGTGGTCTATACGGCTGTGGACCTCGCAGGCCTCGCCAGGTTGGAGTATCCCAGCAGCATACGCATCATACCGCTGCCATCGATGAGTAGGTTGAAGCTGGAGCACATCCTCTACGCCTTCGCCTATGGAGCCGACGGCGTCATGCTGCTGGAGGCCCCTGAGCATGAGGGTCCCTATGGGAAGGCCCACGTCATCTCCGAGGAGAGGGCTGACGACTATCGATGGGAGCTGGAGGATCACGGCGTCGACAGCTTCAGGCTTTGGTATAGCAGGGTCTATGTCCCAGATTGGAGGAAGCTGAAGAAGGTCTTCACCACGTTCCACGATATGATCGCCGATGAGGGTCCCCTCGATGATGAGACTCGCGCCCAGCTGAGGGAGGAGTTGGACTAAACCTCCAGTTATATAAGGGGTCTACTCACCTATATCGGAGGTAAATGGTGGTTTAGATGAAGAAGGTAACCAAGGAGGAGCTCTTGGAGAAGGCCTCCAGGTGGGGTAAGATCGCGCCGCCATATCACGCCTTCTACCAGGGGAAGGTTGAGGTTATGCCTAAATGCGCCATACGAACCATCAACGACTTCTCGATATGGTATACACCTGGAGTGGCAGCCGTCTGCCGCAGGATAGTTGAGAATCCCGATGTCGCCTTCGAGGAGACGAGTAAGTGGAACTACGTCGCCGTTGTATCCGATGGAACGAGGGTTCTCGGCCTCGGGAACATCGGAGGCCTCGCCGGCCTACCCGTGATGGAGGGGAAGGCTCTCCTCTTCAAGTATCTAGGAGGCGTCGATGCATTTCCCCTCAGCATAGCGACGAAGGACGCCGAGGAGATAATACAGTTCTGCAAGTGGATCGAGCCAACCTTCGGAGGCATAAACCTCGAGGACATTGAGAAGCCTAAATGCTTCTACATCCTCGAACGGCTGAGGAAGGAGCTTGAAATACCGATATGGCATGACGACCAGCAGGGAACCGCCCTCGTCATCCTCGCCGGCCTGATAAACGCCCTCAAGATAGTTGGAAAGAAGCTGGGGGAGGTTAAGGTGACATTCATCGGAGCTGGAGCCGCCTGCACAAGAACCTTCTACGTCCTAAAGGCCGCAGGCGTAAACCCAGGCCACGTCATCATGACAGATAGTAAGGGAATCCTACATACAGGTAGGGAGGACATTAAGGGAACATATAAATGGGAGCTGGCGGAGCAGACCAACGCCGAGGGTAGAACCGGAGGCATAAGGGATGCCCTGAAGGGGAGCGACGTCCTAATCGCCCTATCAAGGCCTGGGCCTGGAGTTCTGAAGAAGGAGGATATCGCCGTCATGGCTGATGACGCCATAGTCTTCTCCTGCGCCAATCCAATCCCAGAGATATGGCCCTGGGAGGCCAAGGAGGCTGGAGCGAGGATAGTGGCCACAGGTCGATCGGATTTCCCCAATCAGGTGAATAACAGCCTTGGATTCCCAGCCGTCTTCAGGGGCGCCCTCGACGTCAGGGCGAGGACGATAACGGATGAGATGTGCATCGCAGGGGCGATGGAGCTGGCGAAGTTCGCGGAGGAGAAGGGGATAGACGAGAACTATATCATACCGACGATGGAGGAGTGGGAAGTCTTTCCACGTGAGGCAGTGGCCGTCGCCCTAAAGGCCATAGAGCAGGGCGTCGCCAGGAGAAAGCTGAGCAGAGACGAGCTATATGAGAGGGCCTCCAGCATCATAAGGCGAACACAGGAGATAGTGAAGCTGCTAATGGAGAAGGGATATATAGCACCCCCACCGCCTTCACCTGCCTAGAGACATCCTTTTTATCTCCCACACCTTTTAAATCCGAGATGCCCTACTGCGTTGAATGCGGCGGGAAGCTCACCTGGGATAGACGCTTGAAGATGTATTTCTGTCAGAGCTGCGGCCTCTCCTACACCGAGGCTGAGCTATCCGAGGCTCTTGAAAGGCTACACTCTATGAGGGACGAGGATGAGAGGAGTCGTAAATACAGGGAATACCTCGATTGGTGGCTCTCGAAGAAGGATAGGTCGCGTAGGTAGCAGCTCCTCCCTTTTTAATTATTCATATTCCGTCTTCTCGTCTTCGAGTCTCAACTCCTCAACATGGGCAATCCCCTCCCTTAGGCTGGCTATGGGAACATCCTCCCCAGATTAGGGTGGGCGGCGATGGATTGGCTCTATACGGCTAAGTATCCGCCGAGCCTCGCCTTCCTCCTCCGGACTCTCGGTGGGATGTCCCTCATGTTGGTTTTAGGTCTCATACTTCAGGGTCGAGGTGGATTCGCGGGGAGTTAGGGATTTAATAATCTCCTCTTTGGTAGGGTTCCCCTCTTCTTCTACTGCCTCCACCTATGGTTCTATCGATTGACGTCTCCAGGGGTTAGGCCTCCACCCCTCCGCCTCCATCTGGGGAACGGCGCTCCTATGGTTGGTGGGGGTATACTCATCCTATGAAGGCTCTGCCTTAGATACCGGAGGCTAAAGAGAGCTTATCCGGATTCGCTACTCCAATGTATCTAGGCTTCCTCCCCCTTCCTCTTCTCCGCCTCCTCCAAGGCGTAGAGGAGGCTATAGATGTCATAGTGCTGCCTGATGAGCTTAGCCGTGAACTTCGCAAACCAATAGAAGACTACGAGGGAGAAGGCGAGGAGGCCGAGGGAGAAGAGCGTAACCTGATCCATGCTTCACCAGTAGGGTAGGATTCAAGGTTAAAATATCTTCCTATCCACCTCATCGAGGGGTAGGGCCATAATCCAGGCGTCCTCACCGTCGAGGTAGTAGCCCCTCCTACGGCCAACCTTCACGAAGCCGAGCTTCTCATAGAGCCTGATAGCAGGCTCGTTGCTCACCCTCACCTCCAGGTAGCACTCACCGGCGCCATATTCATATCTGCCATTCCTCATAGCCTCCAGCATAAGAGACGTCGCTATACCCCTCCGCCTATAGGGTTTGCGGACGGCTATGGAGACGACGTTGCAGAGCTTCATTGGCCTGAAGGTATGAAGCTTTGAGAATCCCCTCTCTATGCGGCACATTATATAGCCCTGAACCTCGCCATCCACCTCCGCGACGAGGAAGGTCTTGGGAAACCTCCTATAGAGGTCGATGTAGAAGTAGGTGGAGTAGTTCTCAGGGAGACATTCCAGGTTTATGGACATAACCCTATCGAGGTCTTCAGCCCTGAAGCATCGGATGATGAAATCCTGGCTCAAGCCTAGCCCATAGGTGATTCAGCATCGATTTAAACCCTACGAAGCGTTTAAGAGTTGACAGCCTCTATAAGGCATAGCTTGAGCTACTACGTCGCAGAGCCACCTGTCGACGAGGCCGTTGAAGCC
>JAGHBJ010000077.1 GCA_021161045.1 Candidatus Bathyarchaeota archaeon
CTGCCCATACCCATTCCAGCTCCGAAGGGCATCCCAGGGCCGACTCCCTCCCTCAGCCCCCCACTCTTGAAGGCCTCTATGGCATCCCTCACAGTCCCCATGGCTCCGGTGTAGATCCTTATCCCAGCGGCTGAGAGGGCTTGAAGGGCGTTCGGCCCGACGTTACCGGTTATGACCGCCTCCACGCCGTGGGAGGCGATGAGCCTCGCAGCCCCTATGCCAGCGCCGCTTGGGGAGGCCATGCTGGTGTTCTCCACGGCCTCATACCTCATGGATTCGGTGTCAACGATGATGAAATAGGGGCATCTACCAAACCTGGGGTCCACCTGGGATTCCAGCGTTGGACCCGTCGAGGAAACCGCTACCTTCAACTCTCTCCCTTCTTAAGCTCCTCCAGCCTCTTTTTAATCGCTTCTATCTGCCTCTCCAGGGCCTCAGCCTGCTGCTCCAGCATCATCCTCTCCTGCTCAGGCGTCATCGTTGGAGGCGTCCAGAAAAAGGGTGGACCCCACGCCGGATAGGGTGGCTGCGGTGGGGTTGGAGCCCCCTCCTCCAGCATCCCCTGTAGCTCGTTGATCCTCTCCTCGACGGATGCTATCTCCCTCTCCAGCATCTCCCTCTGAGCCTCCAGCATATCCCTGTAGGACTCCAGCATCCTCAGCTCATCCTCAGGCGTAAAGGCCATCGGCGGATAGCCGTAGGGATAGGGCTGGGGAATCATGGGCCAGGGCGGATATTGGGGGTATCCGCCCCTAGGGGGCTTCCTCTCCTCTGTCAAGTCTCACACCTCACCAGGGGTATGGATATATCGGCGTGTAGGGGTAGGCGTAGGGCCATCTCAGATACCAGGGGTAGCCGTAGGCCCAGGCTGTCCAATATCCTGGATAGGCCCACCACCACCTCGGCAGCCATGGGAATCTAGCGCAGACCCAGGGGTTGTAGCTCCACCACCAGCGTAGACCCCAGCCTCTGCCGAAGCCATAGAGCCATCCAGGCCTCATCCATGGAGGCAGGTAGCTGAAGGGTCCTCTGCCAGGCCAGGGGCCGCTCCAACCCCAGCCGCCTATCCAACCTCTACCTCTCCAACCCATCTCTCATCCATTTTGTGCATTATCACACAAAAATATAAATATTGCTATAAAGCCAAAATCCATCGATGTATAGATGGGGACGGAGAAGGCGGAGGGGTAGGAGAGGTCGACCTCCCATACCTGTCTACATAGGGCAGCCCCCTCCCCTGGAGGCTCTCATACCCTATCCCATGGAGAGGGCTCCGCCGGTGGCCCTCGAACCCGCGGAGGTGGAGGCCCTCCGCCTCGTCGACCTTGAGGGCTTATCTCAGGAGGAGGCTGGAGCCAGGATGGGGGTTTCCAGGGGAACCGTCTGGAGACTTCTACATGAGGCGAGGCGTAAGGTGGCTCAAGCCCTGGTGGAGGGGCGTAGAATCATAATCGTTAGATAACAGCCTAAGGCTGCCCCTGGAGCTCCTCCTCTATCCAGCTGAACTTCCTTTGTAGGGTCTTGGGATAGTAATTCTTCCAGTCATAGTTGACTCTTCGACCCCAGTGGAGGTAGATTCGGGGGTCTATGTAGCTCTTCAGCGATGTTCTGAGGTTGTAGTCCCTTGTCCTCCGCTGTATGTCTATCTGAAGCCTTAGCTTCTCGATTCGTTCACGGTCTCTACGTCTCCTCTCCCTCAGCTGCTCCCTCAGCCTCTCCATGCGCTCCTTATGTCTCTCCTTTAAGGCCCTAATCCTCTCCCTCTGCCTCTTGATCATCTCCCTCTGCTTCCTCATCCTCTCCCTAATCGTCTTCACGGGTCTCCCCTTCGCCCTCCTCTCCTCCAGTTGGCGCTTATACTCCTCAAGCCTACCCTCCATCGCCTTCAGTCTCTCCTCCATCGCCTTTAACCTCTCCCTATAGCGCTCCTCGGCCAGCTTGATCCGCTGTCTGAGGCTCTCCTCAGCCTCCTTCGCCCTCTTCCTCAGCTCCTCCAGGCGTCGACGCTTCCTCTCCAGGGATGAGGCCCAGGTCTTCGGTATAGTTCTCCGATGATTACAGACCTTAGCCGCCTCGAGATTCGCCAGCGTCGCCACATATCGCTTCACGTAATCTGGGTCTTGGGGGCTGACCTTCATCGTCTCTAGCTTCTCCTCCGTCGCCATCGACGCATAACAGGTTCTGAAAACCTTCGCTGAGAGGCCTGGCATCACCTCGTCGAGGAAGGCGCTCACACGTTTCGAGTCGACGCCGTTGAAGATGGTGGTTCCCCGCTCCTTGGCTTCCGCTATAAACTCCTTCAGATTTCTCATCACCCTATCTGGAAGCCTCACCTTGAAGATGTGGGGTACGGCATCCTTTCCGAGGAAGTCGAAGGTGACGGTGCCGTCGCCGTTGAACTTCACATGCTCAGGCCTCAGCGTCGAGGCTCCAACGGTGTCAGCCTCATCGGGATCCTTCTCGTCGCCAACCCTTATCTTCAATAGGTCTATGAGGTAGCAGACGGTCGCTATCCTACGTCTCAGGGGGTCCTCAGACTCCAGGTTCTCCCAGATGTGCGCCTTCACCTTGTCGAGGTTTCTACGCAGCTCCCTCGCCTTGTCAAACTTCTCCTTCTCCCTTCGCTGTTTTATGGCTGAGGACTCTGAGAGCCATACATACTTCATCTTCCCCGTCAGCTTATCCCTCCACCTGGCGATCCAGAGCGCATCGGGCTGCCATACGATTCCCTTCCAGTTCCCCGGAGGCCTCGGCGCATCTGGTGAGAGGTTTAGCTCTATATCCTCCTCCCGCGGCCCCTCTTTCCATCTTCCCCTCAGCGGATGTTCGCCCCTGCCTATGAAGATGCAGCTCGGCTCCACCATGTAGTTGGCCACCTCAACTCTTTCGCCGTCGACCCAGGCGTAGCCGTAGCGCTCCTTGTTCATCTCCCTCAATCTCTTACGCTCCTCAGCCAATCGTTTCCGCTCCTCCTTGGTGAGGCTCTCCTTACGTCGGCGCTCCTCCTCCACGTATCTGATGACTTCCGAGAAGTCCACGTCTCCAGGCCTAACCTCCATGCCCAGCTTCTTCGAGAAGTCTCTATGGAAGTTCTCCGCGAAGACGGGGTCCTCGGCATAGGGGGTTCCAAGCTTCTTCACCCAGGCTACGGCCATCTCCTCTTGCTCAGGCGTCAGCCTGATGGTCTTTCCCCTAACCTTGATGGTGAGGCCCTTGCCCTCGTATCTTGGGGGGATGAGGACGCCGTTGTGGCGTAGGCTCTTCATCGACCCACCAACTAATCCAGAGGACGAAGCCAAGGGAGGATTAAAGTCTTCTCCTCATTTAATGAAGATGGGGGAGAGGCGTCCAGGATGCGGGGTGAGGTATGGTTCATAGGCGTCGTCGAGGCTGTCAGCGGGGATGAATCAACCATAAGGATATACCCCGAATACTGCGACGGCCTCCTCGGCCTCGACGCCTATTCGCATATCATCATCCTCTACTGGCTACACCTAAGGGACAACAAGAAGCATCGGAAGACGCTGAGAGTTATACCCAGAAGACATGAGGGGGCCCCCCTCACCGGGGTCTTCGCCTGCCGAAGCCCCTCAAGGCCAAATCCCATAGGGCTATCGGTGGTGGAGCTCCTCAGCCTCGAGGATTGCAGGCTTAGGGTTAAGGGCCTCGACGCCTTCGAGGGTTCACCTATCATCGATATAAAGCCCTATCTGCCGAGAGCCGACTCGGTTCCAGATGCCAGAGTCCCCGAATGGACTCTGAGGGGGCCGCCCACCTAAACAGGTTTAAAGGGCTGGGGTGAATATCTCTGAGGTGTCCCTGGATTGGTGAAGACGACAGTCTCCATCATCAAGGCTGACATAGGGAGTCTGGCTGGACACTCCATTGTTCCTAAGCCCCTCATGGAGCTGGCTGAGAGGAAGCTGGCTGAGGGCGTCGAGACGGGCATCATAAACAGCTACTACGTCTTCAACGCCGGCGACGACCTTGAACTGCTGATGACCCACTTTAAGGGTGTGGACAACGAGGAGGTTCACGGCCTTGCATGGGAGACCTTTAAGGCTGCTGCCGAGAAGGCTAAGGCCCTCAAGCTCTATGGCGCGGGTCAAGACCTGTTGAAGGATGCCTTCAGCGGAAACGTCAGGGGTCTGGGGCCTGGAGTCGCCGAGATGGAGTTTGAGGAGCGTCCCAGCGACCCCATCGTCGTCTTCGCCGCCGATAAAACCGAGCCATCAGCCTTCAACTACCTCCTATACAAGGTGTTCGCAGACCCCTTCAACACAGCAGGCCTCGTCATCGATCCAAGGATGGTCGACGGCTTCGAGTTCGACGTCCTAGACGCCATAGAGAATAGGGTCGTCACCCTAAAGACTCCTGAGGAGGCCTATATGCTTCTGGCCCTCATAGGGACGACGGAGAGATACATCGTCTGGAAGGTTCGCAGAGCCTCAGACGGCGAGATCGCAGCCGTCTCCAGCACCACCAAGCTCTCCCTCATAGCAGGCAAATACGTAGGCAAGGACGACCCCGTCTGCCTCGTCAGAGCCCAAAGCGGTTTCCCAGCCCTCGGCGAGATACTGGCACCGCTGCTCCACACCTACCTCGTCTCGGGATGGATGCGTGGAAGCCACTGGGGACCCCTGATGCCCGTCGGTCTAAAGGACAGCCGATGCACCATCTTCGACGGCCCACCGAGGATCGTCGCCCTCGGCATACAAGTTGCGGATGGGAAGCTGGTCTCCGACGACGATGGGAGACCCCTGATCAACGATCTCCTGGCCGATCCAGCCTTCGATCTCGCTAGGAGGGAGGCCCTGGAACTTGCCTCAGCCCTGAGACGCATGGGTGAATTCGAGCCTGCGAGACTCGGCCCCCAAGCCATGGAGTATACAACGCTCCCCCTGGTGCTGAAGAAGTTGGAGGAGCGCTTCAAAGAGGTCTAACCACCTTTTTCTCCTATCTCATAATGTAGCGCGGGATTGATCTGACAACCACTGTCGGAGAGGGGTCTATCCCAACGAGCCTTGATTTCTAACGCCTCTCTGTTTACGTCTTGAGACGTTTAGGGGGTTAGCTTCACCCCCTGCTCATCCTCCCTTAGGATGCCTCTCTCCACCAGCCTCCTAATGGCCTCCTGGGTTTCGTCTCTGCTGTATCCCCTTAGAGCCATGGCCTTCATCAGCCAGCTTGGTCTGTAGATGAAGCCTGATCGCATCTCATGGAGTATCTGTTCGCAGCATCTCTTGATCCTCTCCTCGCTTCTCGCCCTCAGCCTTACGCCCTCCCCCCGGGCTGTTAGGGGGTGTGCCTCTATGCCCAGCTTCCTCCTCAGATATTCCGGGAATCCTCTCGATAGGGCTGTCCCGTGGAAGGTTAATACCTTCTTCGGCTTACACCCCCTTATGAAGCGTAGTATGCCCCTGAAGTCTGAGTGGTCGCTGAGGGGGAAGGGCTTGCTTCTTCTCCCCCTCATTATGGCCGCCCACCCCGATGCAAGAGCCGGCTCAAGGCGCTCGGAGGATAGCTTGGAGCCTTTTGGGGTGATGAGGATGCATCGGCCATCCTCTAGGAGCTCCTCCCCCTCATCGCTTCTTGCATCGATGTATTCGAGTTTGAAGCCGTAGGCCCTGTAGACGTCGCTGGCCCTGGTGACGCTTCCGAGGGTGAGAACGGGGAGGTTTGTGTAGCGGTTGAAGATGGAGATTATCTCCTGCGCATTCCCTATTGGGTCTGTTCTGAAGGCCGGTGTCCTCCCCCTCGGTATCACGTCGAAGACGGCCCACTTCACCATATCGAGGGCCAGCTCCCTTCTTGAGGGGAAGCTGAAGAGGGGTGAGGCGAAGGTTGTCTCTATGACGAGGATGTCGCACTCGACGGCCTCGGCGGCCTCCATGGTGTAGGAGTCTCCGACGTTGAAGTCCCCCGTATAGAGAACCGTCCCCTCAGGTGTTATGGCCTCTAAGAGGAGGGAGCCTAGGATATGCCCCGCGTTGTGGCCTCTAACCTCTATCTCCCCTATACGCAGCGAGCCGCCGACTTGGAGCTCCCTCCAGTTCTGGCCTCCACCCCATCCAAGAGCCTCAACGAGTCTCCTCGTCTCCTCTGTGGAACCCTTCCATATATCTGGATATTTGAAGGCCGCCGAGTGATCCGCGTGGGCGTGGGAGACGAAAGCTGGGTGGGGCGTCAGCCCCGTCGGGTCGAAGGTGACGGCGTCGCATCCATACTCGACGACGACTCCCCTGCGATACCTAACCGTGAGCAAGTTGGCCATCTACCCCGTCTTCAGCATCAATATCGCCTTGGCGAGGTCCCCCTCCGCCTCCTCCAGGGCCCTCCGAGCCTCTTCGAGGCTGACGCCTGCCTGCTGGGCGACGAGGAGGATATCCTCCTCCGGTATGGATTTACGCTCCAGCCTCCGCTCCTTGACACGTCCCCCCGTGATCTGGTAGACTCTCTCACCTCTCATGTCGAGAACGGCTACGATAGGCTCTTCGATGACGATCTCTCGGTCTCTCCCTTTGATGACGACTTCCTCTACATCTGTCAGCGTATCCATCTTCAGCCCCATCTGCTTCATCATCCTTCGCAGCCTTCTAGAGGGGGTCCTCGCCATCCCTAATCCTCCTAAATCGAGTTCTCAGCTGCCTCAACCGTATTCTTTATGAGGTTTGCGATGAGCATCGGCCCTACGCCGCCTGGGACGGGTGTGATGGCGGAGGCCACCTCCTTCACCGCCTCGAAGTCGACGTCGCCATAGACCTTGTCATCTTCATAGTTGTTGCCGTTGTCAATGACGACGGCTCCAGGCTTAACCATCTCAGCCCCCACAGCCCATTTTCGGCCTATATCGACGACGAGCACATCCCCCATCCTCGTGTAATCGCTCAGCTTTGGATGATCGCTCCTCACACAGGTCACCGGTATCTCTCTACTCATCAATAGGGCTGCGAGGGGCTTCCCAACGATGTCGCTGAGGCCCACGATAACCCAGTGTCGATCAACATATTCGATGCCATATCTCTCCAGGAGTTCGAGGATGGCCCCCACACCAGCTGGAGGATAACATCTCTCCCCCCTAAGTAGCCTGCCTAGGGTCTCATTGGTGAGGCCGTCAACATCCTTCTCCGGCGGTATAGCCGCCAGCACTCGATTCTCGTCGACGCCCTCTGGGAGGGGGAGCTGAACCATGACGCCGTGGATCGACGGATCTCCACTGAGTTTCTCGATAAGGGAGACAACCTCCTCCGTTGCGGCTTCGGGTAGGTGGTGAACCATGGCCTCAACGCCGACCTTCTTACATCTCCTCGCCTTCATCTTCACATATCGCCTTGAACCCTCATCCATGCCGACGAGGACTAAAGCCAGAGAGGGGGTGACCCCCCTCTCCTTCAGTTTCTCCACTCGCCCCTTCAGTTCCTGAAGCAGCTCGGCGGAGGCCTTCCTCCCGTCGAGTATCACCGTCATGCCCTTGACACCTCATGTGAGGCCTGTGATCCGCCCATTCTCATCGATGTCCATACGTTCAGCCGCTGGATGCGTCGGCAGCGCGGGCATGGTGTTTATCTCGCCGCAGTAGGCGACTATGAAGCCTGCTCCCGTCATCGGCCTTAGATCGGTGATCCTCAATACATATCCCTCCGGTGGCAGCCCCTTAATACGCTCGTCATCCGTCAGCGATAGACTTGTCTTAGCCATGTTGATGGGCATCTCCTCCAGGCCCAGCTTCTTTATACGCCTCAGAGCCTTCCTCGCCTCGGGCTGAAGCTCTATATCTGAGACCCCATAGACCTTCGTGGCTATGGTTCTAATCTTCTCCTCGACGGGCATATCCAGGGGGTAGAGGAATCTGAAGTCAGACTTCTTCGTCTCCAACTCATGTAGCACCTTCTTAGCCAGCTCGACGCCTCCCTCACCGCCCTTCGCCGCCACCTCGGATATGGCTGCGGGGACTCCCTGCTCCCTACAGTAATCCATGATGACCTGGAGCTCCTCATCGGTGTCGAAGGGGAATCGGTTTATACAGACGACCGGTAAGAGGCCGAAGAGCCTGACATTCTCGATCTCCTTCCCGAGAACCGGAAGCCCCTTCTCCACCGCCTCGGGATTCGA
>JAGHBJ010000027.1 GCA_021161045.1 Candidatus Bathyarchaeota archaeon
GTTGAGAAGGAGAGGTGTCTAAACATCGCCTTGGCTCCGAAGGGGATGAAGCCGAATTCTCGGCGCTCCATCTCCCTCGGCGTCTCGATCCTCCCCCTAGCGTAGAAATCTCTAAACTTCTTGGAGATGAGCTGTATCTCCCTCTCAGCGGCCATCCAGCCTTTAAAGGGGTGAGCCGTCTTAAATCTCCTAGGTTTACGTGAAGCAAATGATGCGATGTTAATGCTTCCATTAACATCTTGGAAAATTTATAACTCTGTTATGATGTCCTCCCTCCTCTCCGTCTTCCCCTCCTGGCCTTTATGATGTAGTAGGTTATGGGATTCCTCACCCTTCTGCATAGGTTGTCTGGGTTTTGGCAGATGCCATGCGTCCTCAATGTGTCGCAGTTTGGAGGCTTATATCTGGTTCTGCTCCCCCTTAAGCCTGCTATATGCTCAACTTGGTATCTCGTCATCTCTGGGTCGAAGTCGCTTATGGAGGTGAAGAGCTCCGCCGTCTCCTCTATACTCATACCAGCGTTCAGGAGGAAGGAGACTAGGGTGAATCTCTCCATATGCGATGCCTTCCTCCCAGCTAAGACGGCCTCGAAGATCTGTCTAATGCAGGGTGGAAAGGCCTCAACGTCAACTCTTTCTGGAAGTGTTTCACCGCCTATTTGGCCTCTATGCTCCTCAAGCAGCTTTTTAAGCATCTCAACTCGTTTCTCCAGCTCCCCTGGGAGCTCCACCCTTCGATGCCTTGAGACCCTTCTGAGGATGAGGTTCTCAACTTCACACTCCAACAGCCTGGCCGTCTCGACCTTCGTCAATAGCACGTAGCCGTTTCTCATCAGTCTATTCACCAGCTTCCACTTATCCTCATGGAATCCCGATGCGTTCCGCAGATAATCTGCGAAGTGAAGCTCGAAGGAGTAGAGCTGGCCGTCTAAGATGACTCTCCTTGGCCTCAGGTTCCAGTTGAAGTTCTTCGCCACCTCAGCTATAACCTCTTCAGGCTCCTCCCTCAACAGCCTATAGGCCCTCTTCCCCTCAGCCAATGCGTATCGGCGGTCTAGGAAGGGGTCTCCGATGAGGGAGACGAACATCAAGGCTACGGGGAAGGAGAGCATCTCCACCTCCGGATTCTCCCCCCTATAGCTGACGACGCCTCTGAGAATCGCCTCGGAGACTCGTTCAAAACCCCTATCCACGACATCGCCGAGGCTGGCAAGCTCCTCAAGCCTAAGTCCCAGAGCTCCAACTATCTCCACAGCCCTATCGAGGAAGGGATACTTAGCCTCCAAAACCCCAATCAAGCCGATCCACCGGTGAGGCTTCCTCGCAGAGCATAACCCATATCCTTAATAAAAGCCCCCAGATATATCTTGAAAGGCCCCGGTAGCTCAGATGGTCAGAGCGGCAGCCTCGTAAGCTGTTGGCCGCGGGTTCGAATCCCGCCCGGGGCTTAAAAAGAAGGAGGTGAAGCGTTATTCTCCATAGGTTTTTCCTATGGCTTTTAGTATCTCCATCACCACGCCTAGGCCTCTCTGGATGTCTTTATCCCTCAGCTTCCCCAGCAGTCCGAAGAGGCCGACTCGCTCAGCCCTCTCAGGTATCCCCTCAAGGGCGCCCCTCACCAGCGGCATCGCCTCTCCAACCTTCTCGAACTCCAGTTCACCTAGGGCTTCACTCAGCGTCTCAAGGCCGTCGACGAGGCGTAGTAATCCTCCGCTCATGAGGTATCTGGATAGGCTTCCTATTATCTCGGGTGTGAGGACGCTCTGGAGTGTGTCGAGTACCCCCATCCTATTTAGGGTCTTGAGCATACCGATGACTTTGCCCAGTCCCTCTATGGCATCCTGGTCTAACTCTCCAAGCGTTGACAGCAGCTCATCTATATGGTCCAGGAGTCTCAGGGTTCCATCGCTGAGCAGCAGCTTTGAGAGTCTCTCGATGACCTCCGGCTCTGTGACGTGGACCAGGGTGTCGAGGACTCCCCTCTCCTTAAGCTGCTTGAGGAGCTCCTCGGTTTCGACGCTCATCTCCCCGCCTCACCATCCCCTCTCCCCGAGTTTAGCTGGGGATGTGGCCTCGAAGTAGGCGTGGAAGATGGGCTGCCACAGCTCCGGATACCTTATCGCATCCCAGTAGGTGGCGACGAAGAGGTCTTCAAGCAGCCTCTTAAACCTCGACAATCTCACAGGTATCGGCGGGTGATCATAGTCGCTGATGATGAAGAGTCCCATGCCATCAGTTATCAATGGACAATTGGTTCTACCGCTGTATTTGGCGTCGAAGCCCTGAAGCCTCTCAGCGACCACCTCAGCCTGGAGGTGGGCTGTGACCCCACTCTTCGACGTCGGCGCATTTGTGCAGTCCCCTATGGCGTAGGCGTCGTCGAAGCCCTCTATGAGGCAGGTATACTTATCGATCTTCAGATAGTTGCTGTCATCCTTCACCTCTGAAGGCTCAACCTTGTACTCCGGCCCCTCATGAGGCGGTATGACGGTGGCGACGGTGTATTCAAGCTCCTCGCCCTCGAGGCTGTAGATGCGCTTCTTCTCCACGTCGATGCTGTCGACGGTGAAGAAGGTGTGAACCTCTATGTTCCTCCTCTCCAGCTCCGGCTCTATTATGTCGCTGATGGTCTTCGATGGATAGGCGTGGGGGAAGGGTAGGGCGAGAACCACGTCAACGTCGACGCCCATCCTCTCGAAGAGCGTCGATGAGAGGAAGGCTCCCTTATGGGGGCCTGGTGGACACTTGTAGATAGGGTCTGCGATGGCTATGACGAAGCGTCCCTCCCTCATCTCCTTCAGCGTCTTGTGGAGTTTCTCAGCGTTTTCCAATGTTGAGTAGAAGTCTCCATAGCTCTCTAGGATCTCCCTATTCCCCTCTATGGCGTCGAAGTCGAGGTTGGCTCCCGTCGCGATAATTATGTAGTCATACTCGAGGCTTTTACCCCCCTTAAGCTTCACCTTTCTATCGTTGAGGTTTACCTCCGTGACCTCATCCCTGATGAGTTTTACATGGGGCTTCAGCAGCGTCCTTATCGGTCTTCGATACTTCTCTACGCTGTCTCCGTAGAAGGCGATGAAGAGGTTTCCAGGCTGGAAGACATGATACTCATCTCGGTCGACGACGGTGACTTCGAACTCTTCCTCTGGTAGGAGATTTGCGAGAATTGCTCCTCCCCCGCCTCCGCCGAGAATTAGAACCTTCTTCATCTCTACCACCTCAGAAAAATGGGGTTTAACCCCTCTTCCCCGTGACCTTGATCACGGCCTTGATTACGCCTCCCTCTTCGGTCAGCTCTATCAGCTCGTTGTTTGTTCTCTTAACCCAGGCCTGGACGTCAGGCTTGAAGCCTGGGTCTGTGGCTAAGACCTCTATGGTGTCGCCGTTCTTCGCCTTCCTGTAGGCTCTGGTCAGCGCCGATATCGGGCCTGGGCAGGCCATACCCCTCGCATCAACCTTTATCAGCTCAGGCATCTCCACCACCTCCACCCACCTCAGATGAAGATGATCTCATAGTCCTCCGTCTCATTCATGAAGAAGGCGGCGCCGACGACGTCGTCGACGATGGGGTCCATATCCTCCTTCTTGACGCCGACGATCTCGGCCATGAGGGAGCAGACGTAGACCTTGACGTCTCCGATCTCCTTGGCATCCTTCAGCATGTCATACCAGGTCGGCGCCTTCACCCGCTCCATGCCTTCATGAACCTTTGGAACCATGTCCTCGAACTCCTTTGGGAATCTAGGCTCAGGCTTATTCTTCGTGAAGTATGGTAGGGCGAAGCCGGTGACGAAGATGCGCACAGGGACGCCGAGGTTGGCAGCCGTCTGTGTCAGAACGCCGAGGGGTATGAACTTGTCGGCGGTTCCAGAGAACATTATTATTCCAAGTCCCTTAGCCATTTCGCATCACCTTTCCCTTCAGACCCTATGATATAAGACTTTCCCTTTTAATTGAAGGAAAATTTAACATAACCTAAATTGATGGGCAACCCCTTTAAGTCTCGTCTCCCTCTCTTCCAATATGTTCTCGGATTGTCATTGTCATCTCGGGGAGGATGCTGAGAGCGCCGTGGAGGAGGCATTAAAGGCGGATGTAGGCCTGATCCTCACAGCCGGCATCGACCTTGAGTCCTCTAGGAGGGCGGTGGAGATCGCTGATCGCTTCGAGGCTGTGAGGGCTTGTATAGGGGTTCACCCCTGGTATGCGGATGAGTATGATGTCGAGGTTGAGCATCTCTTCAGGAAGCTCATCGAGGAGGGTAAGGTCATCGCCGTCAGCGAGATCGGATTGGACTACGTTGGGAGAATGACGAAGGATTGGGTATATGAGGAGAGGATCATAGATAAGAAGATTCAGAGGGAGACTTTCAAGGCTCAGCTTAGATTGGCCAGAGAGTTCGAGCTTCCCGTCATCGTCCACGATAGGACGCCTAGCTTCGAGACCCTGGAATTAATAGAGGGGGAGGGAAACGTGGAAACGGGGGCGGTCATCCACGGCTTCTCCAGGGACGTGGAATACGTTGAGCGATGCGAGGACTTGGGCATCTATCTCTCAATTGGGGTGAGACCCCTGAACAGAGGTGAGTTGACGCCCGATGCGATTAGGCGTATACCCCTGGAGCTCCTCCTGACGGAGACCGATTCAGCTCAGCCTAGAGATGTATTGAGGGTAGCTGAACATATCGCCACGCTGATCGACATGAGGCCTAGGGAGATTGGGGAGAAGACGACGAGGAACCTGAGGCGATTGCTGAGGCTTTAAGGCTTTATCAACCCTTATATAGCATGCCTCCAACCTATGGGAGGATGGTATCTAGAGCAGATGTTGAGAGGGCCATAGAGGAGGTTCGCCCCTATCTACAGATGGATGGAGGAGACGTAGAGCTGATTGACGTCGCAGACGATGTCGTGAAGGTGAGGCTGAAGGGGGCCTGCGCCCACTGCCCCATGGCCCAGTTGACGCTGAAGATGAGCATAGAGGGCTATCTACGTAGACGTGTCCCTGGAGTTAAGGCCGTTGAGGCCGTCTAGCTGGAGTCGTTGAGGAGATGTCCCTCTCAGAGGATTTGGAGAAGGCGAGAGACTATGCCGACATCTTCGCCCTCGTGAAGAGGGCGGTTAAGAGAACCCTAGGCGAACACAGAGTGGGCTTAATGCTCTACCTGGGGAATCTACCAAGAAACGTTGGAGCCTTCCACCCCCTGGGAACCAACGAGATCATCCTAAATCGACGCCTCATAGAGGGTGAGAGATGTGAGTGGAGGCGTAAGGCCTACATCTTCACAGTTCTCCTACACGAGTATCTCCACGCCCTCGGCTACGTCGACGAGAGGCGGGTTAGGGCCCTGGCTTACAGGGTGTGCGTCGAGAACTTCGGTCGCGAACATCCCGTCGTAGACGTCTCCATAACGGGTCCCTGGACAGACCTGAGTGAGGAGGAGTTCGACGAGCTCTCAGAGGGGTTGGAGCTGGAGCTGGTGAAGGACTTCGAGCGTTTCGACGGTAGATACATAGTCTAATCGAGATTTTCTTTTGACACTTATCGATGGTTTTTAATCCAGGGAGAGGTGATCACCTTCTGCCTTAAAGGTGATCGATGTGAGGAGGAAAGTCGATCCCTTCGAATATCTAATCGAGACCGAGAGGCTATTGAAGGGAGATGGTCTCTTCCTAGTCTCCGCCGGTAAGGATGGTAAGGTCAACACGATGACGATCGGCTGGGGTCTCATAGGGACGATCTGGCGTAAACCCTTCTTCCTGGTCGCCGTCAGGCCTTCGAGATTCACGCATCACCTCATCGAGGAGTCAGGTGAGTTCACCGTCTGCCTCCCCGCCAGGGGCATGGAGCAGGCCCTAGAGTTCTGTGGAACAAGATCTGGGAGAGATGTCGATAAGTTTAGGGCGCTGAACCTAACCGCCGTTAAGGGGTTTGAGGTAGCTGTCCCCTACATAGCTGAATGCCCCGTTCACTATGAGTGTAGAGTCGCCTACAAGACGGATTTGAAGCCTGAGGCCCTTGAGGAGGAGCTTAGGAGGGACTGCTATCCAGCTGGGGATTATCACACCCTCTACTTCGGCCTCATCCTAGGCGTCTACGCCGAGGAGGATGCAAGGGATAGGCTACCCTAACCAATTTTAAGGCCTTAAACTCCTCTTTATGAGATGCATATGGTGAGGATTCTCATCGTCTACGACTCTAGGACTGGAAACACAGAGAAGATGGCCTACGCCGTCGCTGAGGGTGTGAGGGAGGAGGGGGTGGAGGTTGAGGTTAAACGGGTGGATGAGGCCTCCGTGGATGACCTCCCCAAATATGACGGCATCATAATAGGGTCCCCGGTCTATTATGGGCAGGCGACGGCTAAGATAAAGGGGTTCATAGACGCCTCGGTTAAGCATCACGGAAAGCTGGAGGGGAAGGTCGGCGCAGCCTTCACCAGCAGCGGGGGAGTCCACTCCGGAGCTGAGACGACGTTGTTGTCGCTGATCCACGCCATGCTCATCCACGGCATGGTCATCCAGGGGACCTCAGGTCGAAACCATTATGGAGCCGTCTCCGTCGGCGCACCCGACGATGAGGACTTAGAGACCTGTAGGGAGATGGGTAGACGAGTGGCTCGACTAACTAAGAGGCTTCACGGCTGAGCGTGAAGATCCCAATCCCTTTTAAGATGGTAAGTTTTGTGGACGTTAAAGTTTCTGGATCAGCCTAATTAATGCCTCTATGAGGAGTCTCCTACCCTCCTTCATGCGTTGTCTATCCTTCTGGGAGAGTTTGTGGAAGAGGGTTTTACCCGTTATGGGATTGTCGCTCACCAGGTGGATAGCTGCGGCTTTGATGCCAAGTAGCCTCGCTATGGTGTATATCGCCGAGGTCTCCATCTCGATGCCTATGAGGTGGCGGCTCCTCCACTTCTCTAGGAATTCATCTGTCTCGGAGGCGAGGGAGTCTGTCGTGTAGATCGCGCCGTAATGGATTTTGATCTCCTCTCCCTTGAGGAGTTCGTCGAGTATGTCCGAGAATCTACGGAGGAGCTGGAAGTCAGCTGCCGCGGGGTAGGCCTCATCGACGAAGTATCTTGAGGCTCCTTCACCCCTATAGGCTGAGGTGGGGATGATCAGGTCTCCAACCTCTATCCAATCCTGTAATGCCCCTATCAGCCCCGTGTAGATCACATAGCGGCAGGGGGTGAATCTGAGGTAGTAGAGGCAGTCGCCGGCTCCTGGACTGCCTATGAGGGATTTGAAGAGGGTGAATCGTCTGTCGCCGATGTGGGCGTGGAATCCCTTGAAGAATCCTTTAAGCTCTATAATCTTCTCTCCTCTCTCCCTTAAACCCTGGATGATGTCGTCTATCGGGGTGAGGATTACGATGTCAGAGACCTCAGACGCCTTACATCCATAGAGGCTTCGAGTATAGATGCTGGCATCTCCCCTTGGGATCACGATATGTATCTCCCCGAAACACCTATTATCGATAACTCCCCCTCTTCACGGTTCCTAGTGTTCTCTCCTTCTCTTTGGGATATGTGGATATCCTTATTCGACGGGGGATTCTCGCCTCGGCTTCTCCCATCCATAGCTCCCTCAGCACTCTAGGCGAGACCTCCAATCTGAAGTTCACAGCCCTCACAAGTCTCACAGCCCTCTTAGATGCTTCGTCGACGGCGTCTATCACCTCCACTAGGCCAGCTCTCTCCAGCTCAACCACCCTGTTTTGAATCGTCGCATAGGGAACCCCCAACTCCTCTGAGAGCTGGGAGATGTATCTAGGCCCCTCGGAGAGGAGGGCTATTATCTCCATCGAGTATCTCTTCCCCAGAACCCTAAGTCTCTCCCTCAGCGCCTCCAAGTCATATAATATTGAGTTTCTTAATGCTTAAAAATCCAATAATATGGCTTCAACCTCCTCAAAGAGATGAATTTCCCTAAAATCGGAAGCCGATTCTCCGCGGTTAACCCCCTAACATATTTTCTGATATCGAGATGACCGATAATATCCCGAGAAAATTGGAAAAGTGTTGAAATCAACCTTAAATGCGATGAGCCTCAGATGGGGAGGTTCCCCAATAGGAAGAGTCTCGACGCCTATTGGTGAATCAGCCCTTGTAGAGGCCCTAACCCTCTGGCCTAAGCTGGCTGAGTATGCCGGTCTCTCCGAGTATGAGGCCAAGATATATCTCTGTCTCCTAGGCCTCGGCTGCTCCGGAGCTAGGAGGATCAGCGCCCTCACGGGGGTGCCGAGAACCAAGATCTATACGGCTCTGAGAAGGCTGATCGAGATGGGCCTGATCAGGGAGATGCCTGGGAATCCCAGCCTCTTCGCTCCCACCCCGCCCAATGAGGCCTTTGGAGCGCTGCTCGGCGCGGCCAGGAGGAGGGTTGAGGATTTCTCCACTCTTCTAACCATGTTGATGGGCATCTATCAGGCCTCTAGGGAGCTCCATCATCCCCTTCGAGGAGAGTTTTGGTACATAGATGGTGAGGATGAGATAATGCTGAGATGTAGGGAGCTCCTGCGACATTCGAGGTATAATCTCCTGATCCTCGCTGGAGGTCTATCGCTTTCGATTCTATTCAACGATGCCCATAGGGAGCTGGATGAGCTTTATGAGCGGGGTGTGGAGGTTAAGATACTCTCCCCTCTCCATCCCGAGATGAATCATCTAGCTCGGGAGCTTTCCTACCTCTTCGAGGTGAGGAGGATGCCTCTCGACGTCTCCATTCTACTACTCATCTCCGATGGGGAGAGGCTTCTCCTAGCTGGAGTTGAGGCTTCGGGTCATCGTGGACGCCTGGTGGAGGCCATCTACTCCGAGGATCAGCTCCTCATACGGCTTTTCTCAAGACTCCTGGAGGGAGCTGAGGTTGAGACTCAGCTCTTAGAATCCTGGGAGGGCTGACCCTCAGTTTTCAGTCCCAGGGCTGCCTTAACCTCCTCGTCTGAGGCTCCAGGCCTGATGTCTATCTTCTCATCGAGCGGCTTCAGGTGATCGATGTTCGCCCTCCGCCTCCTGACGCCGGTCACATCCCTCGGCCCCGTGATGAGGACGAAGTTTCTGTCGATGATGTCGACGATGACACAGCGCCTCCCAGCCTCCCTCCCCCTCGTCTTCACGCAGATCCTGCCAACCTCGATCAGCGGCATCCCCTTACACCCCATGGAGCTGTCTCGGATAGATCAAAAAAGGCCCTCCATATCTTTTATGGTTCAGCCCTAATCGTTGATCTTACAGTCATTGTAAGATCGTTTTCTCTCCCCCTGGAGCTCCTGGACGATCCTCCTCAGTATCCTCGCCGTCGCATCCGGTTCGAAGAGGGCTGTATTCAGCACTACGTCGTAGATGGAGAGGTCGTTGATGTCTATGCCATAATACCTCTTGAATCTCTCCCTCTCGCTCTGTTCTCGCTTTAGGGTCTCCCTCCTCGCCTTATCCAGGGATAGCCTCTCCCTCCTAGCTATCCGCTTTATACGCTCCTCCAGGGGCGCCGTGAGGAATATCTTAAGGTCAGCGTCCTCAGCCATCCATCCGGCTAGGGTGGCATCGATGACGACGTCTCCCCTCCTCGCCTCCTCCTTCGTCCTCTCATCTATCATCCTATCCAGCTCGGGGTCTTCCTCCGCCAGCCTCGACAGCTCCTCGAGGGTTAGCCCCCTCTCCTCGGCGATCCGTCTGAAGAGGAGGCCTGCTGAGACGTATCTGAGGCCTAGGGCCTCAGCCAGCCTTCTGGCCTGAGTTGAGGTTCCGCTTCCGTGGAGACCGCTGACGGTGATGACCAATCCCCTATGTCTTCTTCTGCTGGGCAACTTCCTCCCCCGCATCTATCTCGAAGGTTAATCCCAAGGCTCTGGAGATGACGACATTGGTTGCGAGGGAGCAGAGGATATACCAGACCGTTATGTTGAGGGTCTCCCCTACCCATGGGGCTTTGAAGGGCATGTAGGCGACGGGTGCCTTACCGAAGAATTTGATGAGGAGGTTCCAGATGAGGATGAGGGGGATGAAAAAGAATAGGGTTAGCTTCATCCTCTCCATCGTCATCTTAGACTGCTCAGCCATCATCCTCTGCTGACGCTTCTGAAGCCTCGCCACCCTGCGTTGATCACCCCTCCTAACGGCCTCCATCATCTCTCTCCTCAGCCTGCTGGACTCTATCATCCATCTGCGATATTCATCGAGATCTATAACCATCCTGTTGGCGACGCCGACTGCGAGGTTCACAGCCGCTGAGAGTAGGAGGATGAAGAGCGTCGAGGCTGGAGGTTCCCTCAGAAACTCCCAGCCTAGGGCCGATAGGAGGGGCGGCGCCATCTAATCTCCCTCGAAGCGCTCCATGTACATCCTCCAGCTGAGGCAGAGGGTCTTTGGATGAGCCGCCTTAGCCTCATCCAGCCTCGTCACCGCCGTATTCCTCGGAGCCGACAATACCTCTTCGGGCTTTGAGTAGGCGGTCTCGGATATCTCCTTAACCGCCTCGATGAAGGCGTCTAGAGCCTCCAGGGGCTCGCTCTCCGTAGGCTCGATCATCAGGGCCTCTGGGACAATGAGGGGGAAGTAGATCGTCGGCGCGTGCAGCCCCCTATCCAGGAGGGCCTTGGCGATGTTCAGGGTTCTCACACCCGTCTCCCTCTCCATCTCCGAGGCGCTTAGGACTGCCTCATGCTTCCTAGGCCTCTCAGGCGCCCTCGGCAGCGTTATTCCCCTCACCTTCATCAGCTTCCTCGCTATGTAGTTGGCGTTCAACACCGA
>JAGHBJ010000116.1 GCA_021161045.1 Candidatus Bathyarchaeota archaeon
CTCCTAAGCTGGTTGAGGAATCCCTTTGGGTCTCGGGGGGAGAGTAGGTAGGCTTCCTCCCCCTTGGTCAATAGGAGTACCACCACCTCATCCGAGTTGGTGTAGTCCCTCAGCTTATACCCCGCCTCCCTGAGGAGCGCCACCGACGATTTAGCATACTCGACGGCCTTACCTGGAATCCTCTCCAACCTCTCCCTCCTGATGTAGACCTCAGCCCTCTCTATCGCATCATAGGGGATGAGCGTCTCCCCCTTTGGAAACCTCTCGATGATGACTCCCTCTCCACCCAGCTTATAGGAGCTGCTGTATATGGGCGCTCTCCAGAGCAGCAGGAGGGCGACGAATAAGGTGAGGAGGAAGAGGGCTAGGTCTCCGAGAAAATCCTCGGAGACTGGTGGAGTTCCAGCCATTAACCTAATCACCATGGAGTAGAGCGTCAAGACGAGGATCGGGATGTTGAGTAGGGGGAGGATGAGGCCGATAAGCTTTCTCCTACGACTTAATGGAAGCGCCTCCACCTCCAAGTCTCCACCCTGAGGCATCATATAGCCATTTGATTAGACCTTTAAATAGGGGCATACACCTCAAGCGAGGGGCGGCCGCTGTATGGAGATATGGGTGCTAAGGCTGGGCCATAGACCCCATAGGGATCAGAGGATAACAACCCACGTGATGCTGGCGGCGAGGGCCTTCGGCGCCCATGGCGCCCTATACACCGGCGTGAGGGATGAGTCGATGGAGCGTTCTGTTCATGGAGTTGTGGAGAATTGGGGAGGCTCCTTTAAGGTTCGATACGTTGAGAGTTGGCGTAAGGCCTTAAGGGATTGGAGGGAGCGGGGAGGGAGGGTGATCCACCTAACCATGTATGGACTGCCTGTTCAGAGGGTCATCGATGAGATCAGGGCTGATCCCTCGCCGAAGCTCATAGTCGTCGGCGGAGCGAAGGTTCCAGGGGAGCTCTACGGTGAGGCTGATTGGAATGTCGCTGTAACCTCTCAACCCCACTCCGAGGTGAGTGCCTTAGCCGTCTTCCTCCACATGCTCTACGAGGGGCGTGAATTAGAATTGGAGTTTGAGGGCGCAAAGCTGAGGGTTATACCCCAGGAGCGGGGGAAGAGGGTTGAACGCCTCGCTTAACTTAAAGGGCCATGGGACTAAAATATTAGAGAGGTCAATGTTAGGAGGCGTCGATGAGGAGAGACTCCTAGAGGTGGCACGCATCATAGGCGGCCAGGAGGGCGTTGAGATTATAAAGGCTCTAAAGGAGCGGGAGGATCTAACCGTCGAGGAGATCTCCGAGCGGACGGGCATACAGATCAACACCGTTAGGAGGCTTCTATACAAGTTCTATAATCATCGAATCGTCGCATCCAAGAGGTTTAGAGACCCCGAGACGGGCTGGTTCATCTTCCAGTGGAGGCTTCAACCCGACCTCGTGGACGCCTTCATACAGGGGATGAAGAAGAAGATTTTGAAGAAGCTGAGGGAGCGCCTCGAATATGAGGAGAGCCATGACTTCTATCACTGCGGCGGGGAGAATTGTCCAAGGCTTACCTTCGAGGAGGCAATGGAAGCCGTATTCCGCTGTCCGAAATGCGGTGAACCCTTAAAACCCTTCGATAACACGCCTCACAAGGAGTTTCTCCGACGCAAGATAAGGGAGCTGGAGGAGGAGCTGGGATGAAGCTTCCAAGCAGGGATGAGGCCATAAAGATGATGAGGGAGGCGGGATGCAGCGAGGGGGTCATAAGGCATTGTAAAAGCGTCACCAGGGTGGCTTTGAGGATCGCTGAGAAGCTGAAGATGAGGGGATACGACCTAGACCTAAACCTCATAGAGATCGGCGGCCTCCTCCACGACTTAGGTAGGGCGAAGACCCATGGAGTCGAGCATGGAGCCATAGGGGGCCAGATGGCGCGGGAGAGAGGCTTACCGGAGCCGATAGCTAGGATCATAGAGCGCCACGTCGGAGCCGGTATAACCCCCGAGGAGGCTAAAAGACTGGGACTGCCAGATGGAGACTATATTCCCAGAACCCTGGAGGAGAAGGTGGTGGCCTATGCAGATAAGCTCATCGAGGGCGAGAAGGAGGTTGATTTCGAGGAGACCCTAAATAGGTTTATAGAGGAGCTAGGGGAGGATCACCCCGCGATAGAGCGGATGAGAAGACTTCACAGGGAGATGATGGAGCTCCTCGGGGAAACTATAAAGGAGTAGAAGGCATTAAGCCTAGAGAGGGCCGGTCGTCTAGCCTGGCTGGGACGCTGCCCTTACGAGGCAGAGGTCGCCGGTTCAAATCCGGCCCGGCCCACTCCTTAAAGCCTCTCAACTAAGGGTGGCGGAGGAGGGGATCCGTTATAAGTGACAGCCACTTATAAGGCGTCACGTGATTACCCTTAATGCCCCGGGCTTGAACTGCTGTAGGGCCTCTAACAGGGTTTCATACTTCGTCTCATGATCTTCAGGTGGCCGCCTACCCCGCCGAAGGCGGATCCCAAACCGCTTAGAAGGTGGAGGCTGATATTGGGGTTGGGCCGGTGGAGGCGTCGGCATACGTTTCTCGGCGAGGTTGTATCCACAGTTTGAACAATACTTCACTCTTTTATCGCCTGATGCGGCGCTATGCTCAGCCTTCCGCTAATCTTCTCAACTCGCTTAGAAGTTCCTCCATCGACTCAACAGGTTTCTCAAGTCTCTCCACCAGCTCCTCCGCCGCTTTACCGTCGATCTCGACGCCTCTAAGCCGTTCCCTCAGATCCTCGGGGTTCACGGGGAATTCGGCGTCTCTCATCCTCTTGATGACGTTTAAGGCCCATCCGACGCCGAGGGCCTCCAGCTCACCCTCCTTGATGAAGACGCCTCTCTCCCTCTTCATCTTCTCATAGGCCATCTTAGCTATGCCGCCGGCTATGTGCTCATCCACCTTCTCTATCTCCCCCTCCAGGTAGCGTTTAACCTCTTCAACGTTTGATCGCAGTATGTTCTTCACCGTCTGCTCCGTTATGCCGAGGGCCTCAGCGATCTCCTTACTCGTCTTGAGCATCTCCTCCTTCAATAGGATGACGTAGGCCGCCTCAGCTAGGGATGGCAGCCAAGTCAGCCGGCCATACTCAACCAGCCGTCTAAGGCCTCCGAGGATTCTAAGGCATTCATGGAAGAGATTCTCAGCCATCTGATCGATATCCCTCTTAGCCACCGGACCCTTGATGACCTCCATTTTTAACCCCTCCTCTCGATGAATTCGGAGAGGGGGGAAATAATCTTTATCGTCCCAGCCTCGGTTATCTCGAAGACCCATGTCCTGGTGTCATGCCCCGTTAAGCGGCAGCCGTCGATCCTTATGGTCCTCAGCACTGATCCGACGGGCAGGCCGTAGAGCTTTGATTTCCAGGCGTTGTCGATGAGCACCTTATCCAGGACAATGCTTCCATCGACGATGTGAGCCACAGCCAGGCCGCCAGCCGCCTCCGCCGTGTCGGAGGCCTGAGCTGAACGCTTCTGAGAGATGAATATGCCCGTCTGCCTCCACCTCTTCAGGAAGTTGAAGAACATCCTGACAATCTGCCTCGCCATCACCTCCCTATGCTCATAGAGACCCGTTATGCTGTCTATGACAACGTTCTTAGTCCCCTTCTCCCGGATCGCATAGGCCATCGTATCCATCAACGTCTTAGGATCCTCGCGGAGCTCCTCGCTCTGAGAGGCGTCGATGACGACGATATTCCTCTCAACCCTTTCAAAGTCGGCTCCGAGGTAGGATGCCTTAGCCTTCATCGAGGTATAGAGGAAGCTGGCCGGGGACTCAACGGTGATGTAGAGCACCTTATATCCTGCATCAGCCTGCTTCAAGGCGAACTGTTCAGCCAACACGCTCTTACCGCTGTCAGGAACCCCTGTGACGTTGAGAACTGAGAGATAGGGTATGCCCCCAAGGGGCTTCTTCACAAAGCGTCCATCCTCCTCCACAACCCTCCAGAACATCTCATCCAGCTTCGTTCCAGTGCTAACCCCAAAGAGTTTTGGAGCCTCCCCCTCCAGCTCCCCCAGCTCCCTGAAAGCCCTCTCCATAATCGGCCCTAGAGAACATCGAAAAGCCGAGATTTAAGGCTACAGATCAAGCGGGCCCGGGGGGACTTGAACCCCCGCTCTCCGGCTCCGGAGGCCGGCGCCTTATCCACTCGGCTACGGGCCCATGGTTATGGATGTCCAGAGGGATATAGGTTTTAGGCGTAGTAGTATCTCCCCATTCTCCGCTGCTCCCTATCGAGTTTGGAGCCTTCCTTATTAACTCTCGGCCTCCCTGTCTCCGGGTCTCTTCGGAAGGTGATGCCCACATCTTTCAGGAACTTGTTCATCCCCTCTTCAAGGGTTAGGGGGCTGCTTCCATATCCCTCTCTCGCTGGCTGACCTGTGAAGACTATCAGCCTGTCGGCGATGAAGTCTTGGGCGTAGATGTCGTGTTCGACGACGAAGGCTGTCACCCCCCTCATCTTAGTGATTCTCCTTATGGCCCTGGCCATGGATAGGCGCTCCTCGACGTCTAGATAGGCGCTTGGCTCGTCGAGGAGATAGAGGTCTGCGGGTTTCCCTAGGCATTCAGCTATGGCTGCTCGCTGTAGCTCTCCTCCGCTCAGCTCGTCTAGGGTTCTCTCCAGTAGTCTCCTCACGTTTAGGCGGTCTATCACCTCTACTTGGAACCAATCCTCTTCGTAGCGTTCTCCCGCCGCTCTCTTAAGGAGCTCCTCAACAGTTCCCTCGAACTCCCTGGAGGGGTATTGGGGCTTATAGCTCACCTCAGCCGCCCCCTGGATGATGCCCTCATCTGGTTCGCGTAGGCCTGCCAGCATCTCTAGGAAGGTCGTCTTACCCGTCCCGTTTTTACCCAGTATCCCTATCACCTCGCCTTCTCCTATTTCGCCGGCCTCTATGGTGACCTGGAAGTTGTCTCTACTCCCCCTAAGCCTGCTCCACCTCATTATGGTTCTGGACTTCTGCGGAGGTGTCGGCGGCTTCACATGGAACCTTATGGGGGCGTCCCTGAACCTTATGTTCTCATCTGGTATGTAGCCCTCGATATAGATGTTGATGCCCTCCCTCACACCATGGATGTGGGAGAAGATTCCATAGACGTCAGGTTCACCGTATAGGATGTAGATGTCGTCGGAGAGGTAGTCTAACACTGCGAGGTCGTGCTCGGCGACGATCACCATCGCCCCCCGCTCAGCAGCCCTCCTAATCACCCTCGCAGCCCTAAGCCTCTGATAGACGTCGAGATGGCTGGAGGGCTCGTCGAAGAGATAGACATCTGCCTCGCGGCATAGGGCTGCGGCTATCGCCACCCGCTGCAGCTCTCCCCCGCTGAGGGTCTGGATATCTCTATTGAGGAGATGCCCGATCTCCAGGGCTTCATATAGCTCATCGAGGCGTCCCCCCTCGTCTAGGCGGCTTAGGATCTCGCCGACTCTACCTGAGACTACTTTCGGTATTCTATCGACGTATTGGGGCTTATAGATCGCCCTTAACCCCTCACCATAGAGTTGCTTGAGATATTCGTGGAGGGGTGTCCCTGAGAAGTGGTTGATGATCTCGGCTTCATCCGGTGGATCATCATAGCGTCCAAGATTCGGCTTCAAATCCCCCGATAGGATTCTGAGGGCTGTTGTCTTTCCCATCCCATTTCTGCCTAGAAGTCCTATAACTCTCCCCCGTTGAGGTGTGGGAAGCCTGAAGAGGGTGAAGGCGTTTGGCCCGAAGCGGTGTATATGCTCCTCCTCCAACTTATCTGGGAGATTTACGATGCTGAGGGCCTTGAAGGGGCATTTCCTGACGCAGATGCCGCAGCCCGTGCATAGCGGCTCCAATATGACAGCCTTGTCACCCTCGATCTTTATGGCCTCCCTCCCTAATCTGACCATGGGGCAGAACCTGACGCATGGTACATCGCATCTATCCGGTCTGCAGCGTTCCTGATCGACTACAGCGACTCTCAAGGATGCTCAGAGTAGAAGGGTGGAAACCCCTCTTAGACCCTTCGCTGCCAAGCCTAAAGGTGATAGCTCCTCCCCCTCTCCGGATTCTCAACTCTTCTCCCCCTCAATAGCCTCCTATACAGCTCTGGATGCTCCGTGTGTATGGGGTAGACCCTCCTTGGATTAATTAGCTCCACGGCCTCTAGGAGCTCCCTTCGACCCATGTGACCTGAGGCGTGGAGCTGATGTAGTCTCAGCGAGAAGTGGCTGAGCCAGTTTCTCATCAGCTCCTCCTCTAGGGCCTCCTCCTCCATATGTTCGCTCATGCTATAGATGTAGTGGCCTCCCCGGGGTTTGATGTCTATCAGCTCTGGGAAGTGGTGGAGCTCCAGGCAGACGAGGTACTCCCCAGGGCGTCGACGTATCTCCTCTGCGGTGACCTTTCTCTCGAGGTAGGGTCTCTCCCAGTGATAGTAGTCCTGCTCTCTGTATTTCCCACTTCTCTTCCTCCTGAAGTAGACGGCGATGTCTTCATCTCTCATGGGATCTGGCAGGTCTAGGTGTTCATCCTTGACGAGCTTTGAGAGTAGATGAGCAGTCCATGTGGTGATGACGAGCCTACGCCCCGAGGCCTTAGCGGCTTCATAGAAGGTTCTGAAGCGGTCTGTATCCCTCCTGTTCTGGGTGTAGAAGACCGGTTTCCCCTCGGCCTCCCTCAACACCCTGAGCACTCCCTCATAGACCTCCCCCTCTGAGAGGCCTCCCTCCTCCTCATCGATCTTGGTTCCCTCTATGATGAGGGCTTCAGGCTCGGCCTCGGCGGCGGCCTCCAAGAACTCCTCCGTCATCTCCCCCTTAGGGCCATGTCTACGCAGGTCTCCGGTATAGACGATTGAACCCGATGATGTGTGGATGATGAATCCATAGGCCGCTGGAATCGAGTGATCGACATGGATCGGCTCCACCTCCACGTCGCCTATCCTGATCCGGTCTCCTGTTCTGAAGGTCTTGTAGAGATGCTCCCCATAATCCATGTGGCCTACGGTCTCCGAGGCCTCTAAGAAGAGCTTAGTTCCCGAGCCGCAGTAGATGGGGATGGAGGAATCCAGAAACCTTACATAGTCAACGTGATCGGCGTGGGCATGGCTGATGAAGACAGCATCATAATGGGCCTCCTCATAGGGGATTGGGGAACCCTCCAAGTGATGCTGAGCATATAGCCCCCTCAACGGGGGTATGAGATCGAACTCTAGGAGATCCATCAGCTGGCTGTGCCCTCTGGGCTGAAGCCACCCCGCGTAGAAGCGTCTCTCAGCCGTAAAGGAGCGTCCGAAGTCAAGCCACAACTTGACATCGCCATCCTCGATGAGTATCCTATTACCCCCAACCTCCCCGACGCCACCGTGGAAGGTTATGGAAACCATCGATGTATAGCATTAGGCCTTAACCCCTATATTAGCCTCAACTCTCTCCAATAATTTTTGGTTTAAAACCAAAAATTTTAACGTTGGGAGGGCCTAATAAAGGCGATGCCGAGGAAGATAGACCTCGATGAGGTCGAATTCATAACTGAGACCGCCATAACAATCCGTGGTTCTAGGAGGAGAACCACCGTTCCAAGTAGAATCGTCGAATACTTCCAACTGAGGGATGGGGACATACTGAGATGGATTCTATTCAGAGATGGCTCCCTAATGATCATACCGAAGCATCGAGGTGAATGAGTTGGTTAGGAAGGGGAGTAGGAGACTATATAACTTGAGCGAGAGAACCCTAAAGATCAATAGAAAACTTTTCGGAGACTCATTCAGATGTCAATATTGTGGAGAGAAATTTGAAGTCGGCGATGTGATATATGCTGTATATAACAAAAATGTTAAATGGTATCACAAGAAATGCTATGATCTCACATTATATGATGGCGGATAAATGAAGAGTTATATAAGCTTCCAGGATGGGAGGACTTCGATAGGGTGAAATGTTCCCTGTAATGCTCTATTTCCTCTCTATAGCCTTCTTCTGTGGACTTGTTGATTCCTCCCTGGGAATGTGCTATGGCACTATATTATCTCCAACTCTTCTTCTCATGGGTTATAATCCGATAATTGTAGTGCCTTCGATCTTATTCTCCCAAGCCCTAAGTGGAGTCTTAGCAGCGATCATCCATCAACATCTGAGAAATGTCGATTTCTGTCTAAAGTCGATGGATGAAGGATCAAATGATAGGGGTCTCTCCATGGATTTAAAGGTGACCCTCTGCATAACTTTACTTGGAATAATAGCAACTATTATAGCCGTCTTAACTGCTATAACAATCCCCAGGATGATCCTTGAGACCTATATTGGAATACTTGTTCTCATAATGGGTGTTCTACTTCTTTTTAATAAGCGCTTCAAATTCTCCTGGAACAGAATGATTATCGTGGGTATATTAAGCGCCTTTAACAAGGGTTTATCTGGTGGCGGATTCGGACCTATCGTTATCAGTGGTCAAATAATTTCTGGAAGAGAATATGGAAGATCGATCGCCACCACTATTCTTTCAAAAGCATTAATATGTATTGTTGGTTTTTTAATGTATCTACTTAGATGTAATCATTTAAAGTGGGATTTAATCTTTCCACTATCTGTCGGAGCTATTCTTGGATCGATTGTTGGGCCTCATATAACTCAAAGGCTTAAATTGGGGGGTAGAGGGAGATTTATCCTAGGTTCCCTGATAATAGCGTTAGGCTTGTGGACTCTTTTAAGAATCTGCCTGGTCGACTTTATTAGAATGAGATGTTAATGTCTAAGGCGATGCCTACAAGGATTGTGGCTGTCGTTGGATTCAAGGGCGCTGGGAAAACGAGGCTAATTGAGAATTTAGTGGGATATCTCTCATCTCGAGGATATCGGGTTGGAACCTTAAAGCATTCGACGCCGCATCACCCGCTGGATACGCCTGGGAAGGATACTTGGAGGCATAGGGAGGCTGGCGCCGAGGCTTCAGCCGTCATAGCTGATGGACGGGCCGCCATCTTCATCGATCGCCCCCTCTCCCTCGCCGAGGCTCTGGATGCTCTAGGCCCCCTCGACTTCGTCATCTTGGAGGGCTTCAAATCTGTTGGGTATATACCCCGCATCCTCGTCGTCAGAACCCCCAGCGAGGTGGAGAAACTCTCAAATGGATTGGAGGTCGCCATAGTTTCCCAGATTCCCCTGGAGGGGTTAGATGTCGGGGTCTCAACGCTTGGCTTTAGTGATGTGGAGAGGCTTGCTTCCATCGTTGAGGAGAAGGCGATCCCCCTCCTGCCTGGATTCGATTGTGGCCGATGCGGCTATGAGAGCTGTAGGGAGCTTGCCCTAGCCACCATGCGTGGGGAGGCGGATCCCTATAGATGCGTCCACCTACAGGCTGGGGATGTAGCACTTCGAGTTGATGGTCGCAGAGTGCCTTTAAACCCTTATGTTAGGAGCGTCTTTAAGGGAGTCCTCCGAGCGCTGGTCGCCACCCTGAAGGGGTGTGAGACGGCTAGGCGTATAGAGATACGGGTGGAAGGGGATGGCTGAGTCCCTGTGGATCTGCGTCGACAGCAATGAGGCCTCCCAGAGACCTGAGATCATCAACTATCTCAGGCTTTCCGGCTGTGAAGTGGAGGTGAGGAGGCTACCTGTCTGTGACTACGTGGTCTCTGATCGATGCGGAGTTGAGAGGAAGGATGCACAGGACTTGGCCAATAGCCTGAAGGATGGACGCCTCTTCAATCAGGCGAGGGAGATCGCTGACTCCTATGAGAGGCCCATACTGATCCTGGAGGGAAGGCTCACAGCCGTTCTGAGGCGCAGCAGAATGAGGCCCTCCTCCCTATACGGCGCCCTAGCCAGTCTAGCCCTCGACTATGGATTCTCCATCATACCCACAGTAGACCCCTACGCCACTGCGATTCTACTACAGAGGCTGGCCTATAGGGAGCAGGTTGAGGAGCGGAGACCACCACAGCTGAGAAGCGTGAGTCGACGGATGCCGCTGCAGGAGCAGCAGCTATTCCTCCTCTCAGGACTCCCAAATATAGGTCGATCCCTCGCGGAGGAGCTCCTAAAACACTTTGGCACCCCGATAAGGGTGTTGGAGGAGCTCGCCTCAGCGGAGATCAGGCGATCCAAGACGGGTAAGACTCGGAGATTGGAGGGGCCTCTGAAGGCTGTGAGAGGTATCGGCCCGAAGATCGTTGAGGAGGCTAAGAGGCTGCTGACCACACCCTACGACGCCGAGGGAGAAGATGAGGCAATCCCAGATCTAACTAGGTATCTCCACGAGGATAAGTAGCGAAGCCGCATCCTCCACGGCGGAGGCCAAAACTTTATCCACATCCCCCTCCAAATCTCCGTGGGCCCGTAGCCGAGTGGATAAGGCGCCGGCCTTCGGAGCCGGAGAGCGGGGGTTCAAGTCCCCCCGGGCCCGCTGAGGTGGCGGTGATGTCGAATCCGCTGGAAGAGTTGAGGGGGGAATGCCGACGTCTCCTTGAGGGAGGTCTCAGGTCTCTCTCGATATCTGAACCCTTAGAATTGGGCTTCTCCAAGCCTCCGAGTCTTGAGATGGGGGAGGTTTCAACCTCCATCTGCTTCAGGCTTGCCTCCAAGCTTCATAGGAGTCCACGGGAGCTGGCCTCAGAGCTGGCCTCAGCCCTCGATCCCTCGTCTTCACAGCTTGTAGAGTCGGTGGAGGCTGTTGGGGGTTATATAAACTTCCACGCCGATATAGGCGAGTTTTCGAGGCTGACTCTGGAGATGGCTTTGAAGCTTGATGAGGAGTATGGCTTCTTGAAGGTGGAGAGACCTGAGAGGGTGATGGTTGAGCATACCAGCGCCAATCCGAATGGGCCTATACACATTGGAAATGCCAGGAACTCGATTCTCGGCGACGCCTTGGCGAGGATGCTGAAGAGGCGTGGTCATAGGGTTGTCATACACTTCTACGTCGACGACATGGGGAGGCAGGTGGCCATGGCCACCTACGGTTGGAGACTCCTCGGCAGACCTGAACCTAAGGGGCCTCCAGACCTATGGGTTGGCACCATCTACGCCTCCGTGAATGTCATCAAGGAGGTGAAGAGGCTTAAGAGGGAGCTGGAGGAGGCCAAAGCCCTCAAGGCCTATGCACGGGTCAGCGAGATAAACGCCCAGCTCAGCCACTATGCCGCGGCAGCTCAGGAGCTGAGGGAGAGAGACCCACAGCTCTTCGATAGACTCTTGGAGGCCTTGGAGGATGAGGAGGA
>JAGHBJ010000083.1 GCA_021161045.1 Candidatus Bathyarchaeota archaeon
GGTAGATGTTATGAAGGCCATACCGGGGTGCTGGGGATAGCGGTTAAGAGGGGCTATAGAGACCTGGGCATAGGAACGGAGCTTATGAAGGAGGCGGAGCAACAGGCGAGGGGAAGAGGGCTGAAACTTATAACCTTAGAGGTCTTCGCCACCAATAGCAGGGCCATCCACGTCTATGAGAAGCTGGGCTACCGTGTCATAGGTCGAGTTCCAAAGGGCATCTATAAGGATGGACGCTACATAGATAGAATCCTCATGGCTAAGGAGCTCCACCTATGACCGCCCCTCGTCTGGGGATTCTGGGATGAAGGTCTCATCCGAATCTTAAAATTGACTTTAAGCAACTCTATATCTGGTGGTGTGATGGGCGGGGTCTCAAGGGTGAGCATCTCCCTCCCCCCCGAGATGTTGGAGGAGTTTGACAGGGTTGTGGAGCGACTTGGGATGACGCGATCCAAGGCCGTCCAGGTGGCGATGAGGGATTTCCTAACGGAGCATCGATGGGAGACCGCTGAAGGCATGGTGGCCGGAGCCATAACGCTGCTCTATGACCATAAGACCCGAGGCGTCGAGGAGGAGGTGACCGACATACAGCATGAGTTCAGGGATGTCATAAGCTCCACAACGCATGTCCACCTAGATGAGCGGAACTGCCTAGAGATCATAGCAGTCAAAGGCGATGTAGCCCGCATAAGGGAACTCTATCGGAGATTGATGGCTCAAAGGGTTAAGCAGCTGAAATTCTCCATACTCCAAATATAATCGAGTGTCGGAGTCTCATCTCAGTTTTATGTATCTGTAGGCCTCAACCGCCCGCTCGAAGCAGTAGTGGCAGTGTTGATATTCCTTCCTGAACTCCTCCACCTCCCTGGAGATGTTCTCTGGATTCTCTCCGTCGATGACCGTTCTCTTCATGAACTCCGCTATCTCCTCCATCTCAGATTCCCTCATCCCTAGCCTGGTAACCTCGCTGACGCCGAGCCTTATTCCACCTGGCTCCCTATAGTGGCGGCCTTTCTTTACGTCGTAGGGGAGGAGGTTTCTGTTCACTATGATGCCAGCTTTCTCCAACGTCTTCTCCACCCTGAAGCCGTTTCTCAGTGGGGTGTCCACCACGTCGACGAGGAGGACGTGAGACTCGGTGAAGCCTAGAGACTCGCCTAGTACCTTGAATCCTCTTTCATAGAGGGCTTGGCCTAGGGCCTTGGCGTTTCTTATAACCTGCGTGGCGTAGGCTCTTCCGAACTCCTTGAATTCGCAGAGGGCGACGGCGAGTCCAGCTAGGGTGTGGAGGTGATGGTTGCTGACATTCGCGGGGAACAGCGCCCTCTTCAATCTCTCCGCATATCTCTCCCAAGATAGGATCATCCCTCTCTGGGGTCCGAAGAGCGTCTTGTGGGTGCTCATCTGGACGCAGTCCGCCCCATCCCTTAGGGGGTCTTGGAACAGTCCGGCTCCTATCAGACCTGCTACATGGGCCGCGTCGTAGGCGACTTTGGCTCCATACTCCGCCGCGATCTCGGAGATCTCCTTCACGGGATGGGGGAAGGGGAAGACGCTGGCGCCTAATAGATAGAGTTTGATGTGCTTCCCCTCCCCCTCCAGCTTCCTGATCTTCTTTATTGTGGCGTCGATGTCGATGTTGAGGTTCTCATCATCGTACTCGAAGTGTTGGACTCTCAGTCCGTGGACGGCTCCAGCTGTTCCCCACAGCCCCTTCCTCGCCATGGAGATATGTCCCCCATCTGGTATGGAGAGGGCCATGATGCGATCTCCAGGCTCCGTGAAGGCGGTGTACATAACCAGGTTGGCGCATACCCCTGAGATAGGTCTGACATCGACGAACTCGGCTCTAAAGATCTCCTTAGCCAGCTCTATGGCGATGATCTCCACCTCATCGATGTATCTACATCCGGCGTAGACCCTCTCACCTGGCCAGCCCTCGGCGTATCGATGGCCGAAATCGCTGATGAGGGCCTCCCTGACGGCGGGGCTAGTCACATTCTCACTGGCGATCAATGGTATACATCTACTGAAGAAGTCGTGATGCCTCCTAAGGAGTTGGAAGACTCTTTCATAGGCCTCTCTGGCATCCATTTTTAATCCCTCCACAATTTTTCTCCAGATATTCTATACAGATGGGCGGGTGGAAGCCGCCTCCTAGAATCTTAAGCCCAATGGTCTGGGGATCTAAATTCTGGATTGGCGCTCCAACACCATCCCCTGCATCCGTCCCTATAATGGGTCTTATAAGGATTGGGAAGGGGCAATCTTTAATTATAAAGTGGATCATCTTCGGAGTGGGCTGGTTGGGGTGTATCACCCGGACTGGGCCTAGCCATCTACGGCTTCTCCCTCAATCCCCCTAGCCCACTGTATACCCTTCTATTGAAAGGGAGGTGGTGATGATGAGTGAGGAGATGGTGGTTACTCCATGGAAGGTCTCTGGGGAGGTAAACTATGAGCGTCTTATGGAGCAGTTTGGGACGAAGCCCATCACGAAGCCGCTTCTAGATCGGATGAGGAGGATCGCCGGTTATCTACATCTTCAGCTTAGGAGGGGGATCTTCTTCTCCCACAGGGACTTCGACTGGTGGCTCGACATGTATGAAGCCGGGCAGCCTGTTGGCCTCTACACCGGTCGAGGGCCTTCTGGACCTTGCCATCTTGGGCATCTACTACCCTGGTTCTTCACTAAGCATCTCCAGGATGTCTTCGACGCCCACCTATACTTCCAGATGACGGATGATGAGAAGTATCTCATACATCCCGAGCTGACCCTGGAGGACACGGTGGGCTACACCTATGAGAACGCCCTGGACCTCATAGCCGTCGGCTTCGACCCTGAGAAGACGCATATAATCTCCAACGTCAACCACGTCCATAGGCTGTATAGATTGGCGCTTCAGGTGGCTAAGCATGTCACCTACTCGACGGTCAAGGCCATCTTCGGCTTCACGGACAGCGATAACATAGGCATCATCTGGTTCCCAGCGATGCAGGCGGTTCCCTGCTTCATACAATCCATCATCGAGGGCCATAACGTCGCTGTTCTCATACCCGCCGCCATAGATCAGGATCCCTATTGGAGGATGACTAGGGACATCGCTGAGAAGCTGGGTTTCTATAAGCCGGCTCAGATACATGCGAAATTCCTCCCAGGCCTCGGCAGGGGCGGAAAAATGTCTGCCTCCATGCCTGAGACGGCCATCTTCACCATCGACCCCCCAGAGGTGGCGGCAAGGAAGATCATGAACGCCTACACAGGGGGCAGAGCCACAGCCGAGGAACAACGCCGACTCGGTGGAGATCCCTCCATCTGCACCGTCTATGCATACTATTACTACCTCTTCGAGGAGGATGATAAGCGGCTGAGGGAATTGGAGCATCGCTGCCGATCTGGGGAGCTCCTCTGCGGGGAATGTAAGGCTGAGTTAGCCGAGAGAGTTAAACGCTTCCTAAGGGACTTTCAACGGCGGAGGGAAAAGGCTAGGAATCAATTAGATAGATTTTTCCTGGAGTAGGGCGATGGGGCCTAAGGTTTCAATCGTCAAGGTTGAGGATGACGTTAAGGCCGCCGTTGAGGAGGCCCTGGAGCTCCTGGGAGGTCTTAAGCGCTTCATCCGACGTGGAGGCCGCTATCTTCTGAAGCCTAACCTCTTCACCACGAAGAGGGCTGAGGAGGGGGCGACGACGGATATGCGGATAGTCCTCTCACTCGCGGAGCTGCTTAGGGAGGCTGGGGCCGAGGGCTTCATCGGTGAATGCCCCGCCATGGCGGCCTACACGCAACCCGACGTCGTCTTTGAAGGCCTCGGAGTGCGAAGGCTATGCGAGGAGGCGGATGTGGAGCTTAGAGTTCTGGATCGCGAACGCCCCGTTAGAGTTGAGGTTCCCGGAGGCGTCGTCTTGAGGGAGGCCTGGTTCCCCGAGTCGGCTCTAAGAGCCGATGGCATCATCAACATTCCGAAGCTGAAGACCCATGTATTGACGAAGCTAACCTGCGCCGTCAAAAACCTCTTCGGCCTACAGCAGGGAGGCTCCAAGGCTCGTCACCATGTCGCCACGAGGAACGATCCCGAGAGATTCAGCCATCTCCTACTAGACCTCTACGCCGCCATTAGGGGGAGGGTTCTCCTCAACGTTGTGGACGCCATAGTCGGCATGGAGGGGGAGGGGCCAGGGAGCGGAGACCCTGTTAAACTCGGCCTGATAATCGCCGGTGACGACGCGGTGGCGGTGGATATGGTCTGCACTGCCCTGATAGGATGGGATCCCATGGAGGTCGGGACGAATAGACTAGCCTCTGAAAGGGGGCTAGGCCCCAAATCGCTGGAGGAGATCGAGGTGTTAGGCCTCAGCCTCGATGAGGCTCGGAGACCCTTCAAGAGGCCTATGGGGCATTCAAGCCTGGAACCCTTCATAAAGGCCTTTAGACCAATCATCTGCCTAGAGGATCGATGCATCGGCTGCGGCATCTGCGTTCAGATATGCCCTGGAGGCGCCCTAGAGATGATGGGGAATCACCCCAAATTCGATGGCGAGCGATGTATCCAATGCTTCTGCTGCGTAGAGCTATGCCCCCAGGGGGCTTTAAGGGCGGTGAGGAGGGATGAGTGAACACTGCATCTTCTGCCGCATCATCCGAGGAGAAGCTCCAGCCCATGTTGTCTATGAGGATGAGAAGGTGATCGCCTTCTTAGACATCAACCCCTGCTCCCCAGGGCATACGCTGATAATCCCAAAGGTTCATGCTCAGCGTCTGGAGGAGCTCCCAGAGGAGGAGGCCATAGCCCTCTTCAAGGCGCTTCATCGCCTCATAGAGCCTATACAACGGGCTGTGGGGGCTGATAGCACGACGATAGGCATCAACAACGGCCCTGAGAGTGGTCAGGAGGTGCCCCACATCCATATCCATGTCATACCCAGGTTCAGGGGTGATGGTGGAGGAATAATCCAGGGCGTCGCAAGGCTTTGGAGGAGGCCGACCAGGGGGGAGATGGAGAGGATAGCAAGGAGGATAAGAAATTTAGTGGCTTCTCCTGCTTAGCCTCTCCTCGATCCATCTATGGTATTCAGCTATCTTCTCCCTTGGGAAGGGGTTTATGATGCTGATCTCCTTCACCTTCGCCAATTCCTCATCGAGTGTGTAGATTATCCCCGCTCCGAGGCTCCTTGATAGGGCTATTAGGAAGCCGTCCCAGGACTCTATGCCATAATGGGCGGCATAGTCGAGGGAGTCCAGCGCTAAATCGACTGTCAGGTTGGGGTATAGGGCTGGAGACCTCGTTCGCAATATGCCCTCCAAAATCTTCCTGACGATGAGGCGGGGAACCCGTAGATATCTCGTGGCTATGTGATATGCGCCGAGGATGATCGCCGTCGGTATAATGGCTTTCCTCCTCCCCGAGAGTATCTCGGTGATGAACTCCACGGCATCCCCCTTCAAGGGATTATCGAAGGTTGCGGGGACGAGGATGCTGACATCGACGACGCCATCAGCGGAATCCAAGCTTCCTCTCGGCGTATTCACGGCTCATCCACCTCCAGCTCTCCTCAACATCCTCAGCGAAGGGCTCGGCGTGGAGTGAGAGGGCCATCTCCCTCCACTCAGCCACACGACTCTCCAGATCTTCATCAACAACCTCAACGATCAGCCTACGGCCATCGAGTCTCACCAACGCCTTACATCCATCCACGATGCCTAGAGATGCCCTAATGGACGCTGGGATCACCATCCTCCCCTGCTTATCGATCCTCACCATATACTCCATAAATCACACCATATGGAGGGAGACACTCCACATTTAATAAGCTTCATCCATACATCCATTAGGGGAGAGATGAGGCGTAAGGTGTTTAGGGGTATGGGTTGTAGGCAGGTGGGCCACAGCGGCCTCTGGGTCTCCGAGGTTGGCCTCGGCCTTTGGAAGTGGGGTGACCCCTCCTATGACGGTTCAAAGGTTGGCGAGCATGAGGGCTTCAAGATTCTGGATCGAGCCTTGGAGCTTGGAGTCTTCTTCTGGGATACGGCTAACTCCTATAATTGGGGCTCTGGGAACTCTGAGAGGCTGATTGGACGCTATTTTGCCTCTAGGGGTCGCCGTGTCAGGGAGCAGGTGGTTCTGGCGACGAAGATCGCGAATTCCGTTAGGGAGGAGCATGAGGAGAAGGCGGATTTCACGCCGAATCAGCGGGGGGCTTCGAGGCTGTATATACGCAGAGCTGTGGAGGGCTGTCTGAGGCGCCTCCAAACCGACTATATCGACCTCCTCTATGTCCACCATCCAGTCCTCGATGAGCAGGGTGAGTATGAGACTCCCTTGGAGGAGACCTGGGGAACCCTCGACGACCTGATCTCAGATGGAGTGGTCTATTATCTTGGCGTCTCAAACTATAATATCCGGCAGATAGAGGAGGCGAGGGAGGCGCTGAGGAAGGTTGCTAAGGATGCCTCAAGGCGTATAGTGGCGGTTCAGAACCCCTACAACCTCTTGGAGAGGGATGGGGTATCGAAGGAGGAAGGCGTAGGCGAGGCTGAGTTCCTCCGATACATCAGGGAGGCGGGGATAGGCCTAGTGCCCTACTTCCCCCTCGCAGCCGGCATGCTGACGGGCAAATATCGAAAGGACAACATCGATAGGGTTGAGGGGCACATCATCGACGACAAGCTTCAAGATCGATACTTCACCGAGGTCAGCTTCAAGGCTGTGGAGCTCCTCCAGGAGTTCGCCAAGAGGAAGGGCATAACGCTTCCGCAGTTGGCTATAGCCTGGCTCCTTAGCCATGAGGAGGTCTGCGGAGTCATCGCAGGAGTCACAAGGATGGAGCATCTCGAAGACAACGCCAGGGCAACCAATATCGAATTGACGGAGGAAGACCTTAGGGAGATCGATGAACTGCTTGAGAGGGCTGGGATTAGGTGATTATGGATTTAAGGATCGATGGAGACTAACATCCTGATAGATGAGAGATCTAACTATGGTTCTCCAACCTAGCAGTGGAGCTCCAGCCCTTTACAATCTATTATCCAAAGCGGAGGAGATCTAATTAGGGTGTGAAGCCTAATTAGTGCATCAGTATTTCCTCAAGTCTTCTGTTGGTATCTCTTCATCCTCTAATAATCTTCTATCCGTCGTCACTAATTTTAGGTTATGTGTGATTGCGGCAGCGGCGTAAAAGGAGTCGAAATATGTGTATTTTCCACCATATTCCCTGTATAATCTTAGATGCTCCTTGAAGATCTCTCTATCCATCATTATAAGCTCTATACGTGGATTTTCCAAGATATCTAAAATGAAAGATTGCCATTCTCTCCCATCCACCCTCACTCTTCCGGTTAGGTATAGGTGTTCAGCCTCCAGGATGAGGATGTCCAGCACATGAAGCTTGAGCAGCCCTCTCTGAGCCGATTCATAGAGTCGAGCAGCGTTCTCATGATATCGTTCTCCCCTGAAGGCTGCGGAGATTATCGTGGTTAAATCCAGCAATAATTCCTTCATCCGCAAAATTTAATTCAGCGGATAAAAATTAGTTTTTCGGATATGGTTGAGAGAACCGTCGTCCAGAGGAGATTTACGGTCACGATCCCGAAGGAGATCAGGGAGAGACTTGGAATAAGGGAGGGCATGGAGCTCCTGTGGGATGTCGAGGGTGATAGGATCATATTGAAGCCCATCTCCCTCATGGATCTAGTTGGGAGATTTGAGGGGGCCGTGGATTATACGGAGGAGGTTAAGGAGGAGGTGGAGAGACTCTTCCTCCACCGGCGTGATGGATGAATAGAAGAGCAGCAGAGATTTAACGCCTCAAATCCATAGCACATGTGGTGGAAGCCTTGGAGGTATATGAGATTCTCAAAGACCTAATGGAGGCTCCAGCCGTCACGGGCTTCGAGGATCAGCGTCGCCAGAGGATAATTGAATACTATAAGCGGTTCTGCGACTCGGTTTCGGTTGATGTCATCGGCAACGTCATAGGAACCCTCGGCGACGGCGATCGGTCAGTGATGATCGCAGGCCACTACGACCAGATAGGGTTCATGGTTCGCTACATCGATGATAAGGGCTACATCCACTTCTCACCCGTCGGAGGCTGGGATCAACGGGTCGTCTACGGCATCAGGGTTAAGGTCTGGATCGGCGATGGATTGGATGACTATCTCATAGGGGTCGTCGGAGCCAAGCCGGCGCACCTGGCTGAGCCTAAGGAGAGGGAGAAGGTTGTTGAGTTGAAGGATATGCGCATAGACATCGGCGTTGGGAGCCGAGAGGAGGCTGAGAAACTCGGCGTCAAGCCTGGATGCCCAATCACACCCGACTCAACGCTGACGAGGCTGGGTAAGGGCGATGGAGACCTATTGGTCGGCCCAGCCTTCGACGACGTATGCGCCGTAGCCTCCATGATCAAGGCCCTAGAGCTCCTCGACGGCGAGGCCCCCGAAGGCTTGAAGATACACATGGTGGCGACGGTTCAGGAGGAGATAGGGCTGAGAGGTGCAACGGTCTCCGGATACAACCTAAAGCCCTGGTGCGCCATAGCCTGCGACGTAACCCACGCCGTAGCCCCAGGCGTCGAAGCCGAGAGAGTTGGAGGCATAGAGCTGGGAAAAGGCCCCGTCATCGCCATCGGAGCCAACTTCACCAGACCCCTATGGGAATTGATGATGAAAGTAGCCGAGGAACGGGGAATCCCATATCAAAGAGAGGGGATACCAGGCCGAAGCGGAACAGATGCCTGGACCCTACAGGTTGTGAGGGGTGGAACCATAACGGGGTTGATATCCATACCGAACAGGTATATGCATACGCCCAATGAGGTCATCTCCCTAAATGACCTGGAGAATGTGGCCAGGCTGATGACTGAAACCATCAAGGCGCTGCCAGACAGCGATCTCAAGCATATCGTCGAAGTCTATAGAAGGAGTTGAGAGGCCTTACTAAGTGTCATAATCTTTTTGATCATGTTTCATCTGGTGAGAGCCTCCTTTTCAGCCTACTCGCCAATCGATGAGCATACCTGACAGGCTCTGGAAGTCTATTCCGTAGGGTTTTCAGCGATAGCTCAACGGCTGTTGGCAGCGAGATCCGGTGGCCGATGGATACATAGACCCTACCTCCATCTCGCTTCAATACGGCTCCGATTATCCGTCCTCCATGGATGAGGGGTATCCATCCATTCTTTGGTTCGCCCTCTCGACCCACAAGCCTCCGGGCTGCGATGCCTATCGTCGGAATATCCAGCTCGACGCCGACGTGGGTCGCCAGGCCGCAGCGCCTAGGATGGGCTAAGCCATGGCCATTCACCATCAACACATCTAGAGCCGAAACGCCTCGGACAGCCTCCTCAACAGCCGGAGCCTCCCTGAAGGCGAGATATCCCGGAATATAGGGGAAGGAGACCTCCACCACGGCCTCGGAGACCTCCACCACTTGAAGACTACTATCTAAGACGACGCAGACGGCATAGGCCATATCATCCCCATACGCGACATCGACACCCCCGAGGAGCTCAGCCTCCTCGAAGTCGTCGAACTCCACAACCTTGGAGGAGAGCTCCATCTGGAGGCGTCTCAAGGACTCCAGAGGCTTAGAGGACTCGAAGTCGCCGTAGGGATTCTCAGCCTCGGCATCGACGAGGTCCCTCGCCCACTGAAATTCCTCTCGTTTCAAGGCCTCTAAAACAGCTCTCACAGCTCTGGCGTCTCCGAGGGCCTCGGCGAGAAGCCTCGGCGTTGTCACCCTCCCAGGGGGAATCTGCTCCAGAAGCCTCCTCAACTCACCGTAGAAGTCGATGGACATCGATCCTTGATGCCCCTTAACCCTTTAACGCCTTTCCCTCAGAGCTGTGAGGGCTATTAGGGCTGAGAGGGCTGTGGCCGCTGCCTCTATGTAGAGGGGGAGCTGGAAACATCTCCCGTAGAGGGCTCCACCTACGAGGTTTCCCACGGCTCCTATGATGGAGCCAGGCTGAGCCCAGAGGGTTAGGCTCTGGACTACGCCGAGGGCTCCTAGGAGGGCGTTGATCCTCCCCCTGTGCTCCCGTGGCGAGTAGTCGACGAAGAGGGCTTGGCTGGCCGCCGTGGAGATGCTGCTAGCTGTGGCGCCTAGTGTGCCTACGAGGAGAACCTGCCAGAAGCTTCTACTATTGATGAATCCTAGGAGTATGAGGGGGTTAATTATCAGGGATATGAGAACCAGGCGCACTCTCCCCCATCTATCGGCCGCCAGGGCGAAGGGGAAGGTGAGGAGGAGAGCAACAACCCTTACCGCCGTCGAGATCAATCCCCACTCAGCCTTCGATAGGCCTACGACGTCTTCAGTCGCATAGTTGACCCAGAAGGGGCCTCCGACGGCCACTCCAAAGCTGAAGGAGGAGGCAACAGCGATGAGCACCCAGAGCTCCCTCGGCATAACCCTCAATGTCTCCCCCATCCCCCTCAGCGTGTCCCTGAGGATCGTCGACGCCTTGACTCCTCTCCTCTCCTCCGCGGGGAGGGTCTCCTTAAGGAGTAGCAGCCTAAGCGTTGAGGCTGTGAGGGAGGAGGCGAAGAGGAGGAGATAGCCAGTCCTCATAGCTCTGACGACGCCGACGCGGTCGATATAGAGTCCCATCAAGTAGGGTGAAGCCAAGCCGAAGATGGGTGGGATTATGCTGAAGAGGGCGTAGGCCTCAGCTCGATTCTCCTCCCTCGTAGAGTCAGCTATGATGGCGTTGAAGGCAGGCCCCCTCAACCCGATGGCTATGGAGGACAAGATCGAGGAGGCTATGAGCCACTTCCAATCTGGGGCGAAGGCGTTTATCAGGGCGCTGGAGGAGAGGACGAAGCTGAGGAGGTAGACCATACGCTTACGGCCGAGGGCGTCGGCTAGATATCCTCCGAGGAGGAAGGGGATGACGCCGCAGAGAGAGCCGACGGCTGATATGAGGCCTATATCGAAGTATCCACCTCCCAGCCCCAGGACGTAGAGAGACCAGAAGGGCCATACAAGCTGACCGGCGAGAGTCCAGAGGCCGGAGGTGAAAGCCATGACACCGACATTCCCCTTCAGCAGCTCCCTATAGTTCGCCCTCATATCGATGCGTCTCCCCTTCAAGGGTTGAAGTAGAAAAATCTATCGTCGTCTACAAAGCGGCCTCGCCACGCTTTGAATTGGGGTTTAAGCCTCGATCCTCCACCTCGTCCCCTTAGGTGTGTCCTCCAATATGACGCCTATGCTCCGAAGCTCCTCCCTGATCCAGTCCGATAACTCATATCGCCGCTCCGCCCTCAACCTCTCCCGAACCTCGACTATCAGGTTCAAGGCCCTCTCCAGGAGCTCTCCCGCCTCCTCTCTCCTCTCCAGTAGGCCTAGGGTACTGAGCAGCCTCCTGTAGGTCTCATAGCCCCTTAGCAGGACACCCTTGTTAGGCCTCCCCTCCGCGTAGGTGTTTAGGGTTTTGGACATGGCGTGGAGTGCGTCGATGGCTCCATGGGTGTCTAGGTCATCGTCCATAGATGCCTCGAATCGATGTTTCAGGGTCTTGATCTCCTCTAGGAAGCGCTGCTCCTCGTCGTCGTAGCCGAGTTTCTCCTCCGGCTGCCTCTGGGCGTCCTCGACAATGCTGAGGGTGTTTCCAAGCCTCCTGACGGCTGCCTCCGCCCCCTCCATCACCTCATCGGTGTAGTCTATCTGCCTTCGATAGTGGGCTGAGAGATAGAAGTATCTCAGCGCATCGGGGCTATACTCCCTCAAGGCCTCGCTGATCCTGATGATGTTGCCTAGGCTCTTACTCATCTTCTCCCCCCTGATCTTTAGGAAGGCGACGTGAAGCCAGTATCTGACGAAAGGCTTACCGGTTAGCCCCTCGCTCTGGGCGATCTCATTCTCATGATGAGGGAAGATGAGGTCTTCACCCCCCATGTGGATGTCGAGGGTCTCCCCGAGATACTTCTGGGACATGACGCTGCACTCTATGTGCCACCCTGGACGTCCAGGCCCCCAGGGCGAGTCGTAGTATATGCCTCTCCGGAGCTCCTCCGGCGTCGAGCGCTTCCATAGGGCGAAGTCCTGCGGAGATTCCTTATCATACTCATCGGCGAGCATCCTCTCGGTCTTACGCACCTTCGAGAGGTCGATGCGACTCAGTTTACCATACTCTGGAAACTTGTCGATGTCATAGTAGACGCCGTCCGAGGCTACATAGGCCAATCCCTTCTTTAGGAGGCCCTCTATGAATTTGATCATGTCATCGATGTGCTCCGTCGCCTTTGGGTAGAGCGTCGCCCGTTTGATGTTCATCCTGTCCAAGCCCTGGAGGAAGGCCTTGGTGTAGCGCTCTGTGAACTCCTTTAGGGTGACGCCCTCCCGACCTGAGTCTCTTATGGTCTTGTCATCGATGTCTGTGATGTTCATCACGTAGAAGACGTCGTAGCCCCTATACTCCATCCATCTCCGAACAATGTCGCCCATGACGAAGACCCTGAAGTTGCCTATGTGGGGTTCGGCGTAGACCGTGGGGCCGCAGACATACATCCGAACCTTTCCTGGCTCCAGGGGGACGAAGGGCCTCTTCTCACGGGTTAGGGTGTCATATAACTTCAACAACCCAGAACACCTCCACAAAGAACCTAATCAGGGCTGGGCCGCTTCTCGAAGGCCGATGTATCAGCTTGAGGTTATACAACACAATATTCTCAGCCCCTTCAGCCCAGCCGGATAACACTCCCCATAGCAGAGATTTAAGCCTTTTCCGGAGACCTAAACCCCAAACTCTTAACTCCCCGAGATGGGAGTGTTAATTGGAGGTGTTCTGGTGTTCAGGCTTGAGGGGATCATGCCTCCGATGTTGACCCCCTTCGATGACCGCGAGGAGATCGATGAGGAGGCCCTGCGAAGCGAGGTTCGATACCTATTGGAGGTGGGCGTCCACGGCCTCGTCGTCTGCGGAAGCACCGGTGAGGGCTACTCGATGACCCCAGCCGAGGTGGGAAGGGTCACGGAGATCGTCAGAGACGAAGCGGGGAAGGATGTTCCCCTCATAACTGGTGTGATAGCCAACTCGGCCAACGTCGCAATCGCCCTCGGCCTCGCAGCCAAGGCTGCGGGCGCAGATGGCTTGATGGTCACTCCAGTTCACTACGTCTTCAAGCCGACGGATGAGGGGAACATCGACTATTATCGACGCATCGCCGAGGCTGTTGGCCTACCCATCGTCGTCTACAACGTCATACCCTGGAACACCATCCCCGTCGACCTGGCCGTGAGGCTCGTCGACGAGGTTGAGGCCATCAAGGGCATAAAGCAGAGCGGCGGCGACATCCACGGCCTCGCCGACATGATCAAGGCTCTAGGGCATCGAATACCCATAATGTCAGCCCTCGACGATGTGCTGCTCGCCAGCTTCATACTCGGTGCCCGAGGCGCCATAGCAGCCATCTGCACCATCGCCCCAGAGCTATGCCTAGAACTATGGGAGGCAGCAAAAGACGGAGACCTGAA
>JAGHBJ010000017.1 GCA_021161045.1 Candidatus Bathyarchaeota archaeon
GGGCGATGGGACCTCCCTCAGCGGCCTCAGGGGATATATGGCCGATGCAAGGCCCCCTCGTCGCCCCCGAGAAGCGTCCATCCGTGGCGAGAGCCACAGACCTATCAAGGCCAGAACCAACCAGAGCGGCGGTGGCCGTCAACATCTCCCTCATCCCAGGCCCACCCTTGGGGCCTTCATACCTTATGATGATGAAATCCCCCTCCTCGATGACCCCTCCCTTAATCGCCTCGACAGCCTCCTCCTCTCGGTCGAAGACCCTCGCCGAGCCTTCAAACCTCCACATCTCCCTTGGGAGGGCAGCGACCTTTATGACGCAGCCGTCGGGGGCGAGGCTTCCATAGAGGATGGCGATGCCCCCTTCCCTGTGAACCGGATCACTCCTCGGCCTAATCACCTCCCTATCCCAGACCTGGGCTTTGGCTGTGATCTCCGAAACTTTCATACCTGAGACGGTTAGGCAGCTGCCGTCGATGAGTTCTCCCAGCTCCCTCATCACCGCTGGGATTCCACCGGCGAGGTGGAGATCCCTAATCTTATAGGGGCCGGCTGGAGCCATGTTGCAGAGATGAGGAGTCCTACGGCTTATCTCATCGAAGAGGTCTAGGCCTAGGTCTATGCCCAGCTCATGGGCTATGGCTGGTAGATGTAGCACCGTATTCGTCGAGCCTCCAAGGGCCATATCGACGGCTATCGCATTTCTAAAGGCCTCCTCCGTCATGATGTCCCTCGGCCTCACATCCTCCCTCAGGAGCTCCATGATACGTCTACCAGTCTCAACGGCCAATCTGAAACGCTGAGCGCTCATAGATGGCGCCGTCGCCATGTAGGGGAGGGCCATGCCGATGGCCTCTATGAGACACTGCATCGAGTTTGCTGTGAACATGCCGCCGCAGGCCCCTGGGCCACCACAGCAGACATCCTCCAGATACCTGAACTCCTCTAGGGTCATCTTCCCATCTCTGACGAGGCTCTCAGCCTCCATGAGATTCTGAACTGTGATGGAGCATCCCTTAAACCTCCCCCACCTGGGATAGCCTGGCTCCATTGGGCCGCCGAGGCAGAAGATGGTGGGTATATCAAGCCTCGCGGCGGCCATCATCATCCCGGGGTCTATCTTGTCGCAGGTTGTGATGCAGACCATGGCGTCGAAGCCGTGGGCCTCGATCATCACCTCTATCGAGTCGGCGATGATCTCCCTGCTGGGCAGAGACATACGCATGCCCTCATGCCCCATGGCGATGCCGTCGCAGACGGCTATGGTGTTGAACTCCAGTGGGGTCCCACCGGCCTCGAGGACACCCCTCTTCACCATCTCCGCCAATAGTTTCAGGTGGAAATGCCCTGGGACGATCTCGTTCCAGGAGTTGACGATGGCGATGAGGGGTCTCCTCAACTCCTCGTCGGTGAAGCCGACCCCCTTCAGCAGCGATCTATGGATGCCTCGGCTGAGGCCATCTAGGACTCTGCTGCTCCTCCATCTGGGGCTGCTCATGTTTCTTAGAGGTGAGGATAAGAGTTTAAAACGGTTTCCAGCCTTCAGGTAATCGGTTGAAGGGTTTAGACATGGTTATCCCCGCCTCTTTGTCTCAGAATTTTGAGACGAAGAGGGACGTCGAGGAGAAGAGGCGTATCATGGAGGCCTTCAACAGCATGGGCGGAGGCCTCTATGAGGCCCTATACAAAGGAGAGCAGGAGGAGAAGTATGAGAGCTTCCTATCACATCTAGGGCATATCGAAGGCGTAGCCCTCGACAACGGCTGCGGAACAGGCCTCCTCCTAGAGCGGCTTAATGTGGAGGCTGTAGGCCTCGACTTCTCAGCCTCCCTCATCTCCACAGCCCGCCGGAAGGGGTTGAGGGGGAAACACCTAATCCTTGGGGACGCGGAGAACCTCCCCTTCAGAGACGGCGTCTATCGATACATCTTCGCCATAACCCTCATCAACAACACCCCAAACCCCCTTAAAGCCGTGAGGGAGATGGTTAGGGTCTCAAGAGATGGGGGAAAGTTCATCATAACAGCGTTGAAGAAGTCCTTCAGCGGGGAGAGATTCCTAAGCCTCCTCAGGAGCTCCGGCCTAAAGGCCATTACCACATCCCCAGACGAGGATTTGAGGGATTGGGTCGTCATAGCGGTCTTTGAAGGTAACTGAAGAAAGCTTTAAAGGGGGAGTGAGGGGGTGATATACGGGGCCTCCCGTGCCGAGTTTAGAGCCTAGTAAGAAGCCCCTCAACGTCCTGATAAAGAGCGTGGGGAGCAACGTCGTCGTCTGCCTAAAGAGCAGGGACACCTACTGGGGCAGGATGATTAAGGCTGACGGCTACATGAACGTCCTACTCGAGGGAGCCAAGGAATATAACAGCGAGGGAGTTGTCACAAACTATGGAAACGTCTTCATCAGAGGCAATAACATCCTCTACATCTGCATCGAGCCAGCGAATCCGCCGAAGCCTAAGGCGGAGTAGTCAGCCACCCCTATGAGCGGGAGGATACTTTGGGTAGGCCACCCTACTCGGTTTTAGGCCCAGCTTCACAGCCAGCTCAGCCATCTTCAGCGAGGCCTCAGCTCCATCGATGATGGGGATCCCCAACTCCTCACGGAGCCGTCGGCCAAGACCCCAGAGGGCTAGGCAGCCGAGGTAGAAGGAGTCCCCTTCACCCCTCTCGATTCGTTCACGGATCATCCTCTTCAAAACCTCCATAGTCCTCTCCAAGTCTCTACGCATCTCCAGAACGGGTATATCGGGGACTATGCAGCAGGGCTTCTCGCCGCACATCGAGGCTAGAAGCCTCATCGCCTCCCCAGGGCCTATGACGGGGATATCCACCAGCTCCCTAGCGGCCTCGAGGGCTGGGTCGCCGCCGCACCAGATGATGACGGCGTCGCATCCCTCCTCCTCAGCCTTCTTAACTAGCCTCAAAACCTCTGGCCCCGCCTCCACCTCGTCTACCCTAGACTCAATCGCCGGAGGCCCCACCCTAATCGGAGTCATCTCCACCTCGGTTCCAGGGTCGGCTATACTCCTGAGATACCTCAATCTCTCCTCTATGGCCTCGGGTGTCAATCCGGTTATGGGGACGATAACCCTGATACGCATATTGATGGATATGTCAAACCCCTTTTATAGATTGGCGATGCCTCTGAGAGCGATGAGGCTCATCATCGCCGTGACGGGGGCGAGCGGCGTCATCTACGCCAAGAGACTTCTCGAAGAGCTGAGGAAGAGGAGTGTGGAGATCCACCTCATAGTCAGCGATGCGGGTAGACTTGTGGCGGAGGAGGAGCTTAGAGGCGTCGGGGAGCTTGAAGCCCTGGCGGATAGGGTCTACGACCCAAGGGATTTGAGGGCGCCTCCAACCAGCGGCTCCTTCAGGGTCGATGGCATGGTCATCGTCCCAGCCTCGATGAAGACGGTGGCGGCCATCGCCAACGGCTATGCTGACAATCTCATCACCAGGGCCGCCGACGTCCAGATCAAGGAGGGGAGGAGGCTGATAATTGTTCCCAGGGAGACCCCTCTAAGCCCCATCCACCTCAAGAATCTCTATAGGCTCAGCCTATTAGGGGTTAGAGTCCTACCGGCCTCACCAGCCTTCTACCATAAACCTGAGAGTGTGAGGGGGCTTGTTGATTTCATAGTGGGGAAGATTCTCGAACAGCTTGGATTCAGCCACGATCTCTATAGGCCTTGGAGCCGTTAGGTTTCGAGGTTTAGCTCCCTCTCCAGCTGCTCAAGGTATTGGAGCATGAATCTATGCCGCTCCTCCGCCATCCTCCTCGCCTCCTCGGTATAAAGCAGCTCCCTCAGCCTCAGCAGCTTCTCATGGAAGTGCTGTATAAAACCCTCTATGGGTCTTTGATGCTCCCCGCTGTAGGTTGCGGCCCTATAGATGCCTATGGCTCCCATGGCGTCCAGCTTGTCGGCGTCGGATAGCACCTTCGCCTCAAGGGTTCTCGGCTCTCTCCCCCCGCTGAAGCTATGGGTCTCTATTGCCTCGACAACGGCCTCGATCCTATCGGGCTTAAGGCCGACTTTCCCCAGGATCTCCCTAGCCCTCCTCGCCCCAGCCCTGGCGTGGTCGATCTCCCCTCTACCTATATCGTGGAGGAGGGCTGCGGGGAGTAGTATACCCAAATCTGCATTCACCCTTTGACCTATGTGGAGGGCGAGCCTGAAGACGCGTTCCGTATGCTCATAGCCGTGGGTTCCACCCTCGGGTAGAAGCCTCCTCACCTCCTTCCTGAGATTTCTTAGGAGCTCCTGGAGGTTCATTCCCTCACCAGCCTGATCTCGGATTCTCTGCCGACGTTGATGTGTATAACTCCCTGGAAGGAGGTGATAAAGCAGTTCCTCAACTCCACGATGGAGCCTTCCCCTACTCCCTCAAGCTGCCTTATGGATTCATTCCAGACGTTGAGGAGCGCCCTACCCGTCTCGTCTTCGACCTCCCCCTCGACGAGTAGATGCTCCAAACCCCTCGTCGTCTTCAACCTCCTAGGATTCTTCAGATTGATTATCCTCACCTTGAGGTCTACGCCCTCCATTCCAGGTCTCAGCTCCACGATCCTCAAGCTTTCAAACCACCATTAGGAGAGGGGGTAAAAAGGATGTCGACTCCTAACACTTAAACCCTACTGACGGTTATCTCCATACGTCGATGGAGACCCCCTATCAGTTGAGATGTTCCAGATGCGGGGCTAAGGCTGAGCCTACACCCTGGAATAGATGCCTGCGATGCGGAGGCCTACTGGAATATGTCTTCAACCCAGAGTATCTCAGGGATGTGCAGCTTAAGGGGTCTATCAACTTCTGGAGGTATAGGCCCCTCCTCCCAAGGGTTGATAGGGCCATAAGCCTCGGTGAGGGTGGGACGCCGCTCCACAGGGCTGAGAGACTCGGTGAAGCCCTCGGATTGAGGGGCTTGATGCTGAAGGATGAGACTCGGAACCCGACAAACTCCTTTAAGGATAGGCCTGGCGCCCTCCTCATCTCAGACGCCTATAGTAGGGGCTTCGACGCCATCGTCTGCGCGACAAATGGGAATCAGGGCGCCTCCCTAGCCGCCTACTCAGCGAAGGTGGACATCGAGTGCCATCTTCTAATCCCAAGGGATGTTGATATGGGTAAGCTGGCTCAGATGATAGCCTATGACGCCTACATAGATGAGCAGTGTAGCAGCATAGAGGAGGCGATTAGGCTGTCGGTGGAGATGGCGGAGAGGCATGGATGGTATCAGGCGACAGCTGAGCTGAACCCGCTGACAATAGAGGCGTTGAAGACCATCTCCTATGAGCTTCATGAACAGGGGGCTGAGGCCGACGTCGTCGTCGCAGCCATGGGCAGCGGAGCCACCATCCACTCCCTATGGAAGGGCTATGGGGAGATGAAGGCGATGGGCTGGATGGAGGATCCCCCCCGACTCATCGGGGTTCAAGCTGAGGGCTGTCCACCCATCACCGAGGCCTTCAGGCTAGGCCTTGAGAAGCCCATGGAGGTGGAGGAGGCCTCCACGGGCGCCACGCCCATAAGGGTTGCCTCACCCATCTACGGTGAACTCGCCCTCAAGGCGATTAGGGAATCGGGTGGCCTAGCCGTCTCCATCAGCGATGACGAGATGCTTGAGATGGAGAAGACCATCGCCCGCCTAGAGGGGGTCTTCGCGGAGCCGGCGAGCGCAGCCACGGTGGCCAGCCTTAAGACCCTCCTCGACTCGGGTGAGATCGACGGCGATGAACGGGTTGTCTGCCTCATCGCCAGCAGCGGCCTAAAGACCGATGACATACTTAGGGGATTGAGGATGAGACGTCGACATCCAAGCCTCACATCGAGGCTCACAACGAAGGAACGCATCCTAAGGCTGCTGGAGGAGGGAGAGACCTATGGATACGAGCTGTGGAAGAGGCTTGGCAGGGGCATGACCCTCGGAGCCGTATATCAGCACATCTCATACCTAGAGGCGAGAGGCCTCATCGCCTCCAGGCTTAAGGGGAAGAGGCGATACCTCAGATTGACGGAGAAGGGGCGTAAGGCTCTCAGGGCGCTCGAGGAGCTTCGAGACCTCCTCAGCTGAGAGCAGTAATATATGAGACAGCCCTAGACCTCATGATGTCTTCAGCCGAGAGGGCTGCGACGCTGTTGACGCAGCTTGAGCCGGAGGACTTCAGGGTTCTAACAGCCATAGAGCTGGGGATGTCAAGCCACCGCTACGTCCCCGTCGAGGAGATCGAGAGGATCTCAGGCCTCAACCCACGGGAGGTGGAGTATAGGATCAGGAGGCTGAACAACCTGGAGCTCATCTATGGGAGGCAGCAGCCCTACGTCGGATACATCCTCAACTATGCCGGCTACGACGCCCTCGCCCTAAACGCCCTGGTTAAGGCTGACATCCTAGAGGCCCTGGGGAAGCCCCTCGGCGTGGGGAAGGAGTCCGACGTCTATGAGGCCCTCACCTCCAATGGGGAGAGGGTGGCGGTGAAGTTCCATCGACTAGGCAGAGTCAGCTTCAGGGATACCAGGCGGAAACGGGGATATGTCGGGGGTCGACGTCATATCTCCTGGCTCTATGAGTCGAGGCTGGCAGCTGAGAGGGAGTTCGAGGCCCTAGGCATCGTCTACGATGCCGGAGTCTCCGTTCCCAAGCCTATACATAGGAATCGCCATGTCGTCGTCATGGGCTACATCGAGGGATTCCCCCTCGTCGACGTCGTCAGCCTCGACGACCCCGAGGGCCTTCTCGACGACATATTGAGGAATATCAAGCTGACCCTGTCAGCTGGCATAATCCACAACGACCTCAGCGAGTTCAACATCGTAGTCAAGCCCGATGGGGAGGTTCTCATCATAGACTGGCCCCAATACGTAACCATGGATCACCCCAACGCCGAGCTGCTCATCAGGAGGGATGTTGAGAACGTCCTCAAATACTTCAGACGTAAATGGAGGGTTTACAGAGACCTCGATGAGACTCTGAAGTGGCTTCTATCCTAGGGCCTCCAACCCTCTAGGAGCATTATATATATGGAGGAGGCCGTTAGGTCAGCCGTCGTCCCAGGGTTTAGTGCTCCATCACCCCTCCTCAAGGCCTCATCCATCTCCTCAAGTAGGCGTCGCCCCTCTAGGGTTCTGACGCCTCCAGCCTCCAGAACCCTCCGAGCCATCTCGCTGACCTCCACGGCCCTCTCCAATCCACATTTACGCCTGATGAGGCTGTCGGGCTTATGAGCCAATAGGGTGAGGTAGGTGTCAACTATGGCGTCGTTCACGTTCAACTCCTCCAGGTTCCTCCTCAGCGCTGGATAGCCAACCTCGAAGGTGAGCTGGAAGTTGGTCACCCACTCGTAGCAGATGGAGTCATACTTGGAGCAGA
>JAGHBJ010000060.1 GCA_021161045.1 Candidatus Bathyarchaeota archaeon
CCACAAGCTGAGGCTGATGGAGCATCCAAAATTCGGCAGGGGAAACCTATGCACCCTTAAGATCGAGGGCGGCTACAAGGTCTACTCGGTTGTCGTCCCAGACCACTGCCGCTTCGAGGTCAACAGGCTTCTCGTCCCAGGGGAGACGGTCTCATCAGCCATAGAGGATATGAGGCAGCTCGTCGAATCCCTCAGCCTAAAGGCTGAGGTGGAGGTTGGAACCAAGCCGCCGAGGTATGAGGCCTTCGAGATGTCACCCGACGAGCCTATCATAAAGGCCTTCACAGAGGCCTTCAAGGAGGTTCACGGGAGGGAACCCGAATTCCAGTATTCGAAGAGCATCACCGACGCCAACGTCTTCACAGGTGAGGGTGGCATACCCAGCGTCCACTACGGCCCTGGGGGAGGCGGCGCCCATCAGGCTGACGAGTATCTCAACCTCTCAACACTGAGGCCGACGGTGGAGGTCTATCTGAGGACTATACTGAAATATCTAGGCGGAGGCTCAGGGTAGAGGCTCAACGTCGAGGCGCATCTTACTCCCCTCTTTCGAGAGGTATATCGTCCTCAGCCAGCTCTCATTCTCCTTGGGGTAATCAACCCTATAGTGGGCTCCACGGCTTTCGGTTCTCGTTAGGGCTGAGCGGCATATCATCTCAGCCGCATCCAGGGCCATGGGAAGCTCCAAGGCCCGAAGCATCTCCCTCCTTGTCGCCGCCTTAACCTCCTCGGCCTCATCTCTTATCTCTTCGATCTCCTTTAGGGCCTCCTTAAGTCCATCCTTCTCTCTCAGTATGCCGACCTTGCTCCACATGAGCCTCCTAAGCCTCTCCAGTAGCTCCTCAGCCTTCACCCCCTCGCCTCTTAGGCTCTCATAGCGTTGAAGCTCCTCTTCGAAGCCGCTGGGCTTGATGGCTGGCATCTCCCTGGCGTATTCGGCCGCCTTTCTCCCCGCTCTCGCTCCGAAGACAAGGGCTGATGTGAGGGCGTTTCCCCCATGCCTGTTGGCTCCGTGGACTCCTCCGACGACCTCCCCAGCGGCATAGAGGCCTTCGACGTCGGTTTGACCCCACTCGTCGATGGCTATGCCTCCCATGGTGAAGTGGCATACGGGGGCCACCTTTATGGGCCTCTCAGCAGCCCTCAACTTCTCTAAAAGCGTCCCAAATGAGGCTGTGGAGAACCAGCCTTCAAGTCCTCCCCTCAACACCTCCCTCACATCGAGGAGCACCGCGTCGTCGACGCCTCTTCCAGCTTTGATCTCCCTCATGATCGCCCTGGAGAGGAGGTCTCTCGCCCTTAGAACGAGCGGCCTATCCCTTATGGCATACTTCTCCACGATGTCCTCCCCTAAGGCGTTCAGCAGCCTCCCCTCCTCTGAGAGGCGTCCACCTATAAGGAAGGGTGGGAATCCCTCCTCAGCGAGGGCGAGGGGGAAGAACTGGACGAACTCCATATCCCTCAATCGAGCTCCGGCTTGATATGCCAGGCTATAGCCGTCGCCCACGGCTCCCCTTGGGCAGTCATTTCTCTGGTATAGGGCTCCAGCTCCACCGGTGGCGAGGATGACCGCCCTGGCTGAGAGGACGTAGGCCTCATCTCTCAGATGGTTGTAGCCGACTGCCCCTATGGCCTTGCCATCCTCCACTAGGATTCTGGTTATGATGGTGTCCTCCAGGAGTTCCACCCCGACCTTCAGGGCGTAATCCCTCAATCCCACAGCCAGCTCCAATCCGCCTCTCCCAGGTGTATTGCCGACGTAGACGCCTCCACGCCCCACCTGGAGGTCTATGCCGAAGTCTCTCAACTCTAAAACCCTTTCGCCGCCTTCCCTCGCCAAGACCTCGACGAGCCTCCTATCATTTAGGCCTCTACCCACTCTGAGGGTGTCCTCTATATGCTCCGCTATGGAGGCTCCCCCCACGGCGGCTTTCAATCCTCCACCGCTGACGGCTGTTATGGTGTTATAGCCAGCCCTCCCCTTACAGACGACTAGTGGTGAGACGCCTTGCTTAACAGCCTCTATGGCAGCCCTCAGCCCCGCAGCTCCACCTCCGATGATTAATACATCGGCCTCCAGAGTCCTCATCCATTAGGGGTCAGCTTCAGCATACATATCTCTACTGGTCAAAGGCCTCCAGAGCCTCTCTAAGCCATTTGGAGGCCTCACCCAGACTCTCCGCAGCTCTCCTAAGCTTCTCGGATACTGCCTCCAGGCCGAGTCTCTCAGCCCCCTCAGCCTCTTCCAGGAACCTAGCCCTATGCTCCTCGTTGTGCTCAATCCAGTGCTCTATCAGCCCCTTAAGCCTTTCACGGCTCATGGTCTCTCAGTAATAAAATCATGGATTTAGGTATTACTATCGAGCCTCAGCCTCAATATACAGACGCCCTCAGCCGCCTCCCTCACAGCCTCAACCTCCAGCCTCAGCCGGTCGTCTAGTTGCTTCAATACGGCTTCGAGGAGAGGCCTAACTATGTTTCTGCAGACGCCTCCAAGGAAGTAGCCGCAGTCTATGCTGGCGTCGATGAGGGCCTCATAGTAGGGGCAGTAGTCAACCCTGATGGTGAAGCGGTTCTCCTCCCTCTCCACCACCTCGAATCTGGCTCCTATGCTCCCCATCAGCTCCCCATAGGCTTCCAGACCCCTCTCCAGGGGATTTGAGGCCGATAGGCTTCCCTGGAGCTCCCTCGCCAGGAGCTCCGCCTCCCTCTCCACAGCCCTCTCTATGGCTTCCAGAGCTCCATCGGTTCCGAGTTGCTCCACGATCTCAGAGATGAGTAGAAATAGAAGTGTGTAGGCTCTCCTCGCCCCTGGGTTTGGTTCAGCCCTCAAAGGGCTCCAACCTTCTCAAGGTAGCGTCTCCTGCGGTATAGGACGGCCATCACATCGGCAGCTCTCTCAGGCGTCATGTAGACCGGAATTCCAGCCTCCTCCAGCACCCTGACGGCTTCAGACTCTATGTCGGCGGCCGGATTGATCATCAACACCGGCTTCTCATACTTCTTGAATATCTCGATGAGCTGCTGGTTGATCCACTTGTAGATGTCCATGAACTCCTCCGGCTTGAGTTCTGGGAACATCTGATGCATCAGCGTCGTCCCGAGGCCCACCATGATGAGGCCGTCGATGTAATCCTCCTTCAGGACGATGTCCGGCACCCTCAGATAGGAGTTGAGGTTTAGGCTCGCCGTCAGGTCAACGGGGTTTCTGGGGTTTCCGAAGGGTGGTATGAGCTTCATGATCTCCTCTTGGGCCTCCTTCCTCAGCGTAGGCACCTGGAGGCCATTCTTCACCAATGCGTCAGTGGTCTCGACGCAGATGCCCCCGGAGTTGGAGACGATGGCTATGCGGTTACCCTTCGGCAGCGGGGCGTATAGCAGCCCCTTAATATAGTCGAACATCTCCGCCGCGTCTCTCGCCCTTATGACGCCGGCCTGCTTAAAGGCTGCATCGTAAACCCTATCGCTTCCGCTTAGGGCTCCGGTATGGCTGGCCGCCGCTTTGCCTCCCTCCTCGGTTGTTCCAACCTTTATGACGACGATGGGCTTCTTCTTCGTGACCTCCCTCGCCACCTCGAACCATTCACGCCCTCGGCGTAGTCCCTCGATGTACATGCAGATGAGTTTCACATCTGGATCCTCGGCGAAGTATCTTAGGTAGTCGACGCTGGTTATGTCATCCTCGTTTCCGCTGCTGATGAATTTGCAGATGCCTACGCCCATGGCTGAGGCTCTGAGGTATAGCTGTAGGCCGTAGCCTCCGCTCTGGGAGATGAAGGCTACCTCCCCTTTTTCATGGAGGAATGGAACCATGAGGGCGCTCAGCTTAGCAGGGCTGCTGCACACACCCATACAGTTTGGCCCTATGAACCTCACCTTTCCGGCTGCGTTCTTCTTGATCTCCTCCACAAGCCTCTTGCCCTCTTCACCCGTCTCGCCGAAGCCTGAGGAGATGACGACGGCTCCCTTAACACCCTTCTCCGCGAGGTCTTTGAAGATCATGGGGACTATCCTGGCTGGGACGACGATGATGGCCATATCGATGTCATCGGGGACGTCCTTCACGGTGGGGTAGCAGGGAAGCCCCTCGATCTCCTTCTCCTTTGGATTTATGGGGTAGACTCGACCCTCGAAGCCGCTCTTCAGGATGGCCTTCAGCAGCATATTCCCCCATTTGAAGGGATCCTTGGAGGCCCCTACGACGGCTACACTCCTCGGCATCAGTATCTTATCCAGGGCCTCCTTAACGCTGACGCTCATGGCCACTCCACCTCTAACCCACGCCATCAGATATACCTTTTACGATGCCTTCATCG
>JAGHBJ010000087.1 GCA_021161045.1 Candidatus Bathyarchaeota archaeon
CCCTTGAGGGGGCTGAACCCCTAATGGGAGATCCAAAGATGATAGGGATCTTCCACCGCCTTGGAGTCAGGATGATAAGCCTAACCTGGAATTGGAGAAATCCCTTCGCCGACGGCCTGGCGGCCTCAAGGGCTGAGAGCAAGCTGACCGAGCTGGGCGTAGAGGCCATAAGGGAGATGGAGAGGCTTGGCATCATCCTAGACGTCTCACATCTAAGCGACAGCTGCTTCTGGGACGTCGTTGAGGTGGCTGAGAAGCCCTTCATAGCCTCCCACTCCAATTGTCGAGCCCTCTGTGATCATCCACGAAACCTCACCGATGATATGATCAAGGCCATCGCAGATCACGGTGGAGTCATAGGCATGAACTTCGCCCCCATGTTCATCCATAAGGAGAAAGCCACCTTGGAGAGGCTGGTAGACCATATAGATCACGTGGTGGAGGTCGCGGGCATAGACCACGTCGGCCTAGGCTCAGACTTCGACGGCATCGGATCGACGCCTGAAGGCCTTGAGGATGTCTCCAAAATCCCAGGGATCACCGAGGAGCTTCTAAGGAGGGGATACTCCGAGGAGGAGATTAGGAAGATTCTAGGCGAAAACCATCTGAGGGTCTTTAGGGAGATCATAGGCTAGTAACCCTTTTTTCTTTTGGATTCATGGATTTGAAATACGTTTTACTATTCCATAAAAGTGTAATATATTCGAGATCGCCCAACTCTGGGATGAAGGATAGAGTCCTAGGTGGAGGACGCTGCGGAAAGGAGGGCGAATACGTCATCACCATCTATAAGAGGAGCTCCGACGGCTCGATGATCTATAAGGTTAAGAAGATCAAGAGGTGACCTCAACCTTTTTTAAAAGACCTCCCATATTTCCCTCCCGGTGTCCAAATTTGGTTGAGGCCTCCAGTTTTAAGGGTAGAGATGTCGTCTCGATGCTCGACTTCAACAGGGAGGAGATAGACTTCATACTTGACAAGGCGTCAGAGATGAAGCCCCTCGCAGAGAGGGGATCAGACCTCTTGAAGGGCCGCATCCTGGCCACCCTCTTCTTCGAGCCTAGCACGAGGACGAGGCTCAGCTTTGAGGCCGCCATGCACAGGCTGGGTGGAGAGGTGATAGGCTTCGCTCAGCCAGGGGTCTCCTCCATAGCTAAGGGTGAGAGCTTTGAGGATACCATCAGAACCGTGGAGAATTACGCCGACGTCATCGTCGTAAGACATCCAGAGGAGGACTCAGCCGTCAGAGCCGCCAGGGTGGCTGAGATTCCAGTGATCAACGCGGGTTCAGGCCCCTGGGAGCATCCAACCCAGGCGCTATTAGACCTCCACACCATCAGGGAGGCGAAGGGGAGGATCGACGGCCTAAACATAGCCCTTGTGGGAGACCTCCTCTATGGGAGGACCGTCCACTCACTCGCCTTCGCCCTCGCCAACTATGATGTGAAGCTCTACCTGGTATCGCCGCCGCAGCTGAAGATGCGTCGAGACGTCCTCGAAAAGGTGGAGGGCCGCCTCAACTATGTGGAGACCGGCGACCTCAAATCGATACTCCCAGAGCTAGATGTCCTCTACGTCACTAGGGTTCAGAAGGAGAGATTCCCAAGGCCTGAGGATTATGAAGCCGTTAAGGATGCCTACAGGATCGATAGAGAGATGCTACGCGATGCGAGGGAGGATCTCATCGTGATGCACCCTCTACCCCGGGTGACGGAGATAGCAACAGACGTCGATGAGACGCCGCATGCATGGTACTTCAGACAGGTTAGACATGGCCTCTATGTCAGGATGGCGCTTCTAGCCCTGGTTCTAGGAGCACTCTAGTCTCGACTCCCCCTTTCAAGGCGGAGAAAAATTTCTCTTAGACGTCTCCATCGATCATCCCCTGAGTCCTCATATACGATTCTGAAGGCGTCTGGAACCCTATATACATAGATTCTATGAGTTCCATAGGAGTAGTGGTCGGGGTATCCACCCTTCACGGTTCTCCATCCCCTAATAGGGAAGTCGTGGCTTACAACCCTGGCTCCGGGTTTCAGCTCCTCCTCTAATTTAGGCCTCAGCTTGGAGTTCCCAGAGGTTGTGAGGTAGAGGGTGACGATGGAGGCCTCTCTCAGGTCTGCGAGGAAGAGGTTCCCGTTCACCACCTCTATTCGGCCTTCGAGGCCCCTCTCCCTCACCCTCCTCATGATGGATTCACACATGGAGGCGTTAAGCTCGTAGCCTACGGCCTTCTTCACCCCGAACTCCTCTACGGCTGTGAAGAGAATTCTTCCATCGCCGCATCCGAGGTCGTAGACCACATCATCCTCCCCAGCCTCAGCCAGCTCAAGCATACGTCTAACAACCTGAATTGGCGTTGGGACGTAGGGGGCGACACTTGATGGGAGAGGCCCCCACCTATAGGACCACCTCTCCTGAGCGGAGCTCATACGCCTATCTCCACCATCCATGGATAAGCCTCCAAGGGATTATGATCGAAGCCCTAAGATACGCCCTTCGATCCCTCATTCCTCATCCTCAGCTTTACGATCCAGCTTGATGAGATCCCCTATAGTCACCTCTGGGGGTTTACCTACCCCGATTATGGTGGGAGACGTGGTCTCGGGGGCTAGAACCTCTATCCTCAACACCCTCCTCAACTTCTCTGCGAGTCGTCTATCGGGTATTAGCTCCTCCCGCTCCAGCTTCCTTATCACCGAGGCCTTCTCTCCCAATCTCATCCCCAGCTCCTCTTGGGTGAGGCCGAGGCGCTCCCTCGCCCGCCTAATGAGGTCGCCATAACCCTCGACGGGTTGGAGGCGCTCCACCTCCTCTAAGAGGTCGGCTCTCCTCCGCCTTTTAGGCCTCGATGGTGGAGGCCTCCACTCGGTTCCGAATCTGGCGCATTCAGGGCAGACCATCATCCTGGCGCCCTCAATAACCCGGTATATCGGCTCACCCCTAATCGGCTTCCCGCAGACCTCACATCGCATCCCTAAAGGCCCATTTAGGATGGGGGAGACCCCTTATAAATGCTCAACCCCTTAAATCGGCGATGATAAGCGACCTAGAAAGAGTTAGAGCCATAGCAGACTATCAATTTGGCCCAGGAGCCGGTGAGGCATTATTCCCCGATGAGGTCTCGATCAGATATTCAAAGACGACGGGGAGGATTAGGCATATATACCTCGGTGAGACGCTGCTCGCATCGGTGAGACCCTCAGATGGATTTCTAACCCTCACCATAGCTGGAGCCGAGCGATTGGTGGCTAGGCTTCAGAAGCCGAGATTCATCGTCGTCGTCTCGGATGTCGCAGCCCCAATGGTCTCCAGGGGGAGAAGCGTCTTCGCTAAGCACGTCATCGAGGCTTCACCTGAGATCAGACCTGGAGATGAGGTAGTCGTCCTAGATAAAGAGGGGAAAGTCATAGCCGTTGGCCGGGCTCTCCTAAGCGGCATGGAGATGCTCTCCTTCGACGTCGGCGTAGCCGTCAGGGTTAGGAGATGTAGACTTAGAGATCGGTGAGGGCCTCGTACTTCTCATATAGCTTCTTCTTCCTTCTCAGGGAGCCGTCCCTGAAGTGGACGATTCTGGTGACGGCGTCATTCGCCTTCTCTATCTCCCTCGCCTCATCTGCCAGAATGGCCGCCCAGCGCATAAGTTCATGGGCCGCAGCCACTATGGGTATGTAGCGCTCCCTCTCCTTCACCTTGAAGCATCCCTCCGTGGAGAGGGCTGCCACCCTACGGGCCATCTCGAAGCTAGCCATCGCCTTGGCATAGGCGTAGGGGTTGTTTAGGCCGCTCATCTCCAATGCCCTCTCCTTCGTTATGCGCATCCTCGGCAGCTCCGGCTGTTCACCGGCCTCGATCTGCCTGATCACCCTATCCAGCTCCATGTGGACGAGGCGGAGGACGCCCGTTATGGCCAGAACCCTCAAGACATCGCTGTTGAATAGAGCCATCTCCACGGGGTCGAGGAACTCCCGTCGAGCGCCGATCATCGAGTCGGCATAGATGAGAATATATCCAAAGCCCTCCTCCCCCAGCTCCTCGGCGATCTTCTTCGTCGGCTCATCTGAGACTACGATGATGGGCTTACCAGTCTCCTTTAGCAGCCTCCTCGCCTCCCTTGGACCTGGCAACGCCGCATTTGGGGAGACGACGACGTAGAGATCTGAGGGTATGGAAGCGGCCAGCTTCGCGGCGTCTATGGCCTCCTCCACATCCATCTTACATCCCGTTGAGACAACCCTGACGGATAGACCCTTTCTAGAGGCCCGTTCATCGAGGAGGGCCTCTATGAGGTTTGAGACGCCTAGAAACCCTATCTTCAGGAAGGTTACCCTAACCATCTCCATCACTCCTCTTTAACCCTTAATAAGGCTATTAACCTCCCCCTTCATAGGTATAGGAGGGTTGTGATAATGGGTCTTCCCTCCAATATAGAGATAGCTCAGAGCGCTGAGCTGAAACCTATAACCGAGGTGGCCGCCAAGGTCGGCCTCTCGGAGGCCGACTTGGAGCTCTATGGGAGGTATAAGGCGAAGGTGAGCCTCAACGTTCTGAGGCGTCTTGAGGATCGCCCAGATGGGAGACTCATCGTGGTCTCAGCCATCGTCCCCACTAAGGGTGGGGAGGGTAAGACGACGACGAGTATAGGGCTGTCCCAGGCCCTATGGAAGGTTGGGGCGAAGAACATCGTAGTCCTCCGGCAGCCCTCCCTCGGCCCAGTCTTCGGCATTAAGGGCGGTGCCTGCGGCGGAGGCTATGCCCAGGTTCTACCGATGGAGGATATAAACATCCACTTCACCGGAGACCTCCACGCCATCACCATGGCCCACAACCTCCTCACATCGATGATGGAGAACCACATCTACAGGGGGAACCAGCTTCGAATAGACATCCATAGCATACAGTGGAAGAGGGTGCTGGACATCGAGAGCCGCTTCCTGCGGCACATCGTCGTCGGCCTAGGCGGCGAGAGGGGGGGCATACCCTATGAGAGCGGCTTCGAGATCACAACGGCCTCGGAGATCGCTGCGATCCACGCCCTCGCCCTAGACCTCATGGATCTAAAGCGCCGGATGGGTGAGATCACCGTAGCCTACAACGTCGACGGCGAACCCGTGAAGGCTAAGGATCTGAAGGCTGAGGGAGCGATGGCGATATTGATGAAGGACGCCATAAAGCCGAATCTGGTTCAGACCATCGAGCATACACCGGCCTTCGTCCATGGAGGCCCCTTCGCCAACATCGCCCATGGATGCCCCAGCCTCGTGGCCATAAAGATGGCCCTGAAGCTGGCTGACTACGTCGTCGTCGAGCCAGGCTTCGGAGCCGACCTAGGATTGGAGAAGTTCTGCGACATCGCCTGTAGAGTTGGAGGCCTCAAACCAGACCTCGTTGTGCTCGTCGTCACCGCCAAGGCGTTGAAGAGGCAGGGCGGCCTGAAGCGTAAGGAGTTGAAGACTTCGAATCCCGAGGCGGTGGAGAAGGGGCTTCCGGTTCTCGGGAAGGAGATCGAGAATGTCAGGCTCTTCGGCCTCTTACCGGTCGTCTGTATAAACCGATTCCCCTTCGACACCGATGAGGAGCTCC
>JAGHBJ010000009.1 GCA_021161045.1 Candidatus Bathyarchaeota archaeon
CCTCTATAATACTGAGGAGGATATTTTACACTTTGTTGATTCCTTGAGAAAATTTTTAAAAGATCTATGCTTTTAGCTAAGAGGAATATTGACCTGTCAAGAACTTTCTTCCACCTCCTTATCTAGTCTTATCATCGGGATCTTTCGGTAGCATTGGTTGCAGAAGACGTGGCCGATCTCGTTGACCATGAAATCCTTATCGTTACCGCACTTTGGGCATTTAACCAGGCCTCTCTCTACCAGCTTCCTCAGCCTCCGCTTATACTCCTCCAGCGGCGTGTAGCCACACATCATTATTAATGGAGTTGTGGATAAGGAAATCGTTTATCTCCATCCGTGGGGAAATCAACTCGGGAGTCTTGCGGTTAGAGGCCTTAACTCTACTTCTAATCGCTGTGTCATTAGTCCAGCTCCCAGCTCCCGCAGTAGAATCGGCGGATAGGGTTCTGCTGGTGCGAGTGGACACCGAGATCACCATGGCGACGGAGAAGATGTTGGAGGATGCCCTCGCCATAGCTGGGGCGATGGATGCGAGGCTCATCATAGTGGCTGCCAACACACCAGGTGGAGAGATCAATGCTGTTAAGAAGATCATGGATCTCTTCGAATCCTCCCGGGTGCCTATATGTTTCTTCGTCTACCCCATAGGAGCCTCAGCGTGGAGCGGAGGCACCTATCTCCTGATGGCGTCGCATATAGCTGCTATGGCCTCGGGGACGAGCATAGGAAGCTGTCAGCCGGTTCAGTATACGGGGGAGCTGATAAACAACACGAAGTATATCAACGCCCTCTCAGCCCTCATGGCGAATCATGCAGCCCTCCATGGACGGAATGAGACGGCTGCCAAGCTCTTCGTGACCAGAAACCTAAACCTCGGCCCTGAGGAGGCTTTGAGATATCACGTCATAGAGATCGTCGCCGACGATGTTGAAGCGCTTCTCAAGAGGCTGGAGAATATGGCTTTAATAAGGGTGTCCTCGGAGACTGGAACCAGCGTCTGGAGGCTCATACCACGAGGGGAGCTGGAGGATTACAGACCGATTGAGGTATACATCTTCGAGGATATAACGGGATGTGAGGTTGTTGATTATAAGCCTGGCTTGAGGATCGCCTTCCTCCAAGTTCTCTTCAATCCGATGGTTTCGATGCTTATGCTCACCTTCGGCTTCCTCTTCCTCCTCTTCGGCCTCCAATCCCCAGGTTATGGAAGCGAGATCATCGGCCTGCTGCTCCTCATCCTCGCCTTGATGTCCCTTCAGGTGATCGGCATAGAGCCAACGATAGCCCTGCTCTTCGCCCTCGGATTCGCATTGACGGTGGCGGAGCTCAAAACCCATATAGGGCTGCTAGGTGTCGCCGGAGCCTTCTGCATAATCCTAGGCTCCTTCCTCCTCTTCCCCTCCCCCCAATGGCTGCTGGCGCCTGAGATATCCATGAGGATTAGGAATACGCTGCTGGGCGTCTCCATAGTCGCTTTCGGGGCCTTCGCCTTCCTCATCTACAAGGTGGCTCAGACCCAGAGGATGAGGGTTAAAACCGGCTTCGAGGCCCTGGAGGGACGCCGAGGAGTCGCGGTTACACCTCTCAAACCCTATGGAGAGGTGAGGGTTGAGGGGGAGTTCTGGAGAGCTAGAGCCGAGGAGGGGGAGATAGAGGAGGGGGCTGAGGTCGTAGTCGTCGGTCGTGAAGGGCTTCTCCTCATCGTGAGACCCTTTAAATCAAGCGGAGACTAGAGGCTACGTGGTGAAGAGATGGTCTCGTTTCTAACCCTGATAGAGGCGTTGATAGTGCTGATAGTGGCAGCCATACTCCTCAGCGGCATAAAGGTGTTGAAGGAGTGGGAGAGGATGCCGGTGCTGAGGCTCGGCCGCTATATAGGGCTTAGGGGGCCAGGCATCACCTACCTCATACCCTTCATAGATAAGGCTCCCATAAGGGTGTCGACAAGGCTTCAGACGATAAGCTTCAGAACCGAGCAGACATTGACAGCTGACAACGTCCCCGTGAACGTCGACGCTGTGATGTATGCCAAACCCATCGACGTGGAGAAATGCGTCCTAAACGTTGAGAACTACATCACGGCGACGCAGTGGGCGGCTCAGACGACGCTTAGGGAGGTCATCGGTAAAATCGAGCTGAATGAGCTCCTCTCAGAACGGGAGAAGGTTGGGAGGCATCTAAGGGAGATCATCGATGAGAAGACTGAGGCCTGGGGCGTGAAGGTAACTTCGGTTGAGATTAGAGACGTCATCATACCGGCCATGCTCCAGGAGGCGATGAGCAGGCAGGCTCAGGCTGAACGTGAACGTATGGCGAGGGTGACCCTCGCAACAGCGGAGCTCCAGGCAGCTCAGAAGATGATCGAGGCGGCCAAGATGTATGAGAAGAGTCCAGAGGGGATGGCCCTGAGATGGATGAATATCCTCTACGAGATCGGTCAACAACCCGGGACGAATACGATAATACTGATCCCGGCGAATCTCCCCACGGCTGGCGTAGCGCCCATCGGCCTATTATCCCTCACGGGGCAGCAGGGTAAGAAGGGAGGGGAATCCTAGCCCGACCTTTTTCTCAGCCACTAAACATTTAATATCCCACCCCTCATAAGTGTTGAAGGTGTCTAGATGGCTTACAGGATACAGGGAGCCACAGCCGTCGGCCTCGTCTGCACCGACGGCGTCATCCTGGCATCCGAGAAACGTGTAAGCTGGGGAGGCATGGTCCTAAGCAGGGCGGGTAGAAAGGTCTTCAGGCTTACGCCGAACATCGGCATGGCCTGCGCAGGCCTAGTCTCAGATATGCAGGCCCTCGCAAGGGAGGCTGAGGCCTACGCCAACCTATATAGGTTGGAGAACAATAGACCCATCTCCGTCAGGGCGATGGCCAAACTCATATCAAATCTACTATTCCAGAGGGGGAGGATACCCCTATTGACCGAGACGATCATAGGGGGCGTCGACGATGAGGGGCCGATGGTCTACGCCCTCGACCCACTCGGCAGCGTGATCCCAGACAAATTCGTCGCAGCCGGATCAGGTGCTCCCATAGCCATAGGCCTACTCGAAGCCCAGTATAGGGAGGATATGAACCTGGAGGAGGGAGCTGAGCTGGCCCTACAGGCCATTAGGTCTGCGGCGGCACGGGATGCCATAAGCGGAGACGGCGTCGATCTACTCATCATAAAGGCCGATGGAATGGAGGAGAGGAGCTATCCCCTAAAGCCATAATCAATAAATCCAGGGCCTAGTGAACACGATCCGGAGGGCCGGTAGTTCAGGGGTATGAACGCCGGTTTCGCAAGCCGGAGGTCGGGGGTTCAAATCCCCCCCGGTCCACCATTCAAATAGGGTTTTAATATGGAGGGGAGGAGAATCCTCTGGGATGTCGACTAAGCTGAAGGAGGAGTTTCTGAAGCTGCTAGAGGAGGATAGGGAGTTTCGATATACGGTAGCTGGCTTAATAGGATTGGGGGAGATCCTAGAGGCCATTAGGGATCTGCAGGGTCAGGTTTTAGAGAACATCGCGGCGACGAGGAAGCTGCAAGGCCAAATGGCTGCTTTACAGGAGCAGGTGGCTGAAAATACTAAAGCAATACGGTCTTTGCAGAAGCAGGTGGTAGGTCTCCAGAAACAGGTGGCGGAGAACACCGAGGCGATTAGGGTTCTCCAGGGGCAGATGGCGGTCTTCCAAAGGCAGATGACAAATCTTCAGGAGCAGGTGGCGGAGAATACCAAGGCTATCAGGGCTTTACAGGAGCAGGTTTTGGAGCATAGTAAAGCGATCAGGGAGCTTCAGGAGCAGGTTAGGTCTCTACAGGAACAGGTGATGGAGAATAGCAGGGCCACTAGGGCTTTACAGGAGCAGATGGTTGAGCATTCAAAGCGTATTGAGGGGCTTACGAGGACTGTTCAGGCCCTTGGGGCGAGGTGGGGCTTCATCGCTGAGGATGCCTTCAGGGAGGGTATGAGGGGGATCATAGAGGAGTTCTTCGGCGGTAGGGTTGAGAGGTGGATATATAGAGATGAGGAGGGCTTCGTCTTCGGTCATCCCAGCGTTGTGGAGGTCGATGTCGTCGTGAGGGATAGGGAGCATGTATTGGTGGAGGTGAAGTCAAGCCTCTCTAGGGCTGACATCTATGAGTTGTGGAGGAAGGGGCGGCTCTATGAGAGGGTGAAGGGCGTTAAACCTAGATTGGTGGCCGTCTCCCCCTACGTCGATGAGAGGGGGAGGAGGGAGGCTGAGAGGTTAGGTATAGAGGTTTACACCTCCACCATGGAGCCATATCCATCGGCTGCCCTCTAGGAGAGGGGCGTCTCCGTGGATTTGGATAAGGAGGCCATCAGGAGGCATATATGGCGTCTATTAGAGGAGAGGGGCGTAGCGAGGTTTCCGAAGCCCATCTGGGGTAGGATTCCGAATTTTCAGGGGGCTGAGAGGGCGGCCCTGAGGTTGATGGAGCTCCGAGAGGTGAGGGCTGCGAGGTTTATCAAGGTGAATCCCGATTCTCCTCAGAGGCCTGTCCGGAGACTCCTATTGGAGGGGGGTAAGCATGTTTTGATGCCTACTCCGAGGCTGAGAGGGGGCTTCCTGCTTCTTGATCCGAGGCGTATTCCGCGCCACCTATATGATAAGGCCTCCACCATTAGGGGTGCCTTCAAGCTTGGCAGAACTCTAAGCCTAGATGAGCTTCCGGAGATAGATCTCATCGTCTGCGGCTCCGTCGCCGTCACGAGGGAGGGGCATCGAGTGGGGAAGGGCGGCGGCTACAGTGAATTGGAGTACGGCATCCTCAGGGAGGTTGATGCCATCGATGATGGGACGCCTATCGCCACGACGGTTCATGATCTCCAGATCGTCGATGAGATACCCCTCGACCCCTGGGACTTCACCGTCGACATCATAGCGACGCCGAGCAGACTATTGAGGGTGGCCGGCCAGAGACGGAGGCCGAGGGGAATCCTCTGGGAGTATGTATCTAAGGAGATGATGGAGAAGATGCCGATATTGAGGGAGCTGGTGAAGAGAGTGGATTAACTCTCTTTAAG
>JAGHBJ010000133.1 GCA_021161045.1 Candidatus Bathyarchaeota archaeon
GGTAGCTTAGGAGCTCCCCTAGATTCTCGATGACCTGGCAGTCCTCCTCCAACAGCCTACGGCTCCACTCGGTTTGGGTGAGGAAGCCGAGGAAGGGGACTCCAGCTCTCCTCGCCGCCTCCAGGTCTGTGGTCGTATCCCCTATATAGAGAACCTCAGATGGATCCACCTTCAACAGCTCTATCACGGCGAGTAGATGCCTTGGATCCGGCTTTGGATGCGGCACATCATCCCTCGCCAGGAGGGCGTCGACGTATCGCCGTAGGCCTACCCGTTCAAGGCTTCTCTCGGCGTAGAGTCTACAGCTCCTGGTTGCCACACCTATCTTTAGGCCCCTCGCCCTCAGCGCCCTGAGAACCTCTGGGGCCTCCGGATTCATCTTCACCCTTGGGAGGGCTTCAAGCTCTATCCGGCTGAGGGCCTCATCTATGCGTCTCATCAGCCTCCCCCAATCGGCTTCGCTGCCTCCCAGCTCTATGTATCGCTTGTGGGCGAGGTTGAGCATCTCCCAGATCTTAAGACCATCAAATCCCTCCAACTCGACTCCGGCTTCTCGTAGCAGCTCCCTTATCGCCTCCCTCATCCTCCGATAGTCGAGCCTTGAATCTATGAGGACTCCATCGAGGTCGAAGACTACGGCCTCAAACCTCATTTATAGAAAGGGTCGTCGACACTCCCTTAAATCATCAACCACATAGACCTTAGAGAGGCAGCTTGCTCTACCTCGTCTTCACGACGGGGAGATGTAACCTCAGATGTATCTACTGTGGAGGCAGCTTCGATCCACGGATAGTCCCCTGGAGCGTCCAATATGATGTGGAAGACCTCAAGGGCTTCATGGAGGGAGACCCAGAACCCATAGTGGGATTCTATGGAGGCGAACCCCTCCTAAACGTCGAATTCATCGAGAGGGTTATGGATGAGATTCCCGACGCCATATACCTCATCCAGACGAATGGCCTCCTCGTCGAGTCTCTCGACGAGGCCTATTGGAGACGCTTCGACACGGTTCTCCTCTCCATCGACGGCAGAAGGGAGACGACAGATTACTATAGGGGGAGAGGCGTCTACGATAGGGTTCTCAGAGCCGCGAGGTGGCTACGGGGGAGGGGCTTCAGGGGAGACCTGATAGCTAGGATGGCCATCTCGGAGCAGAGTGAACCCTACGATGAGATAACTCATCTCCTCAGCCTCAAACTCTTCGACCACGTCCACTGGCAGCTCGACGCCGTCTGGAGCGATAGATGGAGAGACTTCAAGGGCTGGGCATGGCATCGATACCTCCCAGACATGAAGAGGCTGATAGAGCTGTGGATGAGGGAGGCTGAGAGGGGTAGGGTTCTTGGACTTGTCCCCATACTCGGAGTGTTGAGGGCAGCCATATTGGGTCGTCCCCTATCGAGGCCGCCGTGCGGAGCCGGTTCGACGGCCCTCGCCATCTCAACGGACGGCAGAGTCCTCGCATGCCCCATAGCCGTCGAGGAATCCTGGGCCGAACTCGGAGACGTTAGGCATGACACCTGGAGGGAGTGCATAGGCCGTGTAGGCATAGGGGAACCATGCATAGGCTGTAAATACGTCGACTACTGCGGGGGCCGATGCCTCTATGCATACAGGGAGCGCCTATGGGGGGAGGAGGGATTCAGAACCCTCTGCCGAATCACAGCCACCACGATAGACCTAATCCTCCGCATCAGAAACCGAGTCCAAGAGCTCCTGAGGGAGGGCATCATAGATTGGGGGAGCCTAAACTACCCACCCTACAACAACTCGACAGAGATCATCCCATAAATATTCAAATCTCTGGGCCGAGAATAGAGAAGTGGGGCCGGTAGATCAGGGGTATGATCGCCACCCTTGCAAGGTGGAGGTCGCGGGTTCAAATCCCGCCCGGTCCACGGGGCAGAAAACCCTTGCCATGGCTATTACGGGGTTATAAAAATTTCAGGATGTTAATGGATCCATTAACATGATAGGGGAGGGGTCTACTCCAGGGGAGGTTTAGGATATTTCTATTTCTCTTTAGGGCCTTCGGATTCCGCCAATCTCCCTTGGATCCCACATCCTTGTCCACGCCTTGTCGACTGCTCATCTCTTATAGTTTGTTGGAGGCCTCAACTATGTGTCTCTAAGCGTCGTCTCCCTCGGCGGGGTCGCTGAGGATGTCTACCTCTACATCCGAGGCGGCTTCACCCTCGGCTCCTCTAGGATAGCTGTCAGACACCGAATCGGCTTTGGAGGCTCAGCGGCCAACACGGCTGTCGCCCTCTCAAGGCTCGGCGTCCCCGTCGGCTTCCTCGGAGCCGTTGGAGACGATGAACTCGGCCATAAACTCCTCAACAACCTCAGGGAGGAGGGTGTGGACATCTCAGCGGTTCAGGTTTTGAGGGGGAGGAGCTCCACGAGGATCTACGTCATCGTCGACGTCGAAAGCGGTGAAAGAGGCATGATCGGCGTAAGGGATGCCTCCCTCAGCTTCAAACCCGATAAGAGAACCGTTGAATATGTTGCCGAAGCTGAGATCCTCCACGTCTCAGGCTACATGCTCCACGGGGAGCCGTTGAGGGGGAGAACCAGATGGCTGATGGAGAAGGCCTCAAAGAGGGGTGTAAGACTCTCCCTAGACCTAACGCCGGAATCAGCGGAGAAAAGGCTGCTGAGGGAGCTGAACCTCGACATCCTACTCTGCAACGAGGATGAGATGCGTAGATTGGGCTACCAACCCTCACCTGAAGGCGCATCAGAGGCTGAGAGGGAGCTTAGATGTGGAGGCGTGATCGTGAAACTGGGCCAGGGGGGATGCGCCGCCTCCCTTGGGGGTGAGACATATCATAGGCCAGCCTTCAAGGTGGAGGTGGTGGACACCACGGGGGCGGGGGACGCCTTCAACGCCGGAATCCTCTACGGCATCTTAAAGGGCTTAGAGGCGGATAGGATGCTGGAGATGGCCAACGCCCTAGGAGCCTACGCCTGTATGGCCCCAGGGGCGAGACACCTCCCAAGCCTAAAGGAGCTGGAGGCGATGCTGGGATGGAGACCATGAGGATTAGGATTCAGATATATGCCATGACCTGCCCAGAGGACGCTGAGATGGTTGTCGACCTAGGAGCCGACCACGTCGGCCTCCTCGCCTGGCCAGGTGAGACCAGGCTCCCCTCCCTCTCACCTGAGAGAGCCGTAGAGGTCTTTGAACCCGTCAGGGGGAGGGCTAAGACCGTTATGCTCCCCATCACCCATAGCGTTGAGGAGATCACAGCTCTGGCCAGCAGGGTTGAACCGGATTATGTTCAGGTGGCCAGCTATCCGGAGTATCTCCCCCTAAAGGAATTCGTCAGATTGTCGGAGGAGCTGCGGGGCATGGACATCGGCGTGATAAGGGTTGTCCCCGTCGACGGCCATGACAGCCTAAGCCTCGCCCTCGAATATGAGGCCTATGCCGACATCATCATGGTGGACTCCTCCGGAGGCCCACCCTTCCCACACGTCAGGGAATTCATAGGCGGAACGGGGAGGCCTCACAACCATGAGGTGAGCGCCAGGATAAGGGAAAGCATCCGTAAACCCCTAATCCTCGCTGGGGGTCTCAGCCCCGAGAACGTCGCCGAGGCCATAAGGAGGGTTAAGCCATGGGGCGTCGACGCAGCCTCCAGCCTCAGCAGGGTGGGTGAGAGGCATAGAAAAGACCCCCGAAGGGTTAGGGCCTTCATAGACGCCGTGCGGAGAGTGGAGAGGGAACTACCTGTGGGAAGTGTTTAAAGTTCAAATGGCATCATTAAGCTGGGATTCATGGCCGAAGGCTCTAAGGTGATGCTCATCGGCGTCGAGGGCCTACCACATCGCCTCTTAGAAGCCCTCGGAGAAAGGCTGCCGACGCTGGGGAGCCTCCTGGAGGAGGGCTGCTGGGGATGCCTGAGGTCGACGATACCCTACACCACGGCTCCAGCCTGGACATCGATGGTGACGGGCGTCGACCCAGGCCTCCACGGCATCTACGACTTCCTCCATCTCAATAGGGAGCATAATCTAAGGGTTGTCAGGGGATCAGATTGCAGAGCCAAACCCCTATGGAGACATCTAAGGGAGAAAGGGCTTAGATCCATCATCGTAAATGTCCCACCCTTCTACCCCGCGGAGGACGTGGATTCAGCCATGATTGGAGGCTCACCCCACCACTGGCTATCGGTTTATCCGCCGTCGTTGGAGGATGAGGTGAGGCGTAGGGGCTACATCATCGACATCGAAAACCTCGCCGAGAAGATGAGGATGAATAGGCTCAGCGTCCTGGAGGAGCTCCTTAAGGCTGAGGAGAAGAGGATCGAGGTGGCTGAATACCTGCTGAGCCACCTCCCCTGGAACTTCTCCATGATCGTATTCAACTTCCCCGATAGATTACTCCATCATCTATCAATATCCACCGTTGAGGCTTTGGAGGCCTCCAGGGGTCATTCAACCCTCCTAGATAGGCTACTGAGGAGGGAGAGGAGGATTCTGAGGCTCATCGGTGATATGTTCAGACTCCTCGACGAATTCCTCTCAAGATGCCTAAAACACATCGGGAGAGGTCTCCTCATCATAGCCTCAGACCATGGGATGACGAGGCGTCCAAAGGCGTTTCTAATCAACAGCTGGCTTAGGGAGGAGGGATACATAGACCATGAGAAGACAAAGGCCCTCTGCTATAGCACCGTCATGCCCCTAGGCCTCATCCGCCTAAACCTGGAGGGGCGTGAGAGAAGTGGTGTGGTTCCAAGATGGGGCTATGAAAACCTCCTCGACGAGATCGAATCAGGCCTAAGGAGCCTCAGAGACGATGAGAGCGGTGAGAGGATCATCCGGAGGATCTGGAGGGGCGATGAGCTATATGGCCCAGAGGCGATGAATGACCCGCCAGACCTAGTCTTCGAAGTGGGGGAGGGATACACCGTCGACCCCTGGAGGCTGGAGGGGGAGAAGATAGCGGACGCCTCTAGGCCCAACGACCATGAACGCTGCGGAGCCTTCCTCATCCATGGATATGAGAGGCATGTAAGGGGGATCGAGGAGATACACGACGTCATCCTAGAGTTCCTAGGCCTAGAACCCTAATCCCAGACGAGGTTCCTGATACCCACCTCCCGTGCAATCCTCAAAGCCTCCTCCATCTCCTCACGCCTAAGCCTACGACTCAGCTCCCTACGCTGATAGGCCCTCCACTCAGGGCGATATTGGAACATAACATTCACCCTCGTCCAGGGCCTGAGATTCTTAGCGATCCACTCCAATATGGGCCTGGTGCAGCACTCATTATGCTCAGGAAGAACCAGAACCCTGATTAGGAGCTCCCCATAACGCTCAGCCATCAAATGATTCCTGGTGCAGGCCTCCCAATAGCCTGGAGCATCAGATATCTCCTCAGCGCAGCGGTTGTTTCCATATTTGAAGTCGAGGAGGTAGACGTCGATAAAGCCAGCTAACAGCTCAGCGGTCTCAGGGCTGTAGTAGCTGTTGCTGTTCCAGACCGTCGGGATGTTCACGTCGACGAGTCTCATGGTCTCAATCCAGAGCCAGCAGTAGGGCGTAGGCTCACCCCCAACCATGTTGAGGTTTCGACAGCCGCCACGCCTCAAACCCTCAACGATCTTAGCCATCTCGAAGGGAGTCATCGACGTCCCAGACTCATACCACTGAGAGATGCTCCAATTCTGACAGTGGATACAGCGTATGGTACATCCCAGGGTGAAGACCGTTCCAGAGGGAACCAACTCAGGCTCCTCGCCGAGGTGGTGGAACCAGCTTGAAACCTCGAACTCATCGCCCACCCTGCAGTAGCCCCTCTCACCCCTTAGCCTGTCGACGCCGCATCGGCGCATACAGAAGTGACACTCAGCCATTATACGCTTAGCCAGCTCGGCCTTTAGATCGAGGAAGTTGGGTGAGGCCTCCTCCGGCTCAGCCTCACCGGCGGCAACCTCAGCCTCAAACTCCTGATACTCCCTCAATAGGCTTCTATGAAGCCTCCATAGGTCTCCGGTGGAGTCGTCGCTTTGAAAATCGGCGGGGAGGGATTTAGCTATAAGGAATTTAGCCTTCCTCCTGTCCCTCGCCACATCCACGTATCTGGGCAGCCCTCTCCTGACGGCCTCATCCTCCAGCGCCCTCGCCGCATCCGGTCTAACCAGCCTCCACATCCATCCCTATCTCCGGAAGCCGATAATTCAAGCATTACTATCGATTGGCCAAGGGGAAGCCTCATCCTTTATAGGCCTCGAAGACCATCTCAACCTGAAGGGACTTGGAGAGGGAGTCTAGATTCTATGAAACCTTTAGGGATGACATCGTCCGATGCATAGTATGCCCCAGGAAATGCGTCATAAAGCCTGGGGAGCGAGGCTTCTGCGGCATAAAGGAGAATCGAGGTGGAAAACTCTACACGCTTACATATGGAGACCTCTCAGCGATGGCCGTAGACCCCATAGAGAAGAAGCCCCTCGCCCACTTCTACCCAGGCAGCCTCGCCTTCAGCATCAGCCATATAAGCTGCAGCTTCACCTGTCCCTGGTGCCAGAACTGGCATCTCTCAACGGCTAGGCCTGGAGACATACCGACGAGATATGTGAAACCCGAGGAGGTGGTGGAGATGGCCAGGCGTCGACGCTGCACCAGCATCGCCTACACCTATAATGAACCCATTATAAACCTCGACTACTTCGAGGACACGGCCAAGATAGCCCATGAGAAGGGTATGAAGAATGTTCTGGTGACCAACGGCTACATCAGCCTCGAGGCCCTCGATAGGGTTGTAGAC
>JAGHBJ010000065.1 GCA_021161045.1 Candidatus Bathyarchaeota archaeon
GAGGATCGGGGAGAGGATCAGCCTCCTAATCGAGGAGAGACCCATACCCACCCCAACCCAACTCGACGGGGAGGAGGCGCAGAGAATATTGAAGCTCTCCCTCCCCCTCCGCATATTGAAGGCCCTCCACCTCAAAGATGGCTGGATGAATCTACGAGACCTCCTGAGACAGGTAAACCCAGATAGGGAGGAGATGGAGGAGGCGATAAAGAGATGTATCGAGGAGCTGGGGGTCATAGAGGCTAGGGAGGCTGGGGGAACTCTCAGCCGAATATTGAGACTTTTCGGCATAAGGCAGAGGGAGTTCAGGTTAACTGAGGGGGGAAGAGAGATCGCGGAGCGGCTCTTCGGAACATCAAAGGAGGGATAGAAAACATATCCAAATCCTCGAAACCCCTTAATTCATGAAGCCTCCAAGATTTCCCTGGCTTCCTCCTGGAAGGATTTTTAAGGTCTCAGCCATTTTGGATAGAATCTTCATCCATAATCATCCTCCAAGCAGATGCCTTAAGGGGTTGATGGATAGGTTTATTGTCCAAATTTCAGGGGCTTCGCCGTCCTCCATAGATGGTTGAAGTATATCTTTGCTATGTTGGTCAGCCCCTTATGATCCGAGGCGATTGCGAGACGTCCACCTGGGGTGGCGTCGAGTATAAGCAACGTCTCAGCCCCATCGGCTATGATGCCGCCGCCGAACATCTCATCCCTAAACCTCACCTCATCGAATCGGTGGGCATAATCCCCAAGCCTTGAAGCCACCTCCATCGTCGTCAAAAGTAGCATCTTCACCCCCCTATTTCTCGCCAGGCTGAGGGGTGTTGATAGCGCCGTTATGAGCTCCTCATCCATCCCTGGGAGGGCGATCATCAGCTCCCCTCTCGCCTCCTCAACAATCCTCCGGAGGCTGGATAGGATGCTCTCCAGGCCCCTGATGATCCAGACCTCAGGTCGCTCCCTCAGGCCTCTTCCCTCATAGATGGGTTGGAGCTCCTCGAGGATGATGCTCCTATGCTCCTCGAAGCTTCTCTCCCTCCTAATCCGCTCAACCCTCAGGGCCTCGAGTGGAGACTTAGGGTAATATATCCTCGGCCTCCCACCACCAACCTTGATCCAACCCCTCCTCCTCAGAGCCTCCAAAACACCATAAACCTTGGAGTAGGGAATCGAGGTCTTCTCGCTGAGTTCCAGAGCCGTCAGGCCTCCATGCTGTAGGAGGGCGATGTAGGCTGAGGCCTCATACTCCGTGAAGCCCAGACCCCTAAGGGCCGCTAAGGCCCTCCCACCCAAAGCTGGAGACAACTCAAACACCCTACTCCCCACAGATTTTAAAGAGTTCTCACACCAAGTTGGGGAGGAGTTTTCGGATAACCTTAAAATAAACTGGCCAAATGAATCATAAGCCGTATGAACTTCATAAAGGAGACGAAGAGCCTCTGCCCTGAATGCCTCAAGGTGCTCCCCGCCACCATCTACGAGGAGGGGGGGAAGGTCTACATAAAGAAGAGATGCCCAGAACACGGTGAATGGACCGACCTCTACTGGGGAGACTACGAGCAGTATATGAGGGTTTTAAAGTATGAGCATCTCGGCAGGAAGCTGGATAATCCAAGAACCGAGACCAAGCTTGGATGCCCCTACGACTGCGGACTCTGCCCAGAACACAACTCCCACACGGTGCTCGGCATAATCGACGTCACAAATCGATGCAACCTCCGATGCCCCATCTGCTTCGCCCATGCGGGGGCAGCCGGCTACCTCTATGAACCCAGCTTTGACGAGATCGAGGAGATGCTTCGGAATCTCAGGGAGAATCGACCCGTTCCAACTCCAGCGCTTCAGTTCAGCGGTGGAGAGCCGACGGTGAGGGAAGACCTCCCAGACCTGGTGCGATTGGCTAAGAGACTCGGCTTCAGCCATGTGGAGGTGAATACGAATGGTATACTGCTGGCGGAGAGCGTCGACTACTGTAAGGAACTCCTCGACGCGGGCGTCGACACCTTCTACCTCCAATTCGACGGTGTCTCCCCTAAGCCCTACATCGCTGCGAGGGGCTTCAACCTCTTCGAGATCAAGGTTAAGGCCCTCCAGAACATAAGGGAGGCTGGGGGTAGGAGCGTCGTATTGGTTCCGACGCTCGTCGGCGGCGTAAACGACCAGGAGATCGGCGGCATCATCCGCTTCGCCATAGAGAACAGGGACATAGTCCGATGCGTAAACTTCCAGCCGGTCTCCATAACGGGGAGGATAAACCGCCGTGAGCGTGAGAGGATGAGGATAACGATTCCAGACCTGATGAGATTGGCTGAGGAGCAGACTGGGGGCCTCATAAAGAGGGAGGATTGGTATCCCGTTCCGACAGTCGTCCCCTTTGCGAGATTCGTCGGAAAGCTTAAGGATCGATATTATCCAGACTTCAGCGCTCACCCCCACTGCGGCATGGCGACATACCTCGTCCTAGAGGGCGATAAGGTGGAGACGATTACGAGGCATCTAAACGTCGACGGCTTCCTAAAGGCCATAGAGGCGGCCTCAAAGTTGATCGATGAGGGGCATAGCACCAGAGCTAAGATGACCATAGCAGCCGCAGCCATAAGGAACATCAGCTTCGGCATGCTGCGGAGATTTCTCCTACCCATAATCTGGAGAGGCGACTACAAGAGCCTCGGCGACCTCCATCACAGGCTCATAATGATCGGGTCGATGCACTTCATGGATCCCTACAACTTCGACCTGGAGAGGGTGAACCGATGCGTCATCCACTACGCCGTCCCAGATGGACGCATCATACCCTTCTGCACCATGAACACACTTCATAGGAGGGCTGTGGAGAAGAAGTTCGCCAAGCCCCTCGAAGAGTCTAAGATAACGCCCCTCTACGATGTGGAGTCGCTGAGAAAGAAAATATTGAGGGAGATGAAGGCTTAGGACATCATCGCCCCCCGATTTGCTGAGGAGACTAGCCTGGAGTATCTAGCCAGATAACCCCTCCGAACCCTAGGCTCAGGAGGAGTCCAACGTCGACGACGCCTCTCCAGCTCCCCCTCCGAGACCATTAGGTCGAGCCTCCGCCTCTCAACGTCCA
>JAGHBJ010000126.1 GCA_021161045.1 Candidatus Bathyarchaeota archaeon
ATGAGGCCTGTCCTGGGGTAATGGATGTTCGGAGGCCTTATCGCGGCCTCTATGTCCTCAGGCCTCATCCAGCCCCTCTCCCCCCTCACGGGCCGAGCCGTAAGGCCGCCTATGACGGCGTATCCCCCAACCTCGTTGAGGTAGATGTGGCTCTCTGCCTCTAGGATTATCTCATCGCCCCGCATAGTGTGGGCGAGGACGCTTACGAGGTTTCCCTGGGTTCCACTTGTCACTAGTAGCGCAGCCTCTTTACCAAGCATCCTCGCCGCCAGCTTCTCAAGCTTATTCACCGTCGGGTCTTCGCCATAGACGTCATCTCCCAGCTCGGCCTTAGCCATCGCCTCCCTCATCTCAGGGGTAGGAAGCGTAACCGTGTCACTTCTAAAATCGAGATTCTTCTCCACCATCCCAGCTCAACCAGATATTGGTTGCGTTCAGAGGCTTTAAGGCTTTGAGGCCGCGTTCCGGTAGGCCAACTCTATATGCCTATGGGCATCCCTGTAGATCGGGCCTCCATGCCCCGGGAGTAGGAGCTCCACCTGAAGCTCCTTCAACCTCCTCAACGATTCAACGATGTCTTGATAGCTTCCGGTCTCGCCGTTATAGCGTCCATAGTAGCCCCAGGGGAAGACGGTGTCCCCTGAGAAGAGGATGGCCTCATCTTCGACGTAGAGGCAGATGCTTCCACGGGTATGCCCAGGAGTCCATATAACCCTCAGCGGCCAGAGGGGGGTCTCTACGACGTCGCCCTCATCCACCAATCTAAGCCTCCGAATATAAGTGGCGACATATTCAGCGTCGAATCGATGTAGGTAAACCTCGGGGTCAGCCCGCTCCAATATGCGGAAGACCCCTCCAATGTGATCATGGTGGGCGTGGGTCACCGCCACCCCCCTCAGACCCTCCGGCTTCACGCCGATCTCCTCCAGCTGAGGCCAGACGGGGTTAAGCCGATTTCCGACGCCTGCGTCGATGAGCACCGCCTCCTCAACGCCGAGGACATAGATGTTGCTGCATAATCCCTCGCCGACTATTAGGTGGACTCCCCGCAGCTTCGGGCTTCTCTCCCCAAGGTCTATAACCCTCGGCATCAACCTCCCTCCATAGGTCGAGATATATCAGCGACCTCAGCTCCAGTCAGCCTCTTTATGTCGCTGGGACTGATCTCCAGCAGCCTGTTTATCGCTCCTCCCCCTCCATAGACCTTCTCCAGCCTCATCACCCTGCTATCGATGATCGTCCTAATCGGCCTCCTATGGCCTAGGGGAGGTAGAGCTCCCACCTCATAACCCGTCAGCGACCTAACCGCCTTAGGCCTAGCTCTCCTAACTCGCTCTACGCCGCAGACCTCCGCCAACCTCACTTCATCCACCAATCGGTCCCCGGTGACTATCGCCAGCAGAGGCCTCCCCTCATCATCGACATAGAGCATAGACTTGATGATGCGCCCCCTATCCACGCCGAGCTGCCTCTCAGCCGCCTCCACCGTCATGGTATGCCCCTCAAACTCCAGCAGCCGATAATCCACACCAGCCTCCCTGAGAATCCTCTCCAAGTCCTCATGGGTCAATCCCGAGTTCAAGGCGACCTCCACAGAGAATAGCGTATAACCCCTCTTAAGCATCGATGATGAGCTGCTGTGGAAAATAAAATCCGGAGAATAGATAAAGGGTTAAAGTGGGAACTCGCCCATCTCGTCTAGCTTTAACAGCCTCTCCCAGTTCTCGTTGACCATCCGCTGGATCTCCTCGATCTCCCTGTCGGTCAGATGCCTGAATCGGCCCTGAAGCCTTAGATACTCCTCGACGGGCTTAAGCTTCTTAGGCTTATAGGTCAACCTGAACTCCCTGCCATCGATGATCTCGTAGAGAGCCCACATTCCGGTTTGAACGGCCAGCCGTGCCACCTCTATGGTTCTACTCGGATCGAAGCGCCACCCCGTCGGGCAGGGGCATAGGATGTCGATGAATCTGAATCCCCTCAACCTCTTCGCATGTAGCACCTTCCCTATCAGGTCTGTGGGGAAGGCTATGGAGGCGGTGGCGACGTAGGGGACGTGATGGGCGGCGATGATGAAGGGTAGATTCTTCCTCGGAGTCTCCTTCCCGCGGCCTCTGGGGCCAACCTGCGTCGTAGTCGTCCAGGCGTAGAGGGGCGTAGCGCTGCTACGCTGGATGCCCGTATTCATGTAGGCCTCATTATTCTTACAGAACCATAGGATGTCCTCATTACGCTCAGCCGCCGCCGAGAGGGCTTGGAAGCCGATGTCATAGGTGCCGCCGTCGCCGATGAAGCCGACGGCAAGAACATCCTCCCTGCCCAAGACCTTCAAGGCCCTTGAAATCCCTGTTAAGGCTGCCCCAGCGCTCTCGAAGACGGAGAAGGTATGGGGGGTCCTAGTCACGGAGTCTGGACAGGATGGGACTCCATGTCTAATCACCTTGTTACCCAGGGCCTTGAAGACTAGGCGGGCGGCCAACGCAGGGCCGCAGCCCTGGCAGGCGCTTCCAGGGGTAATCGTATACTCCTCAAGAGGTATATCCTTAATCGTCAATCTCTCCATCTCACATCACCTCCCTTAAATCCATTCAACCAGGGGGGAGATGCTCTCGCCCCTGGCGGCTTTAAGGGTCTTCTCAGCCATACGCTCTATGTCGCTCACCTTCACCTCCTTACCGGCGAGGCCCGCGTGGAATCCCAGAACCCGCGGTCTCTCCTCCAAGTCGTAGATGGCGTTTCTGATGAAGGTGTGGCCCACACCGCCGACTCCGAGGCAGACGTTTCGGTCTATCATCCCTATAGCTCTCACCTCGCTTCCTATACGCTGGAAATCCTCGTAGGGGAAGGGGACGAGGCATTTGAGCTTCACCAATCCGACGGGCTTACCCTCAGCCCTGAGATTGTCTATGGCATCGCGGGCCGTGCTGGCTATGGTTCCCATCACCACTATGACTGCCTCGGCGTCCTCACATCTATACTCCTCCACTAGGCCGTTTCCGTAGCTGCGGCCGAAGCGCTTGCCGAACTCCTCGTTCACCTCCTTGATAACCTCCTTTGCGTCGACGATAACCTTGTGATGCTCCTCCCATGGAACTCTCCACCATAGGGGAGCCTTTGGATCGAAGTCCTCGGGCATGAGGCTGGGCATCGGCTTATAGGGAGGCAGGAAATCATCGACCTCCTCCTGATCGGGGATGTCAACCGGCTCAGCGGTGTAGCTGAGGATGTATCCGTCATATCCGACGGCTATGGGGATTCTCACCCTCATATCCTCCGCAACCCTGTAAGCCATGATGATGGAGTCTAAAACCTCCTGATTATTCTCAACATACCACTGAATCCAGCCCGTCATGATATGGGACATGAGGTCTGTGTGGTCGGGCTGCATACCCTTATTGCCCCTATGAACCACCGCCATGACAACGGGCAGCCTTAGGCTTGAGGTGTCATGCATGGGGTGATGCATATATAGGCAGCCTGGGCCGGAGGTGCAGCAGAAGGTTCTGGCTCCAACCCTTGAGGCTGCCTGGACGACCACCTGGGCTGATAGCTCCCCCTCAACATTGATGAATTCACAATCCATCTCACCCTTGGTGATGAATTCGTTTAGGTATTCAACGATGGTTGTCTGAGGGGTGACGGGGAAGGCCACCGCCACCTGAACCCTGGAGAGCTTGGCGGCCGTAGCCGCCGCCTTATTTCCAACCATAACCTCAATCGTCATGAGATCACCTCCTTTAGACGGCCTCCCTGACGAATTCTATGGCCTTCACGGGGCATTCATGGACGCAGATGCCGCATCCCTTACATTTATCATAGTCGATGACAGGCTTCTCATCTACCAGGCTTATAGCGGTCTCAGGGCAGTATATCCAGCAGAGACGACAGCTGACGCATTTCTCCAAGTCGACGACGGGTCTGAAAACCCTCCAATCCGCGACGCTCTTGAGGACGCCATAGCCCGTAACGTGGGGAGGCTCCTCCTCCCCCGGTCTGAGAGGCCCCTTAGCCGGCTTAGGCAGGTGAACCTCCTCATAGGCCCTCCTTAAGGCCTCTACGTTCCGCTTCCCGATCTCTCCTGGAAACCTCTTCAGGATGGCCTCCTCCAAGGACTCAAGCTTCGCTATGCCGGTGACTCTGCTGAAGGCCCCTAGGACAGCCGTATTTGTGATCGGCCTACCCAGGGTCTCGAGGGCTATGGTCGTCGCATCGACGACAGACCCGTTAGGCGTAGAGACCTCGTCCATGAGCCAGACATAGTGATAGTCATCGACCCGATTCTCAGCAAGAAGCCCTCCGTCGCGGCCGGCATCAAATCCGGAGGGCTGCTCC
>JAGHBJ010000038.1 GCA_021161045.1 Candidatus Bathyarchaeota archaeon
ACATCTAAAGCGGCTTAGCCTCCTCCCTCTCATGCCGGAAGAAGTGCTTCAGAATCGTCACCAACCCTGGATTCGAGGACTTGAAGGCGGTCTCAAGGCTCTCGGAGGTGAAGATGGTGTTCCTCCCATCTGCTATGAGGATGAGGCATTTGAAGGGAGTCTCCTCCATCCTGTATAGGGCGATCCCCCTCAGGCCCCTAAGCCTTTCATCCTCCACATCGACTATCACCTCCCCCCTGGCTCCCCTGAGGGCCTCATATAGATCGTTCAGCAGGCTGCTTGGGAGTATCATCTCTATGTGGGAGGCCTCCCTGATGAGGCTCTTAATCTGGCATAGTATGTTCTCCCTCCCCTTTATCGTCCAGATCACCTCCTCCGAGGCCTCCAGGGCTCCACGGCCCTCATAGAGGGTTTGAAGCCTCCCCCCGAGGATTCTCAGGGCCTGATTCACGGCCTCAACCCTCGCCTTAAACCTCTCCTCAAGGCTTCTAAGCTGCTGTCTATGCTCCTCCTCCAACCCCCTTAGTAGATGCTCCCCATATCTCTTGAGGGCATCCCTCGGCGCCACGGCCTTGAACCTCATCGGCCTCGCCTTCTGAACCTCCACGAACCCCTTCTCCTGTAGTCGGCTCAACACCTCATACGTCTTCGAGTAGGGTATTCCGCTTAGGCTGCTCAGCTCCCTCGCCGTCATCTCCCCATACCTCACCAGGGTGTGATAGGCCCTCGCCTCATAGGGGGTGAAGCCGAGGACTCTCATGCTCTGAAGCAGGCCTGCCTCCATTTATTTACCACTATAATCGAAATTTGGTGGAAAAAGGCTATAAGCGCTTCCAATCCTAATCTCAGCGTCATGACCGAGGAGGATGTAAAGCTCACGGAGATGACGAATGTTCTCCCCATCTGCCTCGCAGCCTTCTTCAACGATATGGGGGCAGACATGCTCTTCGCCTTCTACCCCATATTCTTCGTCCAGGTGCTCGGCGTCGCCCAGATGAAGGTTCTCGGCCTCGTCGACTCCTTAGCGCTGCTGACCGGATTCCTCATAATGCCCCTCGTAGGCCGATTGGCCGATATAAGGGGGAGGCGCCACCTCATCTGGATCGGCTATCTGCTACTCCTCATCTCCAGGGTCACCCAAGGCCTGGCGAGGGTCTGGCAGCATCTCATACCGGCTAAGATGCTCTACCAGGTTGGCCGAGGCATAAGGAATCCGCCGAGGGAGGCTTTGCTAGCCGACTCCGTTCCACCCAGCTATAGGGGGCGTGCCTTCGGTCTATTGGGTTCAATGGACACCTTCGGAGCTGTTATAGGGCCTCTACTGGGCATAGGCCTCTTCCAGCTCTTCCTCAACATCGGAGTCCACATCGATGAGGCTTATAGGTGGATATTCTTCTGCGCCGCAGCCCCGACGACGATTAGCATCCTCCTCATCTTCTTCGGAACCAGGGAGGTTCTGGAGAGGCCCTCCGAGAGGCGTCGACGTAGATTGGGCTTCTCCATCCTCCTCAGAGACCGAATACTGCTCCCCCTCACATTGGTGACGATGTTCTTCACCTTCTGGAATGTCTCCGAGAACTTCATGCTCGTCTGCGGCGCCAAGGTGTTGGGCATACCCAAAGAGGCTTTCTGGGCGACGGTGCTGCTCTACTGGCTGATCAACGTCAGCTTCGCCCCAACAGCCTACTTCGCCGGGAAGTTCTCGGATCGCTTCGGTAGGAAGACGCCGGTTATCCTCGGCATGATCGTCCTCGGCGCCCTAACCATGGGCTTCGCCTACGCCTCAACCTACATCATTGTAGGCCTACTATTCCTCCTCCACGGCGTATATCAAGGCCTTTATAGGCCGAATATCCAGGCGTGGGTCGCCGACCTCGCACCTGTGGAGCAGAGGGCTGAGGTCATAGGAACCTATAAGATGCTCGTCGGCCTCAGCGACATTCCAGGCCCCTTCGTCTTCGGCCTCCTCTGGGATCTCTACGGCTTGAAGACGCCCTTCATCGTTGGAGGCCTCTTCTGCCTCCTATGCGCCATAATGGTCTCGATAACTGTCCCGAAGAGGAGGGGTTAAGCCATATATCCCTGGAGCTCCTCGGGGCTGAGCCATCTCAGGGAGGCGGTCTCGCGGGGTATGATGACGAGGGAGACGTCGGCTGGTGAGAGGGATTCTGAGGATGCCTTAAGAGCCTCCAGGGTTAACTTGATGGCGTCGTCGAGTGTGAGGCCATCCCTGTAGCGCTTCTCCAGCAGCTCCACGGCCGTTCTCTCACCCCTTCCCAGGGCTGTTGCCCTATACCCCTTATAGCTGCCACTGGGATCGAGGGATAGAAGCCTAGCCCCGCCGTGATCTACGCCGGCTATCAGTAGGCCGACTCCGAAGGGTCTAACCCACGCCATCTGCGTATAGGCGTGGACGAGGTCTCCCAGCATCCTCACGAGGGCCTCTAGATCTATCGGCTCATCGTAGAGGAGCCGGTGATATTGGCAGAGTATCCTCCCATAGTTCACGAGGACCCTTGCGTCCCCCCTCATTCCGGCTACCGCGACGCCTATATGCTCATCGAGTTGGAAGAGCTTCTGCGAGGGATTCGTCAGGTGTAGCCTATTCTCCGGCTTCTCCTCAGCCGCCAGGACGGCTCCCTCCGGTGATGCGACGCCGACGATTGTGGAGCCTCGCTTGACAACCTCCATGGCATACTCAACCTGATAGAGGCGGCCCTCCGGTGAGAAGACGGTGATGGCCTCATCATACTCCCTGGGATACATCCAGCCCTCGACGCCCCTCATATTGGAGGAGCATCCCTATATAAAGCTCGACTCACCGAGTGTATATCTGAGCCTCATCCGTGAACTCCGGATCCTCGATCCAACCCTTGAAGACCTCAACCCTAATAGTCTCCTCATCGATCATCTCAACGATCATCGTATACTTCGGATGCTTCTCCACGCCATACTCCGGCGGGGTGTCAAGCCAGTAGACCACCTTACCCGTCTCAGGTGTCACCTCAGCTGGATCCGGTGCATTCCCTACGACGGAGTAGGTGGCCACCTTCATCGGCAGCGTCCCGCCTACGGCTATCCTGATACTCTTAGGGTCGTACATGTAGTAGACGAAGGCGAGATGCTTATCCCAGTCGCCGAGGGGGTCGGATTTGCTCACGTTTATGTGGAACCAGTTTCCGACGAGTCTTCCAGGCTGGTCGTAGTCGAATTGCCCCCACTTAGGCTCAGCCTCCCTCTTCAGCTTCGCCATCAGCTTCGCCTTCAACTCCTCATCACAATACTCTAAGAAGTGAACCGCATAGGCGCTCCGCCCATACTTCTCTAGATGGATGAAGTGGGTTACGTTCTTGTCGTAGACGATCCAGTCTAAGCCCATCTGGGCTTTAGGTCTGCCTCCAGCCCTGCCGATGATCTCCCCCTCCTTTATGGGTATTTTAACCCTGTTGAAGCCGACGGTGAGGTTTCCAGCCCTCTCGACGATGCCCTCATCCAGCTCTGAGATATGGTCTATTGCGGACATGAAGGTGGAAGTATGGGCGATGACCACCTTATAGTCATTATATTTACCTGTGAATCCACTCTCAGGAGGCCAATCCTCAACCCTCCACTCAATCTCAACGATGATCCCATCAGCTGGAGCTCTCACGATGTAGGGTGGCGGATACTTATTGGGGTTCACGAAGCCGAGTCCCCCATGGTCGCTGGGAAAGGTGTGTCCAGCCTCTGGATTGAGGTTGCCGAGGGGCTCCACAATGCTGATGTCCTCCAGCCTCATGGGGCAGGTCTTAAAGATGACTGGCCCCTTACCCAGCTCGGGATACTCATAGAAGAGTTGGAAGACCTCCTCTGGCGGCCTCTCCTCAGCTGGCTTCTCCTCCTCTCCACCGATGGGGAGGGTATAGTTCTCGAAGAGGCTCCAGTTGCCATAGGCCACCTGGATTAGGGTTCCATTGAAGGGCATCCTGGAGGGGGAGATGAAGATGAGGAGACCCACATCTCCGCTCTTGTAGAGGCGGTAGTAGATGGTGTCATTCTCCATCCCCGTGAAGTTCCTGGCATCCATCACCTCCCAATCGGCGGTCTCGGAGGCATACCAATCAACAACCTCCTCCACGGATACATCAACCTGATAGCCCTCCCTCATGGCCTCGGGGCTGATCCCAAGATGGATCCAAGCCTCCTCCGGCAGCTCGATCTTAACGGCTCCAGGGTAGATGGGTATGCCAACACGACCTCCCCCCTCCTCGCCCTCCTCGTCTTCCTCCACCTCCTCTACGGCCTCGCTTACCTCTCCCTTCTCCTCTTCGGAGGTCTCCTCGGCTTTAGTGGTCTCCCCCGGTGTGGATGGCTGCTCTTCAGTGGGCGTCTCAACCTTATGTCGGACAGGATTCCACAATATGAGTAGGGAGGAGAGGGCTGCGACGATGACTAGGGCCACTAGTATGGATCGCTGATTCAATCTCCCTGATGGAGGAGGCTTATGAAGCTGAAAAGGTTTTCCCGAAAAGAGGTTAGGGCCTCTTCAATCCATAGTAGATGTGGTTTCGCTGGAATATTGGTTTGGCCTTTAGGATGTCGACCTTCCCATCCTCCCCTAGAACATCTTTGTTTATGTGGGCTGCCACGACTTCGCCTACGAAGAGTGTGTGGTCTCCGCAGGTGTATCTCTGAACAACTCGGCACTCCAGGTGGGCGTAGCACTCCTCTATGAGGGGTGGCTTAACCTTTGAAGCCGGCCTCGGCGTCAGCCCCGTCTCCTTGAATTTATCATACTCCCTCCCAGATTTGGTGCCGCAGAAGTGGGTCTCCTCGATGATGCCCTCCGTTGGGACATTTATGACGAATTCACCCGTCTCCTCGATGAGTTTATGGCTGTATCTCTTCGGTGAAACCCCGATGCAGACTAGCGGTGGATCGAAGCTGATGGGCATGAACATGCCGAGGGTTATGATGTTAGGCTTACCGGAGGCGTCGACGCAGGTTGCCAGGACGACGACCGATGGAGGACTAGCCTGGAGGAAATCCCGTAGGGAGAGTTCAACCTTCACCATGGAGACACCGGTAAAGTGAGGGTCAACTCCCTATATGTCTATGACCCAACCTCCGATGGGGACGATGCTGAGGAATCAGGGGTGATGCCAAGGTTCATATAATGGGCCTACCGGCGGCCCCCTCTTCTCCCGTCCATATCTCCTCAGGGGCTTTGTTAGATGCCTCTGAGCCCTCGGCGGCGGTAGATATAGGCCTCTTCTCACGCTGCGGGGAACCTCCACCTCCATCTTAGATAGGGTCTCATCCCTATATCGACACCTCCGACATCTGTATCCCTTTCCACGTCCCATCGACTCCATCCTCGCCCCACAGAGGGGGCAGAGGGGATTCATGAGTCTCACATCCCTCGCCAGCTCTAGGATCTCAACCTTCTCCAGGTTTATCGTCGAGGCTTCCCTCCCCATCGGTCTGACCCCTCCATATATTCGAATTATGTCTCCAGGTATGAGGGAGCGGATGATCTCTCTGAAGGATCCCGTCGGTTCATAGGCCGCCGCATCCATCTCGCCGGTTTCATCTCGAACGCGGAGGATGACATGGCCTCCTGGAATGGTTCTGGGCTTCGAGGCGACCTCAACGACGGCGACTATCGGCATGTAGGGCTTCGCCGCTTCCAGCTTCACAGGCTCGCCGAGGTGGGCATCTGTTCCCTGATTTGTTCTGAAGATGACCCAACGCTCGATCGGCTCATCGATCCTGAGCATCTCAAAGGCCCTGTGAACAACCTCTGGTGATTCGCCCCTTATACCAAGGAGGACGGGGTCAGGCCCCCTGGGAGTTATGAGAATCCTGCCCGTCTCAGGGTCATAGTTGTTGAAGGTTTCAGGGGCTGTCGCCCGATCCATCTCCACAACCGACTCTGGATCCACCCTTCGAGGTTTACCCCAATTCTCCGGCTGTCTATAGGCGAGGAGCTCATAGGTGTAGTCACCCTCCAAGGTCTCCCCTATGGCTGCTAAGGCTCCGATGAGTCCTCTCATCTCCTTATAGCCTATCGCCGAGGCGGAGTATTCGTCGATGAGCTCCATCGCCTCCCTCAGCGTCGTCAATCCCCTGATGGTTCTCTCGGCGAAATCCCGAATGGGCTGGGGGATCTCGCCGATGTGGAAGACCACCCCTGGATGGGTTTGTGGATGCTCCAAATCGGCGTAGGCCTCCACCTCCTGGATGACTATACGCTTAACCTTAGACTCCAACTCCTCGGGGATGCTGAGCCTCAGGCAGATGGCCCCATTACCCCGAGTCTTCCACGGGGCATTTGGGTTAAGCCTGATGAGGCTTGGATAATCGATGAAGTCTACATCCAGGCTTAATAGGCCCTCAACGATTCTGGCCGCTATATAGGTGGTGCATCCTCCCCTCGGCGAATCCGTGTCGTCGATGCCGATGTGGAGCAGCAAGCCGCCCCATGAGAGCCTTAAGAGGGATATAAGGGTTAAGATGGATCGCCCTAAATAGATGGTTGAGTCCCCTAATCCATGATGCTCCCCTCCGTTGAGCGGATCGCTGAGAGGCGTAAGAGGCTGGGCCTAACCCAGAGTCAGCTAGCCGAGTTGGCGGGTGTGAGCCAATCCTACATCGCGAAGCTGGAGGCCGGTAAGATCGAGCCCTCCTATAGGAAGGTTAAGGCCATTCTAGAGGCGCTGCAGAGGGTTGAGGATGGCAGGGGGATTAAGGCGGCGGATATAATGTCTAGGGATGTCATCTACATCGAGGCTCATGAACCCGTTAAGAGGGCGGCGGAGCTCATGATGAGATATGGCTATTCACAGCTTCCAGTTCTGGAGGAGGGTAGGATTGTGGGAAGCATCTCGGAGAAGACGATCGTGGAGAGATTTATGGAGGGGGAGGATGGCCCATCCCTGGCTGAGAGACCTATCTCGGAGGTGATGGATGACGCCTTCCCCCAGGTTGGGGAGGAGGCTCCACTATCCGTCTTGACAGCCCTATTGAGGGTCTACCCAGCGGTTCTCATCACTAAGAGAGGGGGAATTATAGGCATAGTGACAAAGGCGGATCTACTCAAGACTCTGGAGGCCTAGACGACGATCATCGTCAGCGTCGATCTAACCTTGTCCAGCCTCCTGATCTTCCAGCTTATCGTATCCTTCAACTCCTGCATCGTCTCCGTCTCAATCCTGGCGATGATGTCGTAGACCCCATAAACCATATAGGCCTCCTTCACCTCTGGTATCTCCTTCAGCTCCTTTAACACCTCATGCTCAGCGCCGATCTCGGCGTTGATCAGGACAAAAGCCATCGGCAAAACATCCACCCCTAAATTTAAAGACCCTCCTCCCCCCTAATTAAAATTTGTTGGTTATAATAGTCAACTTTACCTGTTTAAAGCCAAGGAAGAGACCCCTCAGAGCATAAAGGTGGGAGAAATGGCTGATATAATCATAGGCGAAAAGAGAATCCCCTGCAATCTCATCATCTTCGATCTAGATGGAACCCTGATAGATGCGGAGGCGAGATTCAGGGCCTTAGCCGAGGCTAGGATGCGGGTGATGAGTCAACGATTCGGCGGTGAGGCCGCCTCCCTCTGGGCGAGACTTTCAGGTGTAGACCCAGCCATAGGACACGTGGACATGGATGGTCCCCTGGCGAAGGCTCCTAGAAGGGAGGACATCATAGTGGCGGCCGTCGCCCTCTACCTAACAGGCATCGGCTGGGGGGATGCTAGGAGGCTAGCCGAGGAGGCCTACATCGAGGCCGATAGGCTTATGGCCTCAAGGTATAGGGCCGAGGCTCTACCAGGGATTCCCGAGACCCTCGAAAGGCTGAGGGAGGCGGGGCTTAGGCTGGCTGTAGCCACCAATGAGGTTAGAGCCAGAGCCTCTAAGGCCCTGGAGGAGGCTGGACTCCTCTCTCTAATCGATGTGATAGTTGGCGTCGACGAGGTGGAGAATCCAAAGCCCGCCCCTGATGTCATAATACTGGCATGCCGACGATGCGTCACACCTCCATCGGAGGCCATATACATCGGTGATCAACCCGAGGATCTAATGGCAGCGGAGAAGGCGGGGGTCAAGGCCATAGGAGTGGGATCTAGGGTTAAGGGGATGGCGGAGAACCATATAGACTCCGTTGGGGATCTACGGGTTGAGGATCAAACCTGAATCGAGATCCATGTGGCCTGTGTAGGGCGGCGGCTTCGAGAGGCTTAAAGCTCTTGGGGCTAAGAAGGTTCTGAGAGATCTTGCTCCTAGATGAGAGCCTCACATCCCGAGAGATGAGAGCCGTCGAGATGAACGCCGAGTATCTAGGCGTCTCAAGGCTTCAGATGATGGAGAACGCGGGCAGAGCCGTGGCGGAGGCAATCATGGAGAGATTCACCTCGGATAAGCGGATTCTAGTCGTCTGCGGCCCTGGGGGAAATGGTGGAGACGGCCTAGCCGCGGCTAGGCATCTAGCCGCCATGGGCTATAGGGTTCACGTCATCCTCCTCGGAGATCCATCGGACATTAGGGTGGAGGAGACCGAGAGGAACTGGGAGGCCGTGGAGGCGATGGGTTTCAGCATAGACCTAGAGGTTGTGAGGGATTCATCGGAGATCAGGCTGCTCGAGGCGGATGTCATCGTCGACGCCCTGGTGGGAACAGGTGTGAAGGGGGCGCTGAGACCTCCCTTTAGGGAGATGGTGGAGGCGATAAACAGCTCAAAGGCCTTCAAGGTGGCCGTCGACCTCCCCTCTGGCCTTCAGGCCGATACGGGTCGAGCTGAGGGGGCCGTCGTCGAGGCGGATCTCACCATCACACTTCACAAGCCTAAGAAGGGCTTCGAGAAGGCTGAGAAATACCTTGGGAAACTCCTCGTGAAACCCATAGGGATTCCACCCGAGGCGGAGCTATTCTCCGGCCCAGGGGACATCTACCTAGCCTCCAAGCCGAGACGCCTTGAGGCGCATAAGGGAGATTTCGGCAGAGTCCTCGTCGTCGGAGGTTCGGAGACGTATACGGGGGCGCCAGCCCTCTCAGCCCTCGCCGCCTACGCCGTCGGCGTAGACCTCGTCTACGTCGCAGCCCCCGAGTCGGCCGCCAACGTCATAGCGGGATACTCGCCTACGCTTATCACGATAAAGCTTAGGGGAAGCCACCTCACCCCTAGGGGAGTTGAGGAGCTCCTCCCCCTATTAGATAGGGTGGACTCGGCCATCGTAGGGCCTGGTCTAGGGGTTCACGATAGAACCGTTGAGGCCGTTGACAGCCTCCTAGACGAGCTTGAGGCTAGGGGCATCCCAACCCTCATCGATGCCGACGGCCTTAAGGCCACAGCTAGATTGGGGAGGAGGTTTAAGGGGTCGACGGTTCTTACACCTCATGGAGGGGAGTTCAAGCTGCTAACCGGCAGGGAGGCCGCCGGCGACCTATTAGAGAGGGGGCGAATCGTCGAAGAAGCTGCGAAGAGGCTTAGAGCCGTTATGCTGCTTAAGGGCCATGTGGACATCGTCAGCGACGGCAGATACACTCGATATAATAGAACGGGAAATCCAGGTATGACCGTCGGCGGCACGGGGGACGTCCTCTCAGGCATCGTGGCAGCCTATTTGGCTCAGGGCGTCAACCCCTTCGAGGCAGCCGTGGCGGGGGCCTTCATCAACGGCTATGCTGGAGACCTAGCCTACAGGGAGAAGGGATACCACCTATCACCCCTCGACCTCATCGACCGAATCCCCAGGGTCATCGAGGAGGCCTTAGCTGGGAGGCTAAGGGAGGCTGAGAGGCCTAGGGTATCTCGACGGCTGCCACCTCGCTGAAATCCGTCAACCTATTCACCTCCACAAGGCTCCTGGAGATAGTGTAGAGGTAGTCGCCGATGTATAGGGTCCTCCTCACCTCCCACCTCACCGGAGTGTCTGACCCCCATCCCCCAGCTCTATCCTGGCCACCTCCCTCGGCCTCGTTAGATTCGAGACGTTGAATATCGCCATCTTCGCCCTCGCTCATAGGCGGAGTCGCCCTCAACTATGACCTCTCTTCCAACGCCGATGAGCAGACCCTCTCCATAGGGGTGGAGATAGTCGGAGGAGCAGGTTATGAGGAGTATACCGGTCTTCGATAATCCCACGCCATGGGCTGTAGGTTTCATACCGATGAATGGAGGGAGAGGAGCCTGAGATGATACCAATCATTTGAACACTCGTTCTAGACCCTAGAATGGGCCTTAAAGCCGGTCAGCCAACTATTTCAAATCGTAATCGACTGAGAGGTTAAGATCTCCTCGACTAGTTCAGCAGCCCTATCGAGTTCATGGAGTCGAATCAGCGTTGATAGGAGACGAGTTCACCCGTCTCCATATCCCTTGAGGTTTCGGCATCAGCTCCCTTAGTTTCTCCTCCTCCGACGGTTAGGATGGCTGTTGGGACATTGCAGATGAGGTTCTCCCGACCCCTTCAATGCGAATTGGATGAACTTCCCCGTCTCTGGGTTCTCGAAGATTATGGAGGCGCCGGCGGGGAGGCTGTCCCTCAGCATTGCGCCGATCCAGTAGACGCGCTCAAGTCCATGGGGATAGCCCTTCCCACCGCCTATAATGAGCCTGCGCCCCCTTCAAGGAAAATTATATCAGTATTTCCAGAGGCGTTGTATCTAGATAGGTATGAGCATCGAGGATAGAGTCAGAGAGATCGTCAGGGATGAGCTTAAGAGCAGGATGGAGGAGATCGAGATCCGCTTCCAGCGATACATCGATGAGGAGCTGAAGAAGTTTTCAGAGGAGTTGGAGAAGTTCAGGGGGGAGATCTCAGAGCTGTGTGAGCGGGTTGGGAAGCTGGAGACGAACAGTAAGAATAAGTGGAATCTACTGCTGAAGCTGAGGAAGCACACCATCGACCAGCTGATGGCGGAGTATAGGAAGATCGCTGAGAGCATAAGGCCGGCGGAGAGGGGAGAGGAGGAGGGGGCGGAAGAGACGGTGTAGTATGAATGCCCTCCAACTCCTATCCCTCACTATTTTCCTCTTCGTCCTCCTTCTCATAGTATCTGAGAGCATCCATAGAACCTACGCCTCCCTCATAGGGGCGGGCATATTCATCCTCATAGGAGTCGTGAACCCCGAGAGGCTCCTAGAATACATGGAGCTGGACATATTATGCATAGTCTTCGGGATGATGCTCCTCGTCAGGGGGGCTGAACGCTCAGGTATCTTCAGCTATATAGCGTCGAGGATGATGAGGTTCTCCCCCTCCTCGACGCTGCTGGCCATATTGCTGTTAACCTTCACCATGATACTCACCATCTTCCTCAACAATATAGGTGCGATGCTCATCTCGGCGACGCTGACCCTCCTCATAGCTAGAAGCGGGGAGCTAAGGCCTCAGACCATCCTCATCTTCCAAGCCATAATCACCAACGTCGGCGGCCTAGTCCTCATGGTGAGCTCCATACCGAATATCATCGTAGCCATGGAGGGGGGCATCCCCTTCAACTCCTTCCTTCTCACCATGACTCCCATCGCCTTCATACTCTACCTCGCAACCCTCCTACTATATCTCCGAGAGCTTAAGGGGGAGAGGCTGGAGAGGAGGGAGCTTAGACCAATAAAGCCCCTGGAATGGGTTGAAGACCTGCTAGGCGTGAAGGTTGAGATGGATCTGGAGAGGGAGATAGGGTCCCTGAACGGCTTCAACTTCGAGAGGCTCGGCCCCCCACCTGAGCTTAGGGTGGATTTCGGCCCCCTACAGGCGGCGGCCGCGGCTATAATTGGGGGGACCATCATCGCCTTCGCCCTCCACGCCCTCATCGGAGCCACCCCACCCCTCATCGCCCTGGCGGGGGGAGTCACGATGCTCATGCTGGTGGAGAAGGAGCCGAGGGAGGCCCTAGGCGAGATCGATTGGCCTACGATCCTCTTCCTCGCAGGCCTATTCGTCATGATCAATGGCCTAGACAATATAGGCGTCATCGAGATGGCCTCCCTAGCCATTTCCAGAGCCGTCCACGGCAGGGGTTACCTAATGCCGATAGTGGTGCTATGGCTCTCAGCCTTCGCCTCAGCCTTCATCGACAACATCCCCCTCACAGCAACCTTCGCCCCGATAGCTAAACACCTCATCGTCGAGGGGGGGCCGAGCACCATCTGGTGGGGGTTGATACTGGGGGCGAACCTCGGTGGAAACCTCTTCCCCCTGGGATCGCCGAGTAACATTATCGCCGTAGGCGTCGCCGAGCAGGAGGGGAAACCGCTCTCGATTAAGAGGTTCACGAAGATCGGCTTCACCGCAGCCAGCATCCATCTATTTATATCAACCCTCTACCTCATCGTCCTCAGTCTCCATCTATGAGTCCTCTAAGGACTCGATAGAGGGTCTCGGCTACAACTCTATATCCAGCTGGATTTAGGTGAACTTCGTCGCTTGAGAATCTTGGATCCAGTAGGCCATCCCTATCGATGAGGGGTGAGTATATGTCAGCTATTGAGACTCCCTCATCAAGGCATCTCCTCGATAAGTCTCCATTCACCTCCCTGACTAGTTTGTTTAAGGCCTCAAATCTCGTGGGGGTGAGCGTGCAGCCTATTGGTGTGACGGCTACAGCTTTACATCGTCTATAAAGCTCTAGGAGATTCGCCACCACCTCTTGGGGGCTTCGACCGAGATATAGATCATTTATGCCTCCCCAGATGATGGCGTAATCCGCCTTGTGGGTGTGGACATCGGCTTCGAATCTCCTCAGCATACCCTCCGTCGTGTCACCTGGCACCCCTGCGTTGATGATGGTGGCCTCGACTTCAAGCTCTCTCCTAATCAGCTCCTCTAGGAGATGGGTGTAGGGCATCCTCCTGATGGGATCGATGTAGCCGGCTGTCAGGCTGTCGCCTAGGGCGACGATTACGACCACGGCGATCACCGGAGGGAGTTTAGAAGTCTCCTAAGACGTTCAACGTAGGCGGGTTCGAGTTGATGCTCCTCGGCTCCCTCCAGCATAAGCTCGACATATCTCCGCGAGGGGGTGTAGGGTCCCCCCTCCTCCACACCTCTGTATAGGGCTGCCTTATACAGCTCTCCATCCTCTCCCAGGACGAGGAAGATCTGCCTCGTGTATATCCCCTCCCCGACGCCCATAACGTCGTCTAGATGCTCAAGCTCATCCTCAGGTATCTCGTATAGGACTCCCCTCACAACCTTACCTGGATCCAGGATTATATCCGCGATTCCCCCCTTCATCTCCTCGGAGTAGATGGTGAAGGCGACGCGGAAGTTTGGTAGGAGAGCCTTCATGAGGAAGCCCGCATCGGGGCAGTGGCGCCTCAGATATCTTGAGGATAACGTTGAGCCGTAGGCGAAGTGGAGCATCACGGTTGATCCCTCAACCCCTTCTGCTGGACATCCCCCTAATGAGATCGAGGGCGGCGGCCTTGGCCCCCATCTCGGCGGCCCATTCCTCCTCCGCCGTCCCTATGATTATGACATCGCCAGCTTCAGGTTTTAAACCATCTCTAAGCAGCTTGGAGAGCTCCGGCTCAACTTCTCGCTTCAATCCAGGCATGTGGAAATTCTCACCGTCGTAGATCAATGTGGTGGCGCCTCTCGCTCCGGCTAGGAGGGCTGCATCTCTCTGCTCCACCCCGAATCTTATGAGGGGGGCGGCGCCCCTGACGAGGACGGCGTAATTCTTCTCAGAGACCGTTGAGGGGGTTGACGGCACACTCATAGACCTCATGAGGCCCTGGAAGTAGGATAGGATGCCTCTACCCCTCTCCGTCAGTCTCATCCCTCCCCTCTCAACCTCTATTAACCCCTCATCCCTAAGCCTTCTGATGAGGGTTCTAGCGGAGCCTTCGCCTATTCTAAGCTCTCTCGCCAGCTGTTGACGGCCGACTCGTCTAGACCCTATCAGCTCCAGAGCCTTCAACACGTGGATGACGCCGTATGTGAGACGCCTACCTGGGGCATACTCAAGGGCAGCCCTCTCCATGATTCTCAGAGGCTCCAAGCCGAATATCTCTCCGGCTTTGAGGCCTTTAACCTTTAGCTGAAGGAGGTGTATCTCCAGGCAACTACGTCGCCGTCGTGGAGGCTCCAGGCGTCGCAGGCGACGGGGCCCATCTCCCATTTCCCCTCCTTCAGGTAGTACCAGAGCCAGTATCGATTTGGTTCGCCGCCGACGCCGTTGATGGCTGTCACGAAGGCTCCATACTCGCCTTCAACATACTCGACTGAGGCCACCATCTCTGTCGCCATTAGGAGATTCGCCCCGAGGGGAATCCTGGTATCGTTGAGCCAGATGGCTGTTCCATTTCCATAATCTATGAGGATGTCAACCGTTATGGTGAGTCCCTTCAACTCCTCTAGGGTTGCCTCATACCGCTGTCTATATGTCTCGGCTCGATTATACTGGTCGACGGCGATGTAGGATAGCGCAACGGCTATACATAGGAGGATTCCCGTCGCCCAAGCCCAGGGATTCCTACCACCCATATATGTCACCTCCAAATCGTCTTAACGCCCTAATTAGAGGTGGAGCTCCGAGGGAGAAGAGGAGGGCGTTGGAGATCTCGTGGATGAGGGCGAAGGGCACCCCAGCGATGAGGGCTACAGCTATCGGAACCCCCGCCACGAGGCCTGAGACTATGTTTGTTATCAGATCGTAGATGGAGGTTAGGAGGAAGCCGAGAACTCCGAAGCGGACGGCTCCATCGATGAAGCCTCCATCCCAGAATCCCCTCCTAGCTAGGAGGCCTCCCACAACTCCATAGAGGGTCTCGCAGAGCATGGTGGCGATGAGTATCGGAAGCGAGAAACCATAGGGGTTCAGGGTTCCATATACAAGCCATGTTAGGAGGCCGACCATCGCACCAGCCAAACAGCCGTAGAGATAGCCGGAGGAGAAGACGATGAGATCCATCAGCTTGACGTTCACAACTCCTATTAGGAGATAGTTCGTCGAGATGGCCGCCGCCGTCAACACAGCTACGGCCGCCATCCTCCGGCTCTGAAGCTGGAGCTCCATCCTCAACGGATGGATCATCCATCCAGATATAAGGATGGCGGAAGGGAGAAAAGCCCCAAAGCCCTACAAAAATCGATGGAGGATCTCAAATCTGAGGTCTCAGCCCTCATCGACTCTATGGGGGAGAGGCTCTGGGAGATAAGCCGATGGATACATGACCATCCGGAGCTTGGTTATAGGGAGTTTGAAGCCTCGAGGCTGCTCGCCTCAGAGCTGGAGAGGGCCGGCTTCGAGGTGACCCGTGGCGTGGCGGGTCTGCCTACGGCCTTTAAGGCCGAGTATAGGGGTGGAGCTGAGAGGCCGAGGATAGGCCTAATGGCTGAGTATGACGCCCTGCCGGGGGTTGGACATGGATGCGGCCACAATGTCATATCGGCCATCACTCTCGGCGCCGCCCTCGCCCTTAGCAGGGTTATGAAACGGCTTCCAGGCACCCTCGTCGTCTTCGGGACGCCGGCGGAGGAGGCCTATGTGGAGAATGCAGGTGGGAAGGTTGTCATGCTCGATGAGATAAAGACCGTCGACGCCGCGATGATGTTCCACCCCTCAACGAGGACGACGACCATCTGCAGCAACCTCTGCCGTGAAGCGATCGAATTCGAGTTTCGGGGTAGAGCCGTCCACGCAGCTGGCGAGACCTGGAGGGGCGTAAACGCCCTCGAGGCCGCCATGCTCACCTTCACAGCCATAAACG
>JAGHBJ010000125.1 GCA_021161045.1 Candidatus Bathyarchaeota archaeon
ACCCTATATCGCCATCCGATCGAAACCGGTTCGAAGCTTAAAACCCTATAATCGATGCCAGGCTTCAAGTACAAGCCCGATAATTCTCGTCTTTCATCGCTGCCTCGCTATTATCTTTCGGAGAAGCATAAAACACTTATAGGGTCTGGGAAGATATAGCGATCAATATGAGCCTTAGTGATGAGAAGGAGATAGTGATAGTTCTCGACGCCAAGAGGCTCATCGCCCTCGGCATACTCATCGCCCTCGGAGTGGCCGTCACCTACACCTATATTCAAGCCCTCTTCGCCTTCATCGCACCATCACAGAAGTATCCACTACGGATACTCGAAGTAAAGACTCAAGGAAAAACAACCTTCTCAAGGGGTGAAACGGTCACATTTCAGGTGAAGATCGAGATGGCTGTAGGTTATCAAACTCCTTATGGATACTATTACAGCTATTACTGTCAATATCAACCCCCATCATACTACTGTCAATACTATTATTGGGACTACTTCACTGAGGCGAAAACCTACAATGTAATCATCGCCGTAATGGATGGAGATAAGAGACCTATGACTATAGTGTCGAAAATCGATACAATCACGAGAGGTGAGACTCACACGATCACCTTAGATTGGACTATTCCAAGTGGCGCAGCAACTGGCACCTATAAGGTGAGGGCGATGGTATGGAGTGACTGGCTTCCAAATGGAGTGGCATTAGCCTCTGAAGCTAAGGAGGCAAGTTTCACCGTGACATGAGGTGAGGGATATGAGAAAGTTAGTTATATTCAACCTCGGGGTGTTTCTCATATTGATAATAGCCTTTATGATGCCTATTCCAAATATAGAGGCAGTAGCATTAACAGTTTCAACAAATAAATCTGAGTACTATCGAGGAGAATCCGTAACCATCTCGGTTAGCGGCGGCACTCCGAATGATGTCTATATGCTACAAATCGAGGATCCAAGTGGAAACAAGGTGTGGGTTGATCAAGGTAGCTTTGATTCAAATGGAGCATTTCAATACCAGATCAAGATACCAGACGATTGGGATTATGGAACCTACACTATCCGAGTTAAGGATATGGGGAAGAATAAGGTCTCCACCGCGACCTTCAGAGTAAAGTCTGTGGTCATCGCGCCTCCTCCAGCTCCTGTTAATCAGCCTCCCGTCGCAGATGCTGGACCCGATCAGACGGTTTTCGTTAATAGAACTGTTTGGTTTGATGGCTCCGGCTCCTATGATCCAGATGGGACGATAGTTAGCTATGAGTGGGACTTCGGCGATGGATCCACAGGAACTGGTGTACGCGTCTCACATGTCTATCGGTCGCCAGGAACCTACACCGTGACGCTCACCGTGACCGATGATCTCGGAGCCACCGATTCCGATACCTGTGTAGTCACCGTCGAGGCGCCGCCGACTCCTCCGGAGAGGTGGTATGAGGAGGGTGTACCTGCCAATGCCACAAATTACATCGTGGATGCAACTGAGGAGGCCAATGCTACTCTGACGCTGAATACAACGGCGCCGACTACGGTTCAGATTCTGAGGTATCCTGATAATCCTCATCCCGAGGTTCCTCTGCCTAGGAATGCTGTGCCAAAGTTCATAGACATAGCCATCGGCAACCTCGACGCGGTTCAGTGGCCGATCTACGTTGAGGTGCACTACACCGATGAGGAGATAGCAGGCAGAGATGAGTCAAGCCTCGGCCTCTACTACTATAAGAATGGCGCCTGGCATAGATGCCGCGAGACGGGCGTCTATCCAGACCGAAACATCGTCTGGGCTAGGATGTATAGGGATGAAGTTGACGGCGTACCCATTGTTATAGGGGAGATTGTGGCTCCAGCTCCAGCAGCCTTCGAGCTCTCCGACCTATCAATATCGCCGACGGAGGTGTTGGTTGGAAGGGATGTGAGCATCTCGGTTAAGGTGACCAACGTAGGCGGTCAGGCTGGCAGCTATATGGTGACCCTGAAGATCGAGGGCGTCACCGTGGACACCGAGACAGTCACCCTAGATGCCGGGGAGTCTACGACGGTGACCTTCACCGTGAGGAAGATGATAGCTGGAACCTACTCGGTTGAGGTTGACGGCCTTAAGGGGAGTTTCAAGGTGAAAACACCTCCAGCCCCAGCCAAATTCGAGCTCTCCGATCTGTCGGTGTCGCCGAAGGAGGTTGGACCCGGTGAAGCCGTAACAGTCTCGGTGAAGGTTTCGAACGTCGGGGAGGAGAGTGGTGTAACCACGGTGAAGGTGAAGCTGGATGGAGAGGTAGTTGACTCTAAGACCATAACCCTGGATGGAGGGTCCTCCACGACGGTGACTTTCACCGTTTCCTCTGACGTTGAGGGAACCCATACGGTTGAGGTTGATGGCCTCATCGACACCTTCACGGTCACCGTTCCGGCGAAGCCTGTGCGTTGGCCCCTATATGTGGGGGTCGCAGTTCTCGTCATAGTCATCATTGCAGTCGTCGTCCTCTACTACACTAAGTACGCGGCGAAGTCCTAACCTCTTTTTAAGGTTAGGGAGGATTTTGTGTTATTATGCGTTGCTGGGATGTGGTAGTTAGAGGTCTTGAGGCTGAGGGTGTGCGTCATCTCTTCGGGCTTCCAGGTCATCCCGCTGCTCTCTATGATTCCCTCTACGACTCAAGTATAGAGCCCGTTCTGGTGAGGATGGAGACCTCCGGCGTCTTTATGGCGATGGCCTATGCGAGGATTATTCGAAGACCTGGAGTCTGCTTTGGGAGTCCCGGTCCAGGTGTGGCGAATCTTGTTCCAGGCGTCCTCGAAGCCTGGTCTGGCTGCTTCCCCCTAGTCGTCCTTGGCTCCTCGGCTTCGATGGAGAAGGTGGGTATGGGCGCTTTCCAGGAGGCCCCTCAGCTGGAGATGCTGAAGCCCATAACTAAGTGGGCTTATAGGCTGCCGTCGCCGGATAGGGCTGCCTGGGCGCTTAGGAGAGCCTTCCATATCGCTGTGAACGGTAAGCCTGGCCCCGTCTATCTCGATATACCCTTCAATGTAGGCGTCTCCGAGGCTGATATGGTGAGCTATATTCCAGCTGGGAGGCCCATTAGGGTTAGGGCTGACGCTGAGAGGGTGAGGGAGGCCGCTGAGCTTTTATTGAGGGCTGAGAGACCGGTGATCGTCGCTGGGGGAGGAGCCTACTGGTCGGCAGCCTCCAGCGAGCTCCTAGAGCTGGCTGAGCTATTGGGCATACCAATATTGACGACGCCCTGTGGTAGGGGCGTCATCCCCGAATCCCATCCCTTGGCCGTCGGCCTCGTCGGCCTATATCGAACGAGGATTGGTCGCAGAGTCTATGAGGAGGCTGATCTCATCCTCTGCCTCGGCTCCAGGAATGAGGAGTTCCAGACAGCGGGCTGGCGATACTACCCCGAAGGGGCGAAGCTGATCCAGGTTGACATAGACCCATCTGAGATTGGGCGAAACTGGATACCTGACGTGGGTGTCGTGGCCGATGTTAAGCTCTTCCTCAGAGACTTGATAGAGGCTGTTAGACAGCGGGTTAAGCGTCTCTCCCTGGAGGAGATGCCGAGGGTTAAGAGGCTGCTGGAGGCGAAGAGGGTCTATGAGGCTGAGGTGGAGGCTGAATGCCTAGACTCCTCAACGCCGTTGAAGACGAAGAGGATCGTCCATGAGGTCAATAAAGTCTTTGGAGAGGGAACGATCCTCGTCAACGAGAACGGCTCTCAAGACCTATGGTCCTACTACTATCCCTACTATAAGGTGTTAGACTTCAACGGCTGTGTGGCTCCGGCGGAGCAGACCTGTATGGGATTTGGGGTCGCTGGGGCTATAGGGGCTAAGCTGGCGGCGCCTGAACGTAAGGTTCTCTGCACCACCGGTGATGGGGCCTTCCAGATGTATATGAAGGAGCTCCCGACGGCCGTCCAGTATAACGCTCCGGTCACCTGGATCGTGTTGAATAACTTCAGCCTAGGCTGGATTAAGCTGCATGAACGAGTGATGGGTGAGCGCTATATCGCCGTGGATTTCGAGGCTCAACCAGACTTCGCAGCGGTGGCTGAGGCCTGCGGCTGCTGGGGTTTACGAGTTGAGAGGGCTGAGGATATTAGACCAGCTCTGGGGGAGGCTTTGAGGCAGAATCTCTCAGGCGTTCCAGCCGTCCTGGATTTCATAGTTGATCCCTGGGACTTCCCAGAGGGCTTCAAGGAGTTCCACAGCGACATCTGGCCCGACTTTACTCCCTGAAGTATTAGGCAGATCATGCAGTGTATTCCCTCATTCCTTTTTTCAACTCCTCACCCTTACCTGGATGACCTCTATGCCACGCTCCCTCAATTCCCCCATCAGCCTTGGATTTCCCTCATAGTGGAGGGCGAGTTCTCCGTCGATGACCTGTTGACCGACATGTTGAGGCGCTCCATGACCTCATGATGTCTTGTCTCTCCTCCCCAGCCATGGGACATTAGTTTCGTAGCAACCTATTTAGGTCCTCGATCTCCCCCTATATGGGTTGCCTAAGAGGATCGCCCGATGGGTTAAGAGGCCTAGAAATCTTTGGGTCAGGGAGCTTCTAACCTCCGATCCGAGCTTCGGCCTCGATCTCGACTATACCGCTGAGGAGCTGAGGTTGAGGTCTCGCCCTGGGACTCTCTGCGCCGTCTGTAAGGGTTCTAAGCTCCTCTGCGGCAGAGCCCGATGTCCGATCCTCGCCCGTTTGTCCTCCTATCTACGTATATGGCGTCGGGTTTCAGGCCTCTCCATCGAGGGTTCCTCCCCGCCCAGCGTCTTCGTAGGCCGATTCGGCTATCCCTATGTCAGCGTCGGCCCCATGGCGGCCCCCATTAGGGGGGATACATCGATACTCGATTTCCCTGAGCGCTGGTTTGGGAAGAGTATCGACGAGATCATCGAGTATAGATCCCAGCTTCTGAGGGGAACCTATAGGGTTGATGTCCGCAGGCCCTACAAGGCTGGCCGGCTGCTGGAGATGACGCGGGAGCTATCCCTCTCGGCTGACTATGTCGAGGCGGAGCTGAGGCTGAGGAAGAGGCCGCGAGGCAGCTTTCTCCTAGATGGTGACGTCCAGCCCATGGGTCCCTCAGCACCCCTGGAAAGTCTGGAGATGGGGAGTCTGAAGTGGGATAGATGGATGGAGAGGGCCTACTACGACACAGATCTAAAGGCCTCTGAAGCCGTCCTGAGGCTCTATCAGCGGGGGACGCCTATAACCCGTATTCAGAGGGCCTTCAGCATGGGATGCTTCGGCTTAGGCCGACGTCGGAGACTAGTGCCGACGAGGTGGAGCATAACCGCTGTCGACGACATAGTCTCCAAGCATCTCATGGAGAGAGTGAAGGACTATCCAGCCGTCAACCAATATGAGGTCTATGAGTCGAATTATCTGGGCAACCGCTTCGAGGTGCTGCTGATCCCCGATGCCTGGAGCTATGAGGCCTATGAGGCTTGGTATCCCAATACGCTTTGGAATCCCTCTGATGAGCGGGTGGCCATAGTCACCGACTGGGAGGATTATGGAGGCCGCTGGCGCTACGCCTCCATGGGTGGATGCTACTACGCCGCGAGACTCGCCGTCTTGGAGCATCTCAATCGTGTTCGGAGGCAGGCGAGGGTCTTCGTCTTCCGTGAAGCCTATCCGGATTACATCCTACCGGTCGGAGTCTGGCAGGTTAGGGAGAACGTGAGAAACGCGATGAGGCAGAGGCCAAAGCGCTTCGACACCCTGGAGGAGGCGTTGAGATACATCGAGGGGAGACTCACTCTCAGCATAAGGCAGTGGGCTGAGGCTGGGACACTGCTGAGGAGGACGCTTACGCAGAGGAAGTTGACGGATTATGCTTAATCTTTTAAGGGCTGATCCCAGCCCCATAATCTAGGTGGTCTAGCCTGGACCCCAGGGAATTGGCCTCGACGTTGCATGAACATGAGAGGCGGATATTACAGGCCCTTAGAGAGCGAGGCTCCACCTCCGTTGAGGAGCTCCAACGCCTAACGGGGCTGAGCAGGGGAGCCGTCGAGAAGGCCTCGGCCTGGGCTGAGACCAAGGGCGTCGTCGAGATCGAGGAGGAGGCCTATGAGGTTTTGAGGCTCACCGATGAGGGGCGTCGATACCTCGAAGAAGGGCTGCCTGAGAAGAGGCTCATCAAAGCCGTCTCAGAGGGAGTCGAGGAGATCGAAGCCCTCCGTCGAAGGGTCAAACCGCTGGAGATCGCCCTCGCCTGGGCGAGGAGGAAAGGCTGGATCAACATCGAGAGGGGGAGGGTCACCCTCACCGAAGAGGGTCTCAGAGCCTTGGGGGAGAAGACCCCAGATGAAGGACTGCTGGAGCAGGCGGTGGAGGGGCTGAGAGTTGAGAAGCTGAAGCCGGAGGAGGTTGAGAGGGCTGAACAGCTGAGGAGGAGGGGGCTGCTGAAGGCTGAGCGCCATGTCAGGAGAACTATTCGCATCACCGAGTTAGGTAGGGAGGTTCTCCCCCATCTCGGGGAGGTTGCTGAACGAGTTATAACTCAGCTCACCCCTGAGCTCCTCAAGAGCAGAGCCTGGAGGGGGGCTCGCTTCCAACGGTATGATGTCAAGCTTCCAGCTCCAAGGGTTTATCCAGGGAAGAAGCATTTCATCAGGCAGGTCATCGACTATATTCGACGCTTCTGGGTTGAGCTTGGCTTCAGGGAGATGAAGGGGCCCATCGTGGAGCTGGCCTTCTGGAACTTCGACGCCCTCTTCCAACCCCAGGATCATCCAGCACGAGACCTCGCCGACACCTTCTACATGAAGACCCCCCATAGTGGAAGGCTTCCAGACCCAGAGCTTGTGAGACGGGTGAGGGAGACCCATGAGAATGGCTGGACGACGGGTTCAACGGGCTGGAGATACCGATGGGATCCAGACTTCGCAGCCCGCTGCTGCCTGAGAACCCACACCACAAGCCTCTCAGCTCGAACTCTGGCGTTGTTGAGAGAGGAGGATCTACCTGCGAAGTTCTTCTCCATCGGCAAGGTCTTCAGAAATGAGGCCATTGATTGGAGCCACCTCATGGAGTTCTATCAGACCGATGGCATCGTCGTCGGGGAGGGCGTCACCTTCAGAAACCTCCTCGGATACCTCAAGGCCTACCTAGAGGGGCTCGGCGTCGAGGAGTATAGGTTTAGGCCCAGCTACTTCCCCTACACCGAGATGTCCGTTGAGGCTGAAGTTTGGGTTGAGGAGCGGGGAGCCTGGATGGAGCTCTTCGGAGCTGGAATCTTCAGACCTGAGGTTGTGAAGCCCCTCCTCGGCCGTGACATACCGGTTCTAGCCTGGGGACCAGGCTTCGACAGGATCGTCATGGGCCACTATGGCATCAGGGATCTAAGGGTCCTCTACGGCAATGACATCGGATTGTTGAGGAGGGCGAGGCTGTGGGTGAGGTGAGATGCCGGTCATAGAGGTTCACCTAAGGGATTTCCAGGAGCTCCTCGGCGTTGAGGTCGACATCGAGGAGCTTGAACAGCGGATGCCCATGATGGGGGTCGCCTGGGAGGGCAGAACACCGGAGGGGTTCAGCATAGAGGTCTTCCCAAATAGGCCTGACATGCTCTCCGTCGAGGGCTTAGCCAGGGCCTACGCCGCCTTCATCGGCCTGAAGCCTGGGCTGAGACGCTATGAGGCGAAGCCATCTAAATATGTCGCCGTCATCGACCAGAGAGTTGAATCCATCAGGCCATACTTCGCCTCAGCCGTCGTCACCGACCTGAAGTTCACCGACGCCCTCATCAGGTCTCTGATGCAGCTCCAAGAGAAGCTACATATCACCCACTGCCGTAAACGCCGTAAGGTCTCAATAGGCCTCCATGATCTAGAGGCCATAGATTTCCCCGTCACCTATACGGCGAGGCCTCCAGACTTCAGCTTCCACCCCCTCGACGCCGAGGGGGAGATGACCCTAGAGGAGATTTTGAGGTGTCATCCGAAGGGGCGGGAGTATGGATGGATACTGGAGGGGAAGGCCGAGTATCCCATCTTGATGGACTCCAAGGGTATGGTGCTCTCCATGCCGCCTATCATCAACTCGATTCATACACGCATCGACGAGGAGACCACCAGCCTCTTCATAGACATCACGGGAACCGATATGAAGACCATCATGGAGGTTCTCAACATACTCGTCACGACGCTGGCAGATAGGGGCGGCGTCATCTACACCGTCGAGAATCGATATAGGGATCGAGTGGTCGTCTCCCCAGATCTATCGCCTATGGAGATGGAGCTCGACGTCGACTACGTTAACAGGCTCCTGGGATTGGAGCTCTCACCCCAAGAGGTGGCGATGCTACTGGAGAGGATGGGGCATGGCGTCGAGGTTGATGAGAAGCTGAGGGTCTATGTCCCCTGCTATCGAACGGATGTCATGCATCCCTTCGACCTTGTCGAGGATGTCGCCATCGCCTACGGCTATGACAGGTTTATCCCCGAGATACCTGACATCGCCCAGCCTGGATGGGAGGATCCCCTGGAGGTTTTCACCCGTCATCTGAGGGATCTCCTCGTAGGCTTCGGCCTGTTGGAGACGCTTACCTTCATGATGACGAATAAGCGCCGCCTCTTCGAGTTGATGTGTCTCCCAGAGGAGCCTGTGGCCGAGACGGAGAATCCGAAGACGGAGGAATACACCGTGCTACGGAATCGATTGCTGCCTTCCCTCATGGAGGTTCTAAGCAAAAACACCCATCACCCCTATCCCCAAAACCTCTTCGAGGTTGACGACGTCATACTCCTCGATGATCGGGAGCCCTCAGGGGCGAGAACCGCCAGGAGGTTAGCCATAGTTCTCTGCCATTCAAGGGCGAACTTCTCCGAGATCAAGGCTATCATGGAGAGCATCCTGGAGAACCTCGGAGTCGAGAACGTCGAAATAAAGGCTGGAGGCCTCGAATGCTTCATCGACGGCCGCCGATTGGTGGCTGAGGTGGAGGGACGCCCCCTCTGCTGGGCCGGTGAGATCAGGCCCGAGGTCTTGGAGAACTGGGGCCTTGAGATGCCCGTGGCCGCATTGGAGATGGATGTAGACCTCCTCTTCGAGCTTGTTAGGGGGAGAGAGCGACAGTGGAGAGGCCCCCCATAAACCCCTATCTCATCCTGACCGTAAGCATCATAGCCGTCTCAACCGCGTCCATCCTCATCAGGCTGTCATCCTCCCCACCCTTGGTTATCGCAGCCTATCGGCTTCTCTTCGCCACCCTGATGCTTACGCCTCTCTACATCGTTGAGGGTGGTCATCGAAGACTCATGGCTCTCGGCCCTAGGAGGCTTCTAATCCTCATCGCCGTCGGCTTCATATTAGCCGTCCACTTCGCCTCTTGGATCACGAGTCTAAGTTACACCACCGTCGCAAGTTCCGTTATCTTCGTCCACATGGATCCCATCATCGTCGCCCTTCTATCCCACCTCCTCCTGGGGGAGAGGCTCAGTGTTAAGAGATTCATCGGAGTCCTCATCGCCTTTCTAGGAGCCATAATCATAGGTTGGGGGGATTTGAGGATCGGCAACCTCTATGGGGATCTCCTCTCACTCCTAGGAGCTTCCGCCCTCGCCCTCTACCTAGTTGCGGGTAGAAGCCTGAGGAGAAGTCTAAGCCTCTTGGAGTATGTTACGCCTCTCTACGCCACGTCCGCCGCTCTGCTGATACTGGGCTGCCTAATCATGAACATCAGGCTATATCCATATCCCGTGAGGGAGTATCTACTCTTCCTACTAATCGCATTCATACCCATGATCCTTGGACACACCCTCTTCAACTGGGCCTTGAGATATGTAGAGGCCCCCGTCGTCTCCGTCAGCCTGTTAGGGGAGCCTATAGGGGCCTCCCTCCTAGCCCTCATAATTCTGGGCGAGCTTCCCCCCGCCACCACGATCCTCGGCGGAGCCATAACCCTTCTTGGCATATACATCACCTCCTCAAGAGGGTGAAATCGGCGTTTGGAGTTGGATGTCTCCTTTATATATGGGTAAGGAGAGTTGAGCACTCCCCTTAAATCCACCCGTTCCTCCATATCACTGAGTCTGATGAGGAGGCTCCTAACCCCCGAGGACGTTCGACGTCTAGTCTTTGAATCCATCGAGGAGATTGAGGAGGCTCAGAGTAGGCTTAACCTCCCCATCTGCCCCAACCTCCAGGAGACTCGGCGGAGGCTTAGAGACGGCGTTTTCATGGCTGAACCAATCGTGGGGAACGAGGGCTATCAGATGGATTATGGTCTCTTCCAGCCTCCCTCAACCATCATCCTGGACAGCCGTCTCCCCCTCTTGGAGGAGGGGCTACTCCACTACTCCGTAGTCCATGAGGTGATACACGCCGACGACCACACCGGAGGAGATAGACTCTACAGGGAGACGAAGAGGCATATCCTAGAGGAGCACGAGGCCGAGCTGGAGAGGGGTATGCGCATCATCACCGAGAACGGTGGAAGGGTCTACATAAGGAACCGAGAAAAACTTGCGGAGCTATGGGCGATGCAATACGTCGACCTCTACGTCCACTATAGAACCTACATCGTCCTTAGAGAACGGGGGACGCCGAGGCTGGAGCATCTCTGGGAGCGCCTCCATGGGGAGGGACCAATAACGGCGAGGCTTCTCACCTATCTTGAGCGTCGTAGGGGTATACGCTACATCTTCAAGCTCTTAACCGAGATGGTGGGTCAATGCTGTCTAATCGACCTCCTCAGGGAATGTGAGGATATAAAGAAGATGGATATGGTGAGATACACCATCTAAATAGGCGGTTACCTATGCCTCTCGGCGTAGTTTCTGAAGGCCTCGGCGCAGCGCCTCAACTCCTCTATAGGCTTCACCAAGGCTATTCGGACGTGGCCTTCCCCGGTCTTGCCGTAGGCGATGCCTGGGTAGACGGCTACCTTCTCCTCCTCCAGTAGCCCCTCACAGAACTTCACCGAGTCTTCGCAGATGCCGCTGATATTGGGGAAGAGGTAGAAGGCTCCCTCTGGAAGGACGCAGCTTACGCCGTCGATCTCGTTGAGCTTCTCGGCTAGGAAGTCCCTACGCCTACGATACTCCTCTCTAAAGCGTTCAACCGGCTCCCATGGACCCTTCAGGGCTGCGAGACCGGCCTTCTGTATGAATGCTGCCGGCCGACCTCCGATTGGCACTTTCTTTATGAGGCTCAGCACCTCCTTGTCGGCGAGGACGGCTCCGAGCCTCCATCCCGTCATGGCGAAGGTCTTTGAGAAGCTGAGGATGACAACTGTTCTCTCCCTCATATCTGGCATGGCGGCTATGCTGAGATGCTTACCCTCATAGACGAATTGATCATATATCTCATCCGACAATACGAGGAGGTCGTGATCCACGGCCAGATCCCTGATGGTCTTGAGCTCCTCCTCGTTGTAGACGGTTCCAGTTGGATTGTTCGGTGAGCATATAACGATCATCTTCGTCTCGGGCTTTATCGCCTCCTTCAGCTCCTCGATGTCTGGGTGGAAGCGTCTCTCCTCCTTTAGGGTGACGGGGGAGAGCTTGAGGTCTAGGTAGTTGAAGACGGGTGAATAGCCCATATAGTAGGGTTCAAAG
>JAGHBJ010000128.1 GCA_021161045.1 Candidatus Bathyarchaeota archaeon
ATACGGTTTAGAATTCCATCTTCGTAGTCGAGTTATGGATTTGGACTCTATCCTCAATTTATATTAGGTTGTAGTTATTATCCTAGATGCTCAGCGATGACTGTAATATCGGGGATGATCTCCGGAGAAGGCTCTACAGGGCTTTCCTTGATATATTCCTCCTTCGATTGATAGACGAAGAGCCGCGGTGGGGCTATAGATTGATGGAGATCCTCAGGGATCGCTATGGCCTGAGGGTCGGCCCTCCTGTCCTCTATCCTCTCCTCTCATCCCTTGAGAGGAGGGGGATGGTGGAGGGCTTAGACGTCCATGTGGGCGGCAGGCGGAGGAAGGTCTATCAGCTTACGAATCGGGGCAGGGCTTATGTGCGGCGTTTCAAGGAGGTGGTGAGGGAGGCCCTAGACCTCTAGAGGTGGTCTAGGCGGTGCGCAATCTCCCTCACAACTCTAGAGAAGGGGTGCTCCCTCTTCTCGAGGACGAAGGGCCTTCTCCTGGAGCTCTGTAGTAGTAGGTCGCAGTAGCAGGGTATTATGGCGAGGAGGGGATGCCTGAAGTATCTGCTGATCCTGGCAACCAGCATCTCCCTTCTCTCCCTGGTGGCCAGCTCATAGGGTATGGCCTTATTGACGATGATGTAAACCTTCTTCTCGAAGGCCTCGTAGAGATCCCTTATTAGTCTTTGAGCACCCTCCAGGTCGACGAGATCCATCGTCGAGATGAGGAGGGAGAGATCCGCGGAGACTATCGCATTGACGGAGGAGTAGTGAACCCCTGGACTGGTGTCGAAGATCACCGTGTCGACATCCATCTTCTCCAGCTCGTCCTTAAGCCTCATCACCCTTCTCAGCGCCCTCATCTGCCATCTCCGATCCTTCCGAGCGATCTCCCTCATCGCCTCCATCTCAGGGTTCGCGAAGCCTACTAGGAGCCTCCCCTTTACACCCAGCCTGTCGGATAGGTCTACTATGATGTCCTTAACCTCCGCCTCCCCGTTTAGATAGTCGTTCAGCCATCTCCTCCTCTCAACTCCGAAGAGTGTTGAGAGGCTTGGAGCTCGGAAGTCGAAATCCAATAGGGATACGTTCCTCCCCTCCGAGGCGTAGACCGCCGCTATGTTGAAGGATAGGAGTGTCTTACCGGTTCCACCTCTACTCGAGTGTATTGATATGGCCTTCATGGGCATCACCTATGAGATGATGGAGAAGAGAACCCTTCTACCCCTCCTCTCCTTCTTTAGATATCCCATTCTAACCAATTGGTTGAGGTAGCTGCTCTCCACTGCCCTCGCCCTACCGGTTCTCTCAGCCACCTCCTCAGCCGTTGCCTCTCCTAGGCTGCATAGAACTGTCGCCGTCTTCCTGAGGTGATCCGGTAGCGATAATAGGGACATGACATCTAGTGTCCTATACTCCGCCTCCTCCACGGGTGGAATCGTCCTAAGCAATTCCCTCAGCAGTGATTTAAGCTCCCTCGCCTCTATGGCGTCGATGCCATATCTATTGGCCAGCTTCTTCGCCTCCTCCCCCAATCCTGGAACCGCTATGAGAATGGCCTTATAGGGGCTGACATCGTAGACCTTGGCGAACATCTCCTTCACCTTCGCCTCCTCAACCAGTCCCTCGGTTAGGGCTACGTCGATTACTATGATGGGGGGATTATCCCTAAGTCCTCTCGCCACCACGTCGAAGCTATGTTTCACGCCTGACTCTCCCACAAGTTCTCCAGGACTCTCGGTTCTATACCCCCTCTCCCGTAGAAACTCAAGGACTCTTGGCAGGATCAATTGATCCGAGAGGCTTCTAACCCTCTCTAGATTCGGCTGGAAACAGTATAGTGGTTTATACTCTACGTCTTTCCCAAGGGCGTTACATTTGAGGCATCTCCATGCTCCATCGCTTCTCCTGATCCTCGTAGAGCCGCATCTTGGGCAGATGGCTAAGAGGCCGCATAGCTCCTTCCTCAGTAGCCCTATAGTCTCTAATCGCTCCAATAGTCTCTCAGCCTCCTCGCCGAGTATCCTCTCCGCATCTGGGTATCTATATCCCCTCTCGGGGTCTAGGATTGGTGTGATGCTCTTGGAGCCTCCTCCAAGGAGAAGTCCCATCAATAATTGTATTCTTCTATCTCGTAGTAGTTTTCTCTCATCCATCTCCAAGAGGGTCTCTTCTCCCCTAGGCACTACGTTCCTTTTCAAATTCTTCAGCTTTATAGATGTATCCATCCTGAAGCATATATTGGATCAGTGTCATATCTCCCCGATGCTCCCCTTCCCCGTAAGGAGGATTAGAGAGGGCAAGGCGATCATCTTCATCCCAGATGTGGAAGTAGATGAGCCGACTAAGGCGCCGGTCTTCTACAATCCACGGATGAAGATGAATAGGGACTCAGCCATCCTCGCTGTCTCAACCCTACATAGGCGTTATGGGAGACTCCTAAGCCTATGCGAGCCGATGTGCGGCACGGGCGTTAGGGGGATAAGGCTAGCCCTAGAGGCGGAAGGCGTGGGCGAGGTCGTGATGGGGGATCTAAACCCCCTCGCCGTCGAGCTGGCGGAGAGGAACATAAATCTCAACGGGGTCTCCAACCGTGTGAGAGTTAGACTTCTCGAAGCCAATCTATTGCTGTCTCTTCATGATAGGCCCTATGGACGCTTCGACTACGTCGACGTAGATCCCTTCGGATCGCCGATTCCCTTCATAGACTCCGCCATAAGGAGCTGCAGAGACGGAGGTCTACTCGCCCTGACGGCCACCGACATGCCTCCGCTCTGTGGCCTCTACCCCGAGGTCTGCCTAAGACGTTATGGGGGTCTCCCCCTCAGAACCGATTACTGCCATGAGGTGGCTCTACGGCTGCTCGCCGGTTCTCTCGTGAGGGAGGCGGCGAGGCATGATGTGGCCGCCACACCCCTCTTCAGCTACGCCGCCGACCACTATATCAGACTCTACGCGCTTCTGGAGGAGGGGGCGAGGAAGGCGGATAAGCGCCTCAGCGATCTGGGCTATCTCCTCCACTGCCCCAACTGCCTCCATAGAGCTGCCTCACATGAGTATCCCAGCAGCAGGGCCTGTCCTAGATGTGGCTCGAAGATGATGCTTGGAGGCCCCCTATGGCTTGGATCACTCTCCGATCCGGATTTCTGCTCGGAGATGCTTCAAATGGCTCGGGGTCGAATGGACTTAGATTCGAGACTTCCCAGGATTATCAGACTCTCCATGGAGGAAGCAGCTCTGCCTCCGACCTTCTATCATATCGACGTCATCTGCTCTAGGCTTGGCCTCTCATCGCTGCCGACGGAGTTGGTGGTCTCAGCTCTAAGGGAGGCCGGATATAGGGCTTCGAGAACCCATATCCATGGGAGGGGGGTGAAGACTGAGGCCTCTATTGCGGAGCTGGAGGAGGTTTTAAGGGGGATCGAATATGAGCGGTAGGTGGAAGGCGGAGAGGCGTCGAGACCCCTACATATGGATGGCGCGGAAGAGGGGGTATCGCTCAAGGGCCGCCTTCAAGCTGATACAGCTGAATGAGAGGTTCCACTTCCTCGATGAGGCCCGCTATATCGTTGACCTCGGAGCCGCTCCAGGTGGATGGCTACAGGTGGTGGCCGAGCATCTACCTAGAGATGGCTTAGCCGTCGGCGTAGATCTCAAACCCGTAAAGCCCCTGGAGGCTGAGAATGTCATAACTCTGGAGGGGGACGCCCTGGAGGCTGAGACCCTAAAGCGATTGAGGAGGCTCTTCCCGAGGGGTGTGGACGTCGTCCTCTCAGATATGTCGCCCAGTATCTCTGGGGTTTGGGAGATCGATCATCGTAGACAGCTTGACCTCGCTAGGGGCGCCCTCAGAATCGCCTTGGAGCTCCTTAGACCGGATGGATGGCTTGTGGTTAAAGCCTTCCAGGGATCGGAGTATGAGGCCTTCCTTAGGGAGGTGAAGGCCTCCTTCAGCTATGTGAAGGCTCATAAGCCTATGGCTTCGAGGAAGGGGAGCGCCGAGATATATGTGGTAGCCCGAGGCCCTAAGAGAGGAGCTCCTTCAAGGCCCTCGCAGCCATGGAACTCGCCAGGATGACGGGTCTCCCCGTTATCTCTCGAACTATACGCTTCATCTCCGCCGTATAGCCCATACAGATCATCAGCGTCAGGTCGACGCCCTTTTCAGCCAGTCTATGGGCTGCGGCCTCCACCTCCTCCACAGGGCCATAGGGGGAGGCGGCGTCCGCGTAGACTCTCCGATGCTCCGTGGCCCATTCATCAGCCGCCTTAGCCGTCTGCTCAGCTGCGGGATAGAGTATTCCCATCAATCCACTCCTCAGCGAGGCGTCGACGACGCCCCTGAGAACCTCTAGGGGTCTGACGATGAGGGCCTTAGACCGGAACTCTGGGAACTCCCCTGCACATAGGAGCATTATGACCTCCAATCCCATGGAGTTCAACTCGTCGATACATCTCTGCATCCTTGGGACGACGAATTCCTTGGTGACCCTCACCTCGGTTCCATCTCTCATCCTGGTCACTAGGAGTCCCTTACCCGTCTTTGGTTCATGGCGTCTCACCTCCTCGAGGGTTAGGTCGTCGAGGGCGCCCCTCTCAACGGCCTCGAAGCCTGGGCCGAGGCCTTTCATGATCTCGGGGACTAAGTCGCTCCTAGGCGACTGACCTATGGTGACGAAGCCTATCCTCTTCATCTAATTGAAATGGTGTCATTAGACTAATAACCCCGTCGCTATAGGAAGCGGGCTTTAAGGGCCATCCTCTCAGCTTCCACGATGCGCTCGAAGAACTCGTCGGATTCATCTTCGGTCTCCGAGAGGATGTCCCAGGCCTCTGAGGGTTCGATCCTCTTGGCCGCAGCCACCAGTATGGCCCTTCGACCATAGAGGGAGACGAGCTTCGAGTAGTCCTTCCCTCTCCTCCACCACTTCGCCGTCTTCGCCCCTCTACGATCCCTCGATGACTGCTCCATCACCTCTTCAGGGCTGTGGTCGAAGACCCCTAGCTCCGATGAGCCGCAGAGGGGGCAGCGGGGCTGATCGGGGAGTTCTCTCACCGTCACCCAATCGAGGTAGCGTCGACATCTCATACAGAGGAGGACCCTCGACTCGTTTAGGAGCCTCACTCTGGCTGATTCGATGATGATCCTGTTCATCCGCTCCGGTGGGACGATGTCGGTCTTCATCCTTATGCTCTCCATGGCGGCCCTCGCTATCGGCGTTGGCCCCTCGTTGAGGGCTATAACCTCTATCTCTCCCTCAGCGATCTTCCAGAGCATCCTCAGCGTCGATTCCACATTCATATCCTTCCTCAACGTATCCTTATAGGCCTCCTCGAAGATGCAGGTTCCCTCAAAGCCCTTGATTAAGCGGCCTAAGGTGACGTTGCTGAAGTTGGCATATTTGCTGAGGGCTCCGCTCTTCCTCGCGACATTTATCAATCTACGCTTGAAGAGGCCGGTCTTCGTCACCGCCTCTCTAAGCTCCTTCTCCAGGTTTCTATGGGCGAGTTCCTTGAGGAGCTCCGCTACATATCTCGCATCGATCCCGGCGACGGTCTCTAATATCACCCTGTAGGGATCCTGCTGGACGGCCACTGGGAAGCCGGTCTCCTCGGAGATTATATGGCCCAGCAGCCTGGCGAGTGTTCTGTTTACAAGGGTGCCGAAGTGGGCGTGGATGACGATGTTCTCCTCAAACTCCTCGACTATGATGCGCCTATCCGTCGGGACGGGCAGCCCCATCTCCACCTGCTCAACCGTCTCCCTTATGGCTCTGAGGATCGTCTCCCTCTCCGCCGGATAGATGGCCGCCAGCCTCTCAGCCACCTCCTCTCTCGTGGCCCCGTGATGTAGCAGCCTCTCAACCTCGCCCCTTATCCATCCGACCTCTAGGGCCACCTCAAGGGGGACGGGTATCTCTTCACCGATCCAGCTGGGTATGGCTCCCGTCGGATCCTCCTCCGCCTTGACGTATATCTTGTCTCCGTAGATGTTGAGGATTCTCCAGGGGCTCCCCCTAATGATGAACTTCACCCCTGGTTTGCCATACTCCGCAACGAAGGCCTCATGGAGTATCCCCACAGGTGTATCGTTGTCGACGTCGATGACGAGGTAGTCCTTCTCATCGGGTATCATGGAGATGTTCTCGAAGAAGTATCTGTAGAGGCTTCGGCTCTGCCCCCTCGGCTTTATCAGAACCTCATCGACCTCCGAGACCCAGGCTAATCGGGGGAAGCGTTCATGCATATATCTCGCAACGAACTTGATGTCCTCCTCCGTCAAATTCCTATATGGATAGGCCCTGCGGAAGACCCTGAGTATCTGGAGGAAGTATAGGCGGCCTCTAGGCATCAGCTCCGCCACGATCTGGTTTATTAGGACATCATAGGGCTTCTCGGGTATAACCACAGGCTCAAGCTCCCCTCTCAAGGCTCTGCGGGCGATGGCCATCGCCTCCAGGGCGTCGTCGCTATCTATGGCTACGATGACGCCCTTCGCCACTCCGCCGAGCCTATGGCCGCTTCTGCCGACTCGCTGTAGCAGCCTCGTCACCTGCCTCGGGGAGTTGTATTGGATGACGAGGTCTATGCGACCTATATCTATGCCCAGCTCCAGGGACGAGGTACAGACGACGGTTCTTAGGTCGCCAGTCTTCAAACCCCTCTCAGCCGCTATTCTACTGGTCTTAGCTAGGGAGCCGTGATGGATGCTGAGGGGGAATCCGACATCCCAGATGTTGAATCTGCTGGCCAACACCTCCGATGTGGATCTCGTATTCGTGAAGATCAGCGTCGTCCTATGCCTCTCAACGAGTTTCCTCATCACCCTAAGCCTCGCCGCCACCTCCGGATGCGTGTAGAGCTTCTCGGCTAATTCATAGTCCTCAGGCTCCACCTCAGGGTATAGAACCTCCAGCTCCATCCGCCTCGCGACGGAGATCTTCACCACCTCTATGGGCCTTTCATCGCCCACGAGGAATCGTGCCACCTCCTCTGGGCTGCCGATGGTGGCGCTGAGGCCGATGATCTGGAAGTCGCCTCCGGTGATCTCCCTCAGCCGCTCCAGGGCGACGCTGAGCTGGCATCCCCTCTTATTGTCGGCCAGCTCGTGAACCTCGTCGACGATGACCCATCTCACAGCCTTCAAGTATCGCTTCAGCCTTCTGCCGAGGAGGACGATCTGCAGTGTCTCAGGCGTCGTTATCAACATCTCCGGGGGGCTTCGACTCTGTATGCTCCTCTCCCTCAGCGATGTATCTCCATGCCTCACCGCCAGCCTGATATCCAGCTTTGAACACCACCAACTCAACCTATCGAGGATATCCCTATTCAGCGCCCTGAGAGGCGTGATGTAGAGAATGTTGATTCCAGGTGGTCTTTCACCGCTCTGGAGGTAGAGGTGGAAGACGGGGAGCACCGCGGCCTCCGTCTTACCCGTCGCCGTCGGCGAGATCAATAGGACATTCTTCCCCTCTAAGATGAGGGGGATCACCCTCCTCTGAGGCTCCGTCGGCTCCTTAAACCCCCTCTCCTCGATCAGCCTCCGAATCGGCCTGCAGAGGAGGGTGAAGACATCCCCCTGGCTCAAGACAGCTTGAGATATGAGGCGGCCAATAAAAACCTGTGGGAAGTATTAAATCGTCCATGGAGAAGGCTATAGAGATGAACTATGATAGAGATCGAGAAGTTAGAGGTTGAGGGTAAGTCTTTCCTGGGTTTGAGGGTTGAGATGCCTGGGACGCCTCCGATGCTCCTCATCCTCGGCGAAAGGGGCTTCATCATGTGCGGCTACCTAAACCTCGAGGTGGCTGAGAAGCTGGGGGCAGCCGCCGCGGTGGTCACCGGCGTTAACACCTTCGAAGATGTCCTCAACGCCGAGATCAAGGCCGCAACCTCTAAGGGTAAGTCCCTAGGACTCAAGCCGGGTAAAATCGTCAGGGAGGTTATCGGTGGTATCACCTAGGATAAGGGTGAAGCAGTGAGAGTCGCAGCTTAGAGGAGGCTCCTTAATTTATCTGCCAGCTCCGGATGTCTGCCGAGGGCTTCTCCTATCGCCTCCAGGGTCTGCTCCGGGAAGTCTCTCAACAGGCTCTCGATGACGGTTTGGGCGATGTACTTCTTGAAGCCCTCCTCGTCGAGGGCTGGGAAATACTTACGCCTCATCCCACCCTTACAGGTCTCCTCCTTATAGCGTAGGATGCCGTCGTCACACATCGCGTTG
>JAGHBJ010000066.1 GCA_021161045.1 Candidatus Bathyarchaeota archaeon
CTCCAGGGTTATTGGAACTATCCATAGGTCTCCTGGTCTCTTGGATGTGAATCTCAGTAGGCCTTGTAGTCTGCCTTCCCAGGCGTGTAGGTCTACCTCGACTCTGAACTCCTCCGCCATCCATCCTCGGTAAGCCTTCGGCGGCCTGAATCTATAGACGCCTCTCACCCGTCCCCTCTCGGCTGTGAAGTCCTCGAAGGGCGTTAGCCTTCCATCCATGTCTGTCGCCATACCCCTCCTGGCGCTACCGATGATTAGGTCGAGCTGATAGAAGCCGTAGGGGTGATAGTATTCGCCCCTCCAATGCCCCTTCAGAGGCATCTCCTCATCCACCTTCAGAGGCTCCTCAACGTATCTCGGATATTCATAGACCCAGAGGTCGAGCTGCTTGACATTCCCCTCCTCATCGTATTCTACGGTCAGCTCATAGCCGTCGTAGGATGAGCCGTGGACTATGTAGCGGCTCTCATCCACCTTCTCCAGGTAGGCTCCGAGGTTCTCGATGATGAGGTAGCCGTTCTTCACCGTCAACCTGATGGTCTTACCCCTCTCCCCATAGAGGCCTACGAGCTTACGCCACTCCTCCGGAACCCTCTGAACCCTTTCAGGGTTAAAGGGAGCCGCCTCGTCAACTGCGAATCTCAGCGCCGTCGGAGCTGGAGGCCTCCACCCCGTTCCGTCGTTGAGGTTGCTTAGCCAACAGATGCCGATCTGGAGCTCCGGATAGAAGGCTACATGATTCGTATAGCCAGGCATACCACCTGTATGGGCGAGCATCACATGGCCGTCGTGGATGCTCCTGAACCAGGTCAAAGCCATGCCGCTCCTCGAAGCCCCAGCTGGGGCCTGAAGCCTCTGCATCTCCTCAAGGGTCTCCTCCCCGAGGATGCGCCTCCCCTTATAGACGCCTCCGTTAAGCTGCATGATGACGAAGTGTGATAGGTCTATGACCGTCGAGTAGAGGCTTCCAGCTGGGTCTTCAGGTCTCGTCCCCAGATAGTATGGTTCCACCCTCTTCAGGGGCTGATCTGGGCCTCCCCATCTCACGTAGCCCGTGGCTAGGCGCTCCTCCATCTCGGGGGTCAACTCGAAGCCGCTTGAGTTCATCTCTAAAGGCTTGAGAACATTCTCGACGACATACTCCGTGTAGGGTTGACCTGTGAAGGCTTCGATGAGGAGGCCGAGCATCGCATAGGCTGTGTTGCAGTATTCCCATCGCTTACCTGGAGGCCTAACGGTTCTCGCCGCCTCTTCGACGTATTCCCTCAGCGTTGGGGCCTCTTCGAGTTTCTTGAAGATGGGTGGAACCCTTGTGGGCATTCCGGTGCGGTGGGTGAGGAGGTCTCTAATGGTAGGCCTCTCCTCATAGGGGCTTTTAATCTTGAAGCCTAGATGCTCCTCAACTGGGTCGTCCAGCGTGAATTTCCCCTTCTCCATGAGCTGTAGGAGGGCGACGGTTACAACGGGCTTCGTAACCGATGCACATCGATATATGGTGTCAGGTGTCGCAGGCTTCTTTGCTTCTAGGTCTGCATAGCCGAAGCCCTTAGCCCAGACTATCTCGTCGCCCTTGACGACGGCCACCGATGAGCCTGGATGCTTACGGCATTCGAGTTCAGCCTCTATAAACCGTTCGAGCTCCTCGAACTCCATGCCGAGATGAAGAGGCCCCACGGTCTTTAAAGGATTTAGGCTTCACTCTATCGGGATCTCCTCACCCCGCTCGGCGGGCCACTCGATCTCCAGGACGCCAGGCTCAACTAGGCGGGCCTTGATCTCCTCTCTCTTCACATCCCTGTTGAGGTATATGCGTATGATATGGCTCTTCTCTCGGTTCTCCTATACCGTATCCTGAAGGGTCTGTAGGGGCCGAACCAGAATCCCCAGGGGCCTATGTGGAAGGTGAAGAAATCTTCCCCAGAAATCCCTCGGCATAGCCGCTCCCCAAAGGGAGCCTCCCGAATCCCGAGGAATTAACCTTACGAGGGATGTTGCGATGCCTGATTTAAGTTGCCATCTTGAGGGCTGCTTTCAATAGTCCCCTGTATAGCTGCATGTCCGTCATGTTGACGACGGGTATCTCTGTTCCCTTCCCCACCTCAAGCAGCCTGACGTATTTAGGCATCTCCGCTATGCAGAGTTGGCTTATGTAGAGTTCTCCACTCTCCATCTCGATCTCCAAGGCTCTCTCATAGACTTCGAGGCAGAGGAGGTGGCCGTCAACCCAGAAGAGCCTGTTGACTCCGTAGGTGGCTGCGCACCAGGCGAGATTCTCAACGCTTCTACGGTCGACGCCGAGGATGACGATCCTCTTCGTCGGCCTAACCTCGATCTCCATGGGACTCAATCTGTTTAAGCTTTCAAAACCCTATTTATGCGTTGTAAAAAGGCTTAGGAGCTCCTCACCCTTATCCCCGCTTCTCAACGATCGAGAGTGTCTCCTCGAAGACCGTTAGGGCTTTGTCTAACTGCTCCCTGGTGATGACTAGCGGCGGCTGGAATCTTATGGTACATCCCTTGACACCTCCCAAGCCTAGGAGGACCCCTCTCTCACGGGCCTCAGCCCTAATACGCTTAGCCTCCTCAACGGCCGGCGTCTTCTTGTCGTGATCCCTCACCAATTCAACGCCGATCATGAGGCCGAGGCCCCTGACATCGCCTATGAGGGGATGCTCCTCCATCATCTCCCTCAACCTCTTGAGGGTATACTCCCCCTTCTCAGCCGCCTGCTCCGGCAGCTTCTCCTCCTCGAAGACCTGGAGATTGGCGAGGGCGGCCGCACAGCATACGGGGTTTCCACCGAAGGTTGAGAGGTGGTCTCCAGGCTCGAAGGCGTCTCCGATCTCCGGTCTGGCGATACAGGCGCTGAGGGGCATACCGGCTGCGATCCCCTTACCCATAGTCATGATGTCGGGTTCAACGCCGTAGTGGTCTATGCCCCACATCTTACCCGTTCTGCCAAAGCCGCTCTGAACCTCATCGACGATGAGGAGGATGCCATACTCCTCTAGGATTTCCCTCACAACCTTGAAGTATTCCGGTGGAGGCGGTATGATGCCCCCCTCACCGAGGACTGGCTCGGCTATTAGGGCTGCGACACACTTAGAGGTATGGTATTCGACGACATCTCGAAGCCTCCTGGCGCAGAGGAGGTCGCATTCGGGGTAGACCTGGCCGAAGGGGCATCTATAACAGTAGGGGACGGGGGCGAAGGCGACGCCTGAGAGGTAGGGACCCATATCATAGCGTCTCCGCCGTGATTGACCCGTTATGCTGAGGGTTCCGAGGGTTCTACCATGGAAGGAGCACTCCAGGGCGATGAGTTCATGCCTCTTGGTATACTTCCTCGCCAGCTTGACGGCGCACTCATTTGCCTCGGCGCCGCTGTTTCCGAAGAAGACCTTCTGGAGACCCCTCGGCGTCACCTCCGCTAAGCGCTCAGCGAGCTCGGCTGTTGGGATGTTGTGGTAGACGTAGGAGCAGCAGTGGATTAGGCGCTCAACCTGGCTCTTAACGGCCTCCACGATCTTGGGGTGGCAGTGGCCTGCGTTGACGACGGCGATTCCCGCGTAGCAGTCGATGTATTCACGCCCCTCCACATCCCTGACGATGGCTCCCCTACCCTCCGTGATGACGATGGGCTCCAGCCTTGTGAAGCTTAGAATCCTATAACGTTCATCCCTCTCGATGATCTCACGAGTCTTCATCGACGTTAGATTTCTCGATGCGATATAATAGTGTGAGTTGCTATTCTCCCAGCGCTGTGAGGTAGAGTTATCCCCCCTTGGACACCTTTTATTGATGCCATGAGGGATGTCACCATCATAGGCGTTGGGATGACGCCCTTCGGCAAGCACCCTGACCGCAGCCTCATAGACCTAATGCTTGAGGCTTCGTATACGGCCCTCATGGACGCCGATGCCTTGGATGCTCCCATAGATGCCCTCTACGTCGGCTGTATGGCCTCGGGGATGCTCTGCGGCCTACAGAACACGGCTACGCTCTTAGCCGATGAGCTGGGCATTAAGCCTCAGACCGCTGAACGGATCGAGAACTCCGCAGCCTCAGGCGCCTCAGCGATCCTCAACGCCTATCTCGCCGTAGCCTCCGGCCTCTATGATGTCGCCCTCGTCGTGGGAGCTGAGAAGATGAGGCATCTACCCACGTCGGAGGCGACGAAGGCTATAGCCTCCATGACCCACCCAGAGGGCGAGAGGCCGCATGGAGTGACGATGCCCTCCCTAGCGGCGCTTCTGACGAGGCTCTACATGAAGCGTTATGGATTGACGAGGGAGCAGCTCGCCCTGGTGGCCGTCAAGAATCATCGGAACGCCCTTCTAAACCCCTATGCGCATCTGAGGAAGGAGATAACGGTAGAGGATGTCCTCAACTCCAGGGTAGTCGCCGAACCCTTGAGGCTGTTTGACTGCAGCCCCATCAGCGATGGAGCCGCAGCCCTATTGTTGGCTCCCATGGAGAGGGCGTTGGAGTTCACCGATAAACCCGTAGTCATTAGAGGCGTAGGCCAGGCCGTCGATAGGGTTATGATGACTGAGAGGGATGACCTCCTCACCCTCAAGGCCGTGAAGGAGGCTTCGAGGAGGGCTCTGAGGAGGGCTGCCCTATCAATCGATGATATCGATGTGGTGGAGCTCCATGACGCCTTCACCATCCTGGAGATCGTGGAGAGTGAAGACCTCGGCCTCTTCGAGAAGGGGAAGGGCGGCATAGCCGTTGAGGAGGGTCTCACAGCCATCGAGGGTGAGAGGCCCATCAATCCGAGTGGAGGCCTGAAGGCGAGGGGGCATCCCCTAGGGGCTACGGGCGTCGCCCAGGCTGTGGAGATCACCTGGCAGCTCCGAGGCGAAGCGGGTGAGAGGCAGGTGAGAGATGCCGAGCGAGGTTTAAGCTGCAATATCTCAGGCTTCGCCGCCAACGCCGTCGTCATCGTTTACGAGCGGGGGTGGTGAGGGGATGGGTTTTCACCTCAAGGCTACGAGGTGTAGGCTCTGCGGCGCCATCTATCATCCACCAAGAGCTATATGTCATCGATGCGGCCCAGGGTCTAAGGGCCATCTGGAGATGGTTGAGCTCCCAGATCAAGGGAGGATCATCGCCTACACTGTGCTACGCTATCCCCCAGAGGGTTATCCATCTCCTATGGTTCTGGCGGTGGCTGAGATCGGGGGTGTTAGACTCATAGGTAGAGTCATAGACGCCGAGGCTGTAGAGGAGGGCTGTAGGGTGGAGGTGGTGAAGGGAGAGGGGGAGACTCCCTTCCTCCTGAGGAGAATAGATGTGAAATAGGTTGATCATCGATTCTCTCTGATATGGCTCCGCCACTACAGGGCATTAGGGTCCTCGACCTCTCCCAGGTTGTGGCAGGCCCCTTCTGCTCAATGCTCCTAGCGGATATGGGTGCGGAGGTCATAAAGGTTGAAAGGCCTGGCATAGGGGACAACCTACGAAGATGGGGGCCGCCCTTCCTCGGCGGTGAAGGCGTCTACTTCCTATACCTCAACCGTAATAAGAAGAGCATCACCCTCAACCTCAAATGCGAGGAGGGTAAGCGCATCTTCATCGAGCTCCTGAAGCGGAGTGATGTGTTATTGGAGAACTTCAGGCCTGGAACCATGGAGCGCCTAGGCCTAGGCTACGAGGAGGTAAGCAGGATAAATCCGAGGATCATCTACTGCAGGATCTCAGGCTATGGCCAGACAGGCCCCTACCGGGACAGGGGTGGCTACGACATATTGGCGCAGGGGGAGAGCGGCCTCATCTCCGTCACGGGGGAGGAGGATAGACCCCCAGGGGTGAAGGTGGGGGTCGCCATCGTCGACATGGGAACCGGCCTATACGCCGTGATAGGCATCCTCCTCGCCCTTATGGCTAGGGAGAAGACGGGGCGGGGGCAGCTCGTCGATGTCTCGCTGCTGGACTCGGCTGTTAGCTGGATGGTTCAGCCTCTAGGCTACTATCTAGCCACAGGGCAGCTTCCAAGGCGGCTGGGGACGGCTCACCCCGTTGCGGCGCCCTATCAAGCCTTCAAGACTAGGGACATCTACATCACTATAGGCTGCGCCGCAGACAGAAATTGGAGAGCCCTCTGCCATGTCCTAGGCCTAGAGGAGTTGGCTGATGACCCCAGATTTTCCACAAATCCGAAGAGGGTGGAGAATCGTGAGGAGCTGGCGAGGATCCTGGGCGAGGTCTTTAAGAGGGAGAGCGGGGAGGTCTGGCTGAGGAGGCTTCAGGAGGCCGGTGTCCCCTGCGCCCCAGTGAACACCGTTGACCGGCTTCTGGAGCATCCCCAGCTTCGGGAGCGTGAGATGTTCGTGGACGTCTATCATTCCAAGGCTGGGAGGCTGAGGTTGACGGGCATCCCAATAAAGCTCTCCGAGACCCCTGGCTCCATCCGTTCTCCCCCACCTCTGCTGGGTGAGCATACCGAGGAGATCCTAAGCTGGCTCGGCTACACTCCAGAGGAGATTAGGGGGCTGAGGGAGAGAGGTGTAATCTAATCGAGGCTTACCCCTCTCGTCTCTATGCCGAGCAGGGCGACGGCTGAGGCTGAGACCAGGTGTATAAGGGCGAAGAGGATGAACAGCGGCGTACTCCCCATCCATCCTATGAGTACTCCCGCGATGTAGGGGCCTAGGATCCCCCCGATACGCCCTATGCTGTTGGCCCATCCAGCCCCCGTGGCCCTCATCCCCGTCGGATAGAGCTCAGGGGTATAGGCATAGGTGATGCCCCAGGCGCCTAGGTTGAAGAAGGAGATGATCGACCCCCATATCAACACCTCTAGGGGCGTATGTGCCATGGAGAACATGAGGCTTCCAAGGCCTGCGAGGGCCATGTAGAGGGTCAATAGACGTTTGCGGCCTACACGCTCTATGAGAAGCGCGCCACTCCAATAGCCTGGTATCTGCATCGCCGTGATGAGCAGCGAATATCTCAGCGACTTCACCAGGGTTAGGCCACGCTCCGTGACTAGGATATAGGGCGCCCAGAGGAATATGCCCCAGTAGGCGAGGACTATGCAGAACCAGTGTATCCAGAGCATCAGGGTTCTACGCCTATAGGGTTTAGCCCATAGACTGGCCACCGTGAAGCCGACCTCCTCGACTTCCTCAGCCTCCACATCGCCTCTACGCTCAGATGACATCAGGGAGCCTTTAATGAGTATGGAGACAGCCTCATCGATTCTCCCCGCCTTCTCTAGGAATCTTGGGGACTCGGGGACTAGGAGTTGGAAGAGCATCGCCGCGATCAGCGGTGTGAAGCCCGCTAGGATGACGGGTCTCCAACCCCTCGTCGGGGCGAGTATCAGACCCAAATAGGCTGCTAGGAGCCATCCAAAGGCCCAGGCGCTCTCCAGGAAGGCGACAGCCCTCCCCCGGATTCGCCTGGGGAAGCACTCTGAGACTAGGGTGCTGGTCACGGCCATATAGCTTGACGCCCCTATCCCAGCCAGGAATCTAAGCGCCGCTATCAGCTCCCAGCGATCAGCTAAGCCGCAGAGTCCCGCGGGTATGGAGTATAGTAGCAGCGACGCCACGATCACGGGTTTACGTCCAATCCTATCGGCGAGGGTTCCCATAAGGAAGGCTCCGATGAGCATGCCCATCAGCCAGGAGCTGAGGAGGAGGCCGACGACACCTGGCGTGAGACCCAGCTCGGCGGATAGGGGTTTCAGAACGAAGGAGATGAGACCTGAATTCATCGCGTCGAACATCCAGCCGAGGTAGGCTACCGCTAGAAGCCTATAGTGATAACCCCCTAGGGGAGCCTCCTCCAGAATCTCTCTCATCTTCATTTAAACTACCTTTAAGTTAGGAGGGGAAAAACCGGAAATTTAAGGGTTAGTCTCCTTATGGCTTCGCTTCATGTGAACCTTGAGACCCATCTCCGAATTGAAGCCTCTGCCGCAGAGGGGGCATCTATAGATCAGGGCTTCAAGCTCCACCTCTCTCCCTAGGAGCTCCCTTCTAAGCCTCTTCACCAGGCGTTCCCCCTCCTCATAGTTCATGGCTCCCTCCATCTTCAAAACGACGCCTACTCGAATCCGGAAGGAGTGGAAGCGTCCCTCTTCCCTCTCCAACCCTATCTCCCTAACCACTCCCCTAAGCCTCTTCGACGACAACTCTCGCGTTCAAGGTTTAAGAGGTTGGAAACCTTAAAAGCCTAGCCACTCATCCCTTTCTCCCATCGAAGCCTCCATGACGCTCTATATGTGAATGTTTCCCCGAGTTCGCCTGGATATTGACTATAAGTTTTAAGGAACATTTAATTCTTGGTTTAGTTACATTTATTACGGTGTTATATATCTAAATCCAACGTCTCGGAGGCTTAAGATTTGGATGTGGAGAAGATACGTGGGGATTTCCCAATTCTCAGAACCGGGATCACCTATCTCGACAACGCCGCCAGCAGTCTCACGCCTGAGCAGGTTCTGGAGAAGATGTTGGAATACTACCATGGATATAGGGCGAATGTGGAGAGGGGCGTCCATCGTTTGTCTCAGAGGGCGAGTGAGGAGTATGAGGAGGCCCATAGGAAGGTGGCAGACTTCATCGGCGCCGAATCGTGGAGGAACATAGTTTTCACGAGGAACACCAGTGAGAGCATTAACCTCGTCGCCTGGGGTCTACCCTGGAGGAGGGGCGAAAAGATAGTGACGACGCTGCTGGAGCATCACTCCAACTACATCGTCTGGCTTAGGGCTGCCAGACGCTTCGGCCTCGAGGTGGAGGTTGTGAGACCTAACAGGGAGGGCCTATTCAACCTCTCAGACTTTGAGCAGGCCATCGATGATAGAACAAGGCTTGTCGCCGTTACGAGGGTCTCCAACGTCCTTGGAGTCATCGTCCCCGTCGAGGGGATAGCTGAGATCGCCCATGAACATGGAAGCCTCCTCCTCGTCGATGGCGCTCAGGCTGTCCCCCACATGGAGACCGACGTCAGGAAGCTGGGCTGCGACTTCCTCGCCTTCTCGGGACATAAGATGCTGGGTCCAACAGGTATAGGGGTTCTCTACATCGCCCCCACCGTTCAGGAGGAGTTGGAGCCTCTATGCATAGGAGGTGGAACCATAAGGGATGTCGGCCTCGAGGATTATGAGCTGGGTGAGAGTCCGGAGAGATTTGAAGCTGGAACCCCAGCTATAGCTGAGGCGATAGGATTGGGGGCTGCTGTCGAATACCTTGAGGCCCTCGGCATGAGGGAGGTGGAGGAGCATGATAGGAGGATTTCCTGGGCTATCAGGGAGGGCTTAATGGAGTTGGAGAAGGTGGAGGTCTATGGGCCTAAGGATCCTGAGCATGGCATGAGCGTCGTCTCCTTCAACGTTGAAGGTCTAAATCCACATGAAGTCGCCCTAGCTTTAGACGCAGCGAATATCATGGTTCGATCCGGCCACCACTGCGCCCTGCCGCTGGTTAAGCATCTATTAAACCGCCCTCAGGGAACCGTTAGGGCGTCAACCTACATCTACAACACCCTAGATGAAGCTGAGAAGTTGGTGGAGACGGTTAGGGAGATCGTTAAGGGCCTCTAATCGGATAGGAGCTCCATCAGGAATCTCTCGGCTTCCACTCGATCCTTCACTCCCTTCAATAGGATTTTACCTGTTGTGAAGAGGGTTAGACTTAGCCCCCTATAGGTGGCTTTTATCATAACGCCTGAGATGGTCTTCTCCACCTCGCATCTCGATAGGATCCTCTCCAGGGCTTCCCTCTGTTTATCGTATCTAAGGATGACGATGTAGTCTCCCTTCTCCCCGCAGGCCTCCTCGATTCGGCTGACATACCTATCTAGGGGATCGCTCAACGTCTCCTCCCCCTATCCTCCTCGAGAGGATCTCGCCCATCCTCTCGGCTTCCAGGGCCTGCTTCTCCTCCAGCGTCGCCTCCTCAGGCAGCCATGGCGGCTTTCCCCGCTTCTCATAGTAGGCCCTTATGGCTCTGCGTAGCGCCCCAACGGCGAGGGTTCCACAGTGAAACTTTATTGAGGGGAGGCCTCCAAGCTCTTCGGCTATGTCTCTCCAGGTGATCTCCCAGGCCTCCCTGAGGGTTTTTCCCTTCACCATCTCGGTGAGGATGCTCGCCGTCGCTATGTTGGCCGCACAGCCATAGCTCTCGAAGGTAGCCCTCTCGATGACATCTCCCTCTCCGATCTTGAGGTAGATGGCTATGACGTCTCCGCAGATGGGGCTTCCAGCCGTCGCTGAGACGGTGGCGTCCTCCATCGCCCCAGCATTCTTTGGATTCCTGAAGAGCTCTAGGACTTTGGGGCCGTAGGGTAATGGGACTCTGGACATCTCTCATCCCTCCTTCAGGGGGCTTAGACCCCTGAGCCTCTCAACCGCCTCAGGTAGCACTCTCAGAACATAATCCACATCCTTATCGCTGTGGAGCCATGAGACCTTCATCAATATACTTCCATGGGCCTCCTCTGGTCTGCGTCCAATGGCCGTGAGGACGTGGCTGGGCTGGAGAAGCCTCCTGGTGCATGCGCTTCCACTGGAGACGTAGACGCCGCGGAGGCTCAGCTCGATGGTTAGGGCTTCCCCCTCGCAGCCTAGGAAGCTTATATTCACGTTATCCGGCGCCCTCTCCTCCCTCGGGCCGTTGAGTAGGGTTCCGGAGATGGAGTTTAAAATTCCATCCATCAATTGATCCCGTAGATGTTTCATGTGGGAGGTCTTGCCGTCGAAGTCCCTGAATATAAGCTCCGAGGCCTTCTGGAAGCCGACGATTAGGGGGACATTCTCCACGCCTGGCCAGAGCCTCTGGGTTCCCAGCTGTCCCTCCAGCAGCCTCTTCACCTCGACTCCCTCCCTCACGTAGAGGGCTGCTATGCCCCGAGGCCCTAAAATCTTATAGCTGCTCACCGTAGCCATGTCTACGCCTAGTCTCTCGACGTCTAGGGGGATTCGTCCATAGGCGTCTGACGCATCTGTGTGGAAGACCGCCTCGGGGTTTCGATCCCTAACCAGCTCCACCGCCTCTCTCAAGGGCTGTATGGTTCCGATCTCATGGTTTACAGCCGATAAACTCACGAGGATCGTCTCCCCATTCACCGCCTCATCGAGGCTGTCCAGATCGATGAATCCCTCCTCGTCAACTGGGATCTTGACCACATCGAAGCCTAGGGGCTTAAGGATGTGTTCAGCGACGTGGAGGATGCTTAGCGGTTCGATGGCTGAGATAACGATACGCCTACCCTTTCGCTTATTTCCCTGGGCTGCACCTATCAGGGCGAGATTGTTAGCCTCCGTCTCGCCTGGGGTGAAGTTGATCTCCTCCACCCTAGATGCTCCAAGCCATCGCCTGAAGTTCTCCAAGGCCCTTTGAATGACGTCATAGGCCATCCATCCAGGCTTATGGGTGATGGAGGGGTTTCCATAGGCCTTCTCGGAGAAGTAGGGAAGCATCGCCTCCAAGACCTCTGGGGCGACGGGAGCCGAGTTCTCCAGGTCTAGATAGACTTCCCTCTCAGCCTCTCCATGCATCTTCAGGAGCTCCTCGACGCTGAACATAGCGACGCCGAAGCCTATAACACCGTGATACTTATACATTTGCCGGAGTGATCAGCGAAGTCGTTACGCTAGCCGTGGGGTTACTTCGGTTTTATTATGAATTCGCAGTGTGGGTCTCCCCTGACTATGCATCTCGTCTCCTGAGCATACATCTCCCTGTCGAATATCCGTGTGGCGAAGCCCGCTAGGATACCTCTAATGAAGTGGCTATAGATCTTCCCATCCCCGTTCTCCACGCCTAAGGCGCATTCGATGTTCCCTGAGACCTTAACCTCCATGTAGGGTGGCTCCTCTCGGAAGGCTTTGATCTCCTCGATGACGCCGTATCCCAGAGCCTTGAAGATGTCCGCTGCGATGCTGAGCTTCTCTAAAGGCTCCGTCAAGCCGATTCCCTCAGCCTCCCTAACTACGTAGCTGGCCCAGTCCAACCCCGTCTCGAAGCCGAAGTGATATAGCATCGCCTCGCCACCGCTTCCCATCCTCTTCCTAACATCTCTCAACAGTCCTCTGAGGGCTGACTCGTCGATCATCACCGCCCTAGCATCGCCCAGCATCAGGGGGAATGAGACCGTGTCAGCTATGAATCCCTCAAATTTGGGCGGTATTATGGCGGCCATCTTAACCCCTCTGATGCTCCTGATCTCGTTTACCAGCCTCTCTAGGGGGACGGTGATGTCGGTGAGGTCGAAGAAGCAGATCGCTACGCCCTCCTCCCCCCTCTCAGCGACGGTTGTGGAGAAGTATAGGATGTTAATACCCCTCTCAGCGAAGATGGAGAGTATATCTCGGCATACTCCAGGTCGAGATATGCCCTTAACATATAATCCATAGATGTTCTTCCCCTTATAGAACATATATCGCTGAATGTTAAAACTGCTCATTTGAGCTTTAAAAGAAATGGAGCTATATAAACCCTCAAAATATTTAACACCGAAAATATATCAACAAACAAATAGCTTTAATTCAATAACCTTGATTAATTTAATAAGGTGTAGCCTCTTATCTTCAATCTTTTATTGGTTTCATTAATGTGTGATTGTAACCTGAAGCTTAATTAGTATTACCAAACTCATAAATGGTAATACTTAAAAGAGGTAGGGGAAAATAACTTAGAGGCGTTTAGGGGATGCACATACCCGATGGCTTCCTCGACCCTCTAACCGCTGGTGTATGCTACATCGTCGCCGTGATATTCATCGTCTACTCCCTCTATCGAACCAGGGCCAGCATCAATCCGGAGATCGCCTCAATGGCTTCAATCCTGGCCGCTGGGATCTTCGCGGCTCAGATGCTTAACTGGCCTCTACCAGGGGGAACAAGTCTACATATGGTTGGGGGCGCCCTCGCCGGAATTCTGTTGGGACCCTGGCTTGGCGGCCTCGTCATCTTCATAGTGCTCCTAATTCAATGTCTAGTCTTCGGGGATGGCGGGATTACGGCTCTAGGCGCGAATGTGCTCAACATGGCCATCGTCGACGTTCTCGTGGGCTACCTGATCTATAGGGCCATCGCGGGAAAAGGGGGGCGGCCTCATCGATGGGTGGCCTCCTTCCTAGGTGGCTGGCTTGGCATAGCCCTCGCGGGGATCGTCTGCGGCCTAGAGATAGGATACTCCCCCTCCTTCCCCTATGGGGTGGCCGTTACGGTTCCGGTGATGGGTCTTTGGCATCTAGTCCTCGGGGTCATCGAGGGTTTGATAACGGCCTTCATAGTCGATTACATCTCCATTAGGTCTCCCAGCCTCATCCTAGGTGGGGTGTTGAGCGATGAGCCTACTCTCCAGGTATAGGAAGGCATTGCTAGCCATCGCTGTTTTATTGGTGGTCAGCCCTCTGTTCGGGGTGATAGGCGCCGATTTGGTGGGGTATCATGAACCCCTCGATGTGGCGGCGGAGGCTCTAGGGCTGAGTGAGTCCTCTCTCTGGTCAGGTTTTCTGCCAGACTATACTGTTCCAGGCCTCTCCGAGGATTGGCTGTCGATGTCTATGGGTTATATAATCGCCGGCGTCATCGGGGTTCTAATAATCCTGGCGATTGGCTTCATCATCGTCCGGCTATCCGGTAAGTGAGAGTATGAGGCGATGTAGGGGCGGCCTACTGGCATCCTATTTAGAGGCTGTCAGCGAGGTGTTAAATGGCCTCCTAGCCGGTGGTGCATGGAGGCTTTACCCATTTACATCCCTCACCGTGTTGATAGTCCTAGTGGTCTCAACGGCCTACACCGATCCATTTCCCTTCACCTTCATCTCCATGATTCCAATCATCGTGGCCCTCATTCTCTCAGCGATCTCCCATCGCCTCGCATACCTCCTAAAGACGATAGCCACCTCCTCCCTCTTTCTAACGGTTATCTCCCTACCTCTGATATTCTATCTACCTGGCCGCCCCCTAGTGAGGGTGGAGCTAGGTTTTGTCTCCCTCACGGCTACAGTTGAGGGTCTCTCCAGGGCCTCAGCCTTCTTTCTAAGATGCCTTAACACCATCTCCATCTCCCTTGGATGGATGAGTCTCGTTGGGGTTGATCCTCTCATCGAGGGTCTCCGCTTCATAGATCCCTCTGGAACGATCCCTCTCCTCCTCTTCCTCTCAACTAGGTATATCCCTCTATCCATAAGGGAGACTGTGAGAATCCTAGCCGCCAGGGAGTCGAGGATGATGCGGAGGGATCGAGGAGTGGCATGGATGATCCTCTCAACCTCCATCGGGGATCTCCTATTGAGAAGTCTCCATAGGGCTGAGAGGGTGGGCATGGCGATGAGAGCAAGGGCATTATCTGGGAGGCTTCCCTCCCCCACTACACATAGCGCCCTCAGCCTACGCGATTTAATCGTCCTACCCCTGGTCGCATTATATATCGTCATATACTCCCTGAGGTGGCTGATATGACTGATGAGATATTATCCTGCTCTGATGTCTGGTTTAGGTATCCCGATGGAACAATCGCCTTGAGGGGAATATCCCTCACCATATATGAGGGGGAGATCCTAGCCATCCTGGGGCCGAATGGAGCTGGGAAATCAACGCTTCTCCTCGTACTCGCCGGATTGTTGAAGCCGTGGAGGGGCTTCGTAAGCTATAGGGGTGAGAGGCTGAGGGTTGATGACCCCTTAATTAGGCGGAGCATCGGCATGGTCTTTCAAAACCCCGATGATCAACTCTTCTGTCCAACCGTCTTCGATGATCTAGCCTTCTCCCTCAGACAGCTTGAACTACCCGAGGACGAGATCAAGCGTAGGGTTGAGGAGGCCGCTCTCCTGGTGGGGGTCTCCCATCTACTCCATAAACCTCCTTATAGGCTCAGCTTCGGGGAGAAGAAGAGAGTAGCATTAGCATCCATCCTGATATACGATCCCGAAATCCTCATCCTCGATGAGCCTACATCCTCGATGTCGCCTAGATTCATCTTTCAGATTAAGGAAATCCTGGAAGAGAGGCGGAGTATCGGGAGAACACATATACTTGCCACGCAGGATGTTGAATTTGCCTATGAACTAGCAGATCGAATAGTGATAATTATAGAGGGAAGATTAAGACGAGAGGGTTCACCAGAGATAATTATACAAGAACCTAATCTCCTAGAGGAAGCCGATTTGAAAATTCCTAAAGGTGTATGATTCATCAATTCAAATGTTGTCTATCTCGCTGTCCCGCATTATAACACCGTGATACTTATATCCCATCGATCCAGTTATCAGGTGGTATGATCTTCCCCTGTGAGACCGTCTCGAAGAGGATACTGCCCATATTTAGAGCACTCATGGCGAGGAAGCTCGTAGACCGTTATGGTCTAACTCAGGTGAAGGCAGCTGCGATACTCGGCGTAAGTCAGCCCTCCATAAATCACTATCTCACCTCCAAAAGGGGGAGGCTGGAGTCCCTGGAGGAGATGGAGGCCCTGGAGCGCTTAACCGATGAGCTGGCTGAGAAGGTGGCTAAAGGCCTCATAGATCGAGAGGCCATCGTCAAGGGATTCTGCAAATTCTGCAAGAGGATGCAAGACAGCAAACGACTTAACGAAGCCTAATGGTGGGGCCGGGAGGATTCGAACCTCCGACATTCGGGTTTCCGCTCCAAAACCTCCTCATCCCCCAATCGGGGTCGGTAAACCCAAATCTGTTCTGGAGCCCGACGTCATACCTGGCTAGACCACGGCCCCACCAATTCTCATCGAGTCCTCTTTAACCTAATAAAGGTTGCCCGAGAGACGTCATCCTCATATCCTCTATGCCTAATCCCCTATGGGTTGAGCATCTCCTTCAAGTGGCGTTATATACCTCTCATCCGGCTGGGGCTTAAAACCGAGACCCGTAGGCTTAGGAGGCCGAGGCTGAGGGTTGGAGGCATCTACCCCCTGAGAGTCGGCCGGAGGCTCCTCCCCGATAGAGTGAGAATTCTCAACATATATCCCCAGCGCCTAGGTGATGTGACCGAGGAGGACGCCCATAGAGAGGGTTTCCAAAGTCTAGGGGAGTTTAGGAAAGCCTGGCTCGACATCTATCACAGCTGGGATGATGAGCAGCAGATATGGGTCATAGAGTTCCGGTATCTCGGCGAAAGGTTTAAAGAGTAGCCTCCCTCCACCATTTGGGGGTTACCGGCCAAAGGGCGCGGGAACCACCCGAACCCATTCCGAACTCGGAAGTTAAACCGCGCTCCGTCCGCGGTGGTAGTGTAGTCTTCGGCTACGCGAAGCCGCGGAAGCTGGTAACCCCCAACGCTTCTAGTGAACTATCCCTAACCTATGGAGCTCCTCCTCTAAAACCTCCATCGTCCTCTTCAGCTTACTCCTCCTCTCGGCATACTCATCTCCGCTGATCTTGCCCTCCCTAAACTCGTCTTCGAGTCTCTTTAGCTGAGCCTTGATCTCCGTTATGCGCCCCCTCAGCATCTCGGCGTAGGATGCTGGCCCCGTGACCTCCTCCCCTATCGGCGGGGCCTCAGCCTTTATGACGCCATCTTCTATGCGGAGGATGCGATCCGCAACTCGGGCCACGGCTGGGTCATGGGTGACCATGATGATGGTCTTACCCATCTCCTCATTCACTCGGCGTAGATAGTCGACGACGATCCTGGCGTTCACGGTGTCCAGCTCACCCGTCGGCTCATCGGCCAGGATCAGCGGTGGATCATTCGCCAGAGCCGCCGCCAGGGCAACTCGCTGCTGCTCCCCTCCGCTCAGCTCTCCAGGCTTATGATTCATTCTATGTCTGAGGCCTACGATGTCGATGAGCTCTTCAACCCGCTTTCGACGCTCCTCCTTTGGGATGCCGAGGGCCATCATCGGCAGCTCCACATTCTCGGCAGCCGTCAACGTCGGTATGAGATTCATGGTCTGGAAGACGTGGCCCACCGTTCTGCGGCGATACTCGACGAGCTCGGGAGGAGTCAGCTTTGTCACTTCGACGTCGAAGACCTTCACGTAGCCAGCCGTCGCCGTGTCCAGCCCCCCTATGATGTTTAGGAGAGTGGTCTTACCGGAGCCGGAGGGGCCTATCAGGGAGACCATCTCTCCCCGCTCAACGGTCATGTTCAGACCCCTTAGAGCCTGAACCTCCACGGAGCCGAGCTTGTAAACCTTTATCAAATCCTTAACTATCACTGCGGGTGACATCTCGATCACTCCTCTATCCTCAACACGGGTCTCCTGCTCACGATTCTGGCAGCCACTATGATGGGTAATATGGAGGAGAGGGATATGGTGAGGGCGATGGAGAGTACTCCCATCCAGGAGGCCGTGGGGAATATTATTCGGCGCAGTATATATGTGGCTACAGCCTCGTTAAATAGGATCGTCTCGTTTCTCAGGATGATGTAGCCCACAGCCATTCCTATGGCTGTGGATATGAGGATGACGCTCAACATCTCTAGGATGAGTGATGCGGCGATCTGCCTCCAGGAGAATCCCCTGGTTGCGAGGATTGTCAGCTCCCTCCATCGGCTTCGAAGCATCGTCAACGCTATGAGGGCTACGCCGACGGAGGAGACGATGGCTGAGAAGACGACGCCGATCTCCTCAACCCTCCTAGGGCCCATGAGGAAGATGTTCTCCCTCGCCTCCCTGATCCTCTCCTCAGCCACATCCACCTCGTCGACGTTTGGGTCGAGCCTTTCAACGGCCTCCTTGAAGGCCTTTAGATCGGCGTCCTCCTCCAGCTTCACCAGGATCCTAACCTGCCTGATGTACTTCTCCTTCACATGCTTCAGGAAGTCCCTGTGGACATAGAGGGTTGGATTCTGAATCCTCCAGTTTCCCCTAGGCCTGTGGCCGAAGAATCCCACGATTTGGAAGGGGTAGACCCTATACTTCAGCTTGATGAGGAAGGTCTCGTTTAGGTCGACGCCCAGCCTCTCAGCCGCCCCTCTCTCCAGGATGGCCGTATCCCTAGATTTATTCATCCTGTCGAAGATGTTCTTACCCTCAAGCCATCCAGGCTCTATGTATGCGACCTGACTCCACTCCAGGGGTTCTATCGCCCTGATGGGTATCTTTCCAAGGGAGCTCTCCGCCTCGAACCATACCTCAACCGTGGCGTTCCTCACCTCTGGGAGCTCCTCGATCCTATCGGCCAGCTCCTCAGCCCCCTTCCTTGAGAAGAGCCAGACCGATGCGTCTGCGCCCACCATGGACATCGTCACCCTGTCGATGAAGTCCTGGGTGCTGGCCGCGCTTCCGATGACGGAGACCGCGTAGCCGAGGATTAAGGCCACCATGAAGGCTGATGATGCCAAGCGCTTCGCATAGCGCTTCGCGCTCGTCGAGGAGTATCTGGAGACGTCACCTATGATCCAGCGGGCTATGAAGCTGACTCCACTCTGAAGCCAGGGTGAGAACTGAACTAGGAGCTTTATGAAGCCCCAGAAGAAGAGGATGGGGCCTATATAGGAGAGAATATAGTCAACGCCCCACCACGTGGAGTAGAGTATGAAGACTAGAATATTCCCGATTACAGGTCTGAACTTCTCAACGCTGAGGCCGAGGAGCATCATCACTATCTTATAGGTTCCCAGGCCGAGGGCTAGGAGAGGCTCATGCCATGACCCAACCTCTTCCTCCTCTTCACGGTATATCCTGAGAGCCTCAACCACGCTTATCCTCGTAGCCCTCCTCGCGGGGGTATAGACAGCCAAAACCGAGAGGACTCCGCTGAAGAGGAGGGATAGGAGGATCGTAGGCGGTGAGAGACTTCTAAGACTGTCGAGGAGGGATACACCTGGGAGAACTAGGGGGACTAAGGCCGCCCCTAGGAGAATGCCGAGGATGCCCGCTATGAGACCTATCAAGGAGGCCTCGAGTAGGAGGATGAACATCACCTGTCGATGGTTTAAGCCCCTGGTGAAGAGGAGGCCGATCTCGCGTCTCCTCACGCCCAGCGATATCTCCGAGACTGTGGCGCCCAGATACCAAGCCGTGAAGAAGACTGGAAGCGTGATCATGAGGGTGTTCGTCTTCATGCCCGACGTATAGGACTCTATGGCGTTTAGGAGGCTGTCAAGATAGTTGAGGGGGAGATACTTATACTTCACTCCCAGCGTGTTGATCTCCTCGTAGACCAGGCGGATCTTATGCCTCGACCCCTCGATGTCCCATGGATTTATCAGCTTCTCCCTCTCCAGGCGGAGGAAGAAGGCGGCGATGAAGACCCTTGCGGGTCTACGTCTCTCATCATATATCGGTTGAAGGAGATATTTCCTAAGCGTCTCCTCTGTGACTATTATAAGTCTATGAGGAGGCCTCCTCTCAACGCCCTCGCCGAGGATGACATATCTCAGATAGTGGGGGTAGCGCCCCATGGCAAGTGAGAAGGCCTCCTCGCTGAGTTCAACCACTCCCCCGATTGGGAGGGTGAAGCAGCGGGATTGGAAGTCGGGGGGGCTATAGGGGTTGTAGGTGAGTATCTTGATCGTCGCATTCTCACCAGGCTTGAAGCTCGATGCGTTTAGGGAGCCCTCCTCGATGTAGACCTTACCATCCTCCAGCCTATCAACCCCTGAAAGGCCTTGGAGCAGAGTCGAGTTCTCGGGGATGGCGATGAGCTTGAAGGTTAACGTCTCGTTCCACCCTGATGCGTTGACGTCAACCTCCCATCTTATGAGATGCTCAACCCATGTTACACCCTTCACCCCCCTATAGGCATCCTCCATCCTCGCTATCGCCAGGCGGGTGATATTCCTCTGCTCCGCCCAGGATTCGATATCGATGTTTACGGCTCCGAGGGCCTTTGAGAGCATGGAGTACGCCACAGCATCCGAGCCTTGAACGATGCCTGAGAAGAGTGTCACCGCTAGAAGAACGCTGAGGAATAGTGCGATGAAGATGGAGGGCCCCCTAATCAGCCTCTTGACGGCGTAGCTGAGCATCCTAGTATATGGAGAACCCGATAGCTTCATTAAAAGGGTTGTTATATTAATGAAAATTTATTAACGGCGTAGAGGTTCAAGTGGATTGGTCGCAATGCTACAACAGCCCTCCCAATTCACTCCGCCTAGAAGCGATATCGGAGTCCTCGTCCAGATAATCTTCAGCGCCGCCTTTATCCTCTATCTCCTCTACGCCCAGCGGATTCAGAGCATCACCATGCTGAAACAGGTAGAAGGAACATTAAGGAGGGTTAAAGCCCTAAGAGATGAGGGTAGGAGGGTATCTATAGAGGCGATAAAGGAGCTTGGAAAGCCCGATAGGGATCCGACGCCCGACGTGGAGCGTTTTCTTGAACACTTCTTCATAGAGCCAGAAAGCAAGGACCCCGCCGGCATCATCTGGAAGCTGGAGCAACTCCTCAATGTGAGGGAGAGCAAATTCGAGGATGAGGTTAGAGCCATGGCTCCAGGAGCCTCAGAGAGTGAGCTGAACAACCTTGAGAATCTCCTAGAGGCGGCTTTAGCCCTCAACGTCTACTACAAGGTGATCAGACACTTCTATCTGCTTGGGAAGAAGACGATGAACCTCTACATCATCATGCAGATACATATGCTCCTCCCGCTGTTGATGAGGGAGATCGAAGCCTACTCCGCCGCATTGCAGGCCTTCAGGGAGGGTATGCCCATCGGCGACGGCGTGGGAGCCCTCGTGGCGGCGAAGATGATGAGGGGATATGAGAAGAGGGAGGTGGCCAAGGAC
>JAGHBJ010000030.1 GCA_021161045.1 Candidatus Bathyarchaeota archaeon
GCCCTTGAGAGACGCCTAGTCGGACGGATAATACAGCGCTATGAGGATGCAGGCCTCGACATCCTAGACATCAAATATGTGAAGCACGTCAGCCGTGAACTCATCGAGAGGCATTACCCAGACTCCATGGCCCTCGCCCTCGGCCTAAAGGCTAAGGAGGCAAACCCTGAGATCGAGGACCCCGAGGCCTATGGCCGCAGGGTTCTGGAGTGGCTTAGGCGATATGTCTCCAGGGGGCCTGTCATCGCCTTGAAGCTCGGCGGCGAGGACGCTATCAAGAGGGCGAGGATGGTCACCGGGTTCACAGATCCCGCCAGGGCGGAGCGGGGAACTATTAGAGGCGATTTCGGCATAGACTCCATAGAGCGGAGTAACAGGGAGGAGAGGGCCTGTGAGAATCTCGTCCACGCCTCGGGCAGTAGGGAGGAGGCTGAGCGGGAGCTTAAACTCTGGTTCCCGGAGGACCCCTAATCGAGTATCACATCCTCTATGCTTCGGAGCTTCTCCCTCAGCCACTCTCGAAGCTCCTCGATCTCCCTCTCCCTCTTTCTCCATAGCTCCATGTCGATGTGATCCTCAATAGCCTCGGCGATGATGCGCTTCAACTCGTTTGGGTCTAGGGCGTCCAGCTCGACGGCCTCATCGCCATAGGCGGCGACAAACCTGGGCGCCCTAGCGTCGCTCCGCTTCACGGGCATTGGTGGAAGCTGATACTTGATGATCTGCTCCCTCGTTAGGGCTACACGCTTGACGGTGAAGTCTCCAGCCCCATATCGTCGAAGTCTCTCGGCGAGATCCCTCTCGATGTCTACGCCGCTGGGGTCGAAGTCTCCGAGGTAGAGGATGATGGTCTTCTTACCCTTCAGCCGCTCCCTGATATACTGAGCCATTCTGAGGACATAGCTGAAGCTGGGGTAACCCCTCGTTGGGAAGGTTCTGACGGCGTATCGGTTGGCCACCTGGCTGACCAATCTGCTTAGGGCATCCTTCTCAAGGCTGATGAGGAGGTAGCAGGGCTGATCCTCCCACATGGGCATGGTGAAATCCCTCCAGCTCTCTACGAAGCCCTTGATCCTTCGACGGAGGAATTCCTCGACGGAGTGGTAGCCGACATCTCCACGGCCCAGAATTCTACGGCTGCGGTCTTCGATGGCGTTTAGGGGTATGTCCCCCAGCTCACGGGCCTTCACCATAATCCTGCTGAGCCTCTTATAGCTGTTGAGGGTGTTGGGGAACATCCTTCGGGACACCAATCGGTAATAGAGCTGTCTAAGGGTGATGGGTGTGTCGTATTGCTTCAATATCTCCAGGGAGGCCTCGACGATCTCCCCGTAGCTGGGGAATTTCCTCATCCACCTTTATACTAGGCTGAAGCCCTATAATTGTTCAGGGCTAAGGCAGCCGGATCGAAACCAGCTCCCGCAGCCGTCTCTCAGCCTCGTTGATTGGATGCCTCATCGCTTTCTCCCAGAGCTTCCTGAAGACGGGGTATCCAAGCCTCTGCTCCAGGCTCCATTCCCTCGCGAAGACGCCCGTCTGAATCTCCTTAACGATCTCCCTGATCAGCTGCTTCTCCCCGTCGGGCAGCACCCTCTCAGCGTATAGGAGCTGTCCATACTGGCTGGTTCTACTGTGGAGGGGCAGCTGGCCATATAGGCCGTCGAGGGCCATCGCCTTGGCGACCTCGCTGAGTTCCCCGCTCATATAGAGTTCGAGGAGAACAGCCTCAGGGGGATACCCCATCTCGGTTAGAACCTCGAAGCTTAGCAGCAGCGCCCTCGCTATCAGCGGCGCCACGTAATGCTCTGAGAAGTGGTCAAGCTCGGTCTCGATGGCGAAGGAGACCTCTAGGGCGCCAGCCCTCGTCGCCCCGATCGCCTTAGCCAGCGCCAGCAGCCTCTTCAGAGCCTTACCAGATGCGTCTTGGTGAACCGCTATGAAGGCTGGAGCTCCATGGCCCTTGACGTAGAGTTCCCTTACGTATCTCCCTATCATCCTCGGAGCCAGCAACAACACGTCGATGTTCTCCGGTGGCTGTATGAAGCCGTAGTGGATGTTGTATCCGTGGGCGAAGACGAGGGCGTCCCCCTCATCGAGGTGGGGCTTTAGGTCTCTTTCATAGACTTCCGGCTGAACCTCGTCGGGGAGCAGCAGCATTATGATGCTCCCCCTCTCAGCTGCCTCCGGTATGCTGTATGTTGGGAATCCATCCTCGACGGCCCTCTGATAGCTCTCATCCCTTACGTTTCCTATGATGACCTCCAGGCCGCTGTCCCTCATGTTCAGGGCCTGGGCGCGCCCCTGGTTTCCATACCCTATGACTGCGATGGTCTCCCCCTCAAGGGTGGAGAGGTCTGCATCCTCATCTCGATAAACCTTCACCAACCTTTACACCGACTCTATATCTGCTCGAAGGCGTTAAATCCTTGGTGGATTACTCTGATTCGATGGCTCCACCCCCCATATCGATTCCCCTCATCTTCGCTGGCTCCCTTGAGATCGCTGTTCCCCTCCTCCTCGGCTACCTCGCCATGAGGCGTCTGAACGTCGGCCTCATGCCCTACGTCGTTGGATGCGCCCTCTTCACCCTCTCCCTCATCAGGATGCCCCTCAATTCGTTTTTCCAGCGCCTCGTCTATTCGTTGCCCCACGGCTTCCAGCTTTCAGCCCTCTTCATGTCGATGACGGCCGCCCTCTTCGAGGAGGGTGTGAGGCTCATCGCATTCCTATGGCTGTTGGATGAGCGAAGCTGGAGTGTCGCCGTGGTCTATGGCCTTGGACATGGGGGGATGGAGTCCATACTATTGGCCGGCGTGAACTCTTTGGCCTTAGGCATTCTACTAGTCTTCTCACCCTCCAGGATTCCCTTCACGGCCTTGATGATGGAGGAGCTTCCAGCATATCTCCCCCTCCTCGCCCTCTATGAGCGGTTGATGGCCATCGCCATACATCTCTTCCTAACGCTCCTGGTTCTGAGATGCGTCGTGGAGCGTAGACCCCTCTACCTCGCAGCGGCCCTCCTCATACATTTCGCCGTCGACTTAGCAGCCCTCCTCCTATCACAGTTTGGCGCCCCCATCGTCGAGGCCGCCGTAACACCCATAGCCGCCCTATCGCTCCTATATCTCTACCAGACGAGGCCGGAGGCTGTGAGCCATGCTTAGAGACCTCAGACCAGGCGTCGTCGTCTACCTCGCCCACTGCCTATTGGATCAGAACACGAAGGCTCCAGGCCTAGCATCGGAGAAGACCATCAACGCCGCCGATAGGGTGATAGGGCTGCTGAGAGGCCTAAACGTCGGCATCGTCCAGATGCCCTGCCCAGAGTTCACCCACCTCGGTCTACGCAGACCAAGGCAGACGAGAGACCAATACGACAGCACGGCATACAGGAGACACTGCAGAGCCATCGCCGAGCAGGTGCTAAACGAGATCGAGGACTACCATAGAGCCGGAGTCATAGTAGCCTGCATCCTCGGAATAGAGGGAAGCCCAACCTGCGGAGTAGAATGGACAACAAAAGGATGGGGAGAAAAATCGGAGAAAACCAGGGGGAAAGGCATCCTCATCCAGGAGCTCCAAACACTGCTGGAACAGAAAAACCTCAACATCCCAACAATAGGAATACCGGAGAAACCAAAATACGGAGACTTGGAAAAAGCCCTGAAAAGGGTGGAGGAGGCCGTAAAGGAGGCGCAGAGCAGACGGCGTAAAACTTATCTCTAAAGGCTTCATCCAAAAGAGTTGGACGCCCTGGTAGTATAGCCCGGTCTAATATGCTCGGCTGTCACCCGAGTGAGCGCGGGTTCAAATCCCGCCCAGGGCGCCATTAGCCTTTTGATAACTCTCCCCTCATATACGACTCTGAGGAAGGAAAGAAAAAGATTAGAATAGCATTTAACTAAAGATCTATTGTGACGAATATTCTCGGAAAATTAAGTCGGATGTGGAGAAATTTTCTGAATTTTATATTCAATATACTATCAGGTTTCGAATATATATGGGCAATATTTCTAATATTGGTTCTCATATGTTCGATTGTTCAGATTTTGACGAGTTTACACCCTTTCATCTTAAATATACTTGTCATTTCGTCTAATACTCCCTGGGGA
>JAGHBJ010000075.1 GCA_021161045.1 Candidatus Bathyarchaeota archaeon
AGGGGTTCAGCCCCCTCAAGGGAGAGGAGGCCTGCCACCTTCCCCTCCTCCACCGCCCTCATTATATCTCCATAGCTCTCAGCCTTAACCAGCCCCTTATTCTCCTCGCATTCCCTCTCAAAGGCCATCACCAGCTGGAGCGCCCTCAGGAGGGCGTCTGGGGGATTTGGCCTAAAGCCTGTGTAGATGGCGAAGACTTGGCAGTCGACGCCCCCCTCCTTAAGCCTCGGTAGGTCTATATGCCCCTCCTTTGAACGCTCTCCAAGTCTTATCGGTCTCCTACCGCTCCCCGGTGGGGGTAGAACCCTGAGAAGGGTGTCGCAGTGGGTGTCGACGACGATGGCCTCACGATGTATCCTCAGAGCCTCCTCAGACATTTCATGGATTCTCCTCAGCTCTATGGTTAAGTCTTCCGCCGGATTATCTCGCATCTATAAAAATTGGCTGAGATCATTCCTTCTCTATGAGGAAGACATCTAAAATCTGGGGGAGGCCTCTCGACTTGGGCCTTGGAAACCGCCTTTTCCCCTTGGGAGGCGGCTCCGAGTAGGTTTAAATGAGAGGTCAAGGTATTTGCTTAGGGTTCGAGGAGCCGATGCTGATCCGAGAGGTGATACTAGAGAACTTCATGTCCTACGAATACGCCAGAGTCCCCCTGAAGCCAGGTGTCAACGTCGTCTGCGGCCCGAATGGCTCTGGGAAGTCAAGCCTGCTGCTGGGCATCTGCGTGGCCCTGGGCGAGACCTACACCGAGCGATCCAAACGGCTTAGCGATCTCATCCGATGGGGGGAGGAGAGGGCGAGGGTGACACTCATCCTCGATAACACTCGACGTGGAGGCCGTAGACCTCTACCCCAATTCGACGTGGATGAGGTAACATTAACCCGAAACCTGAGGCGGGATGGACGCTACTGGTTCGAGCTGAATGGGAGGAGCATACCGAAGGGGGAGGTGTTGGAGCTCCTCAGGGGATTGGGCTTCGACCCGGATAATATGCTGATCGTGATGCATCAGAATATGGCTGAGGTCTTCGCAAGTGTCACGCCTCAGGAGAGGCTGAGGATCCTGGAGCGGGCCGTCGGCTATGAATCCTTCAGGGCTGATGTGTTGGAGGCGCGTAGGCGGCTTAAGGGCATATTGGCCGAGGAGGAGAATGTCAGAGACCTATTAGAGCGAGCTAAGGAAACCCTGGGACACTGGAGGGAGCAGTATGAACGGCTGATGGAGAAGCGGAGGCTTAGGAGGCGGCTTGAATTCCTCCAGGGAGAGCTGGCCTGGAGTCGGGTTATAGAGCTTGAGGAGGAGCTCAGCCGCTTAAATGATGACCTTGAGAGGCTTAGAGGGGAGCTGGAGGAGGCTGAGGAGGAGCTGGAGAGATGGAGGGGAATAGTTCAAGAGGCCGGCGAGGAGCTGAAACGCCATAGATCCAAGCGCTTAGACCTATATGAGAAGCGGATAGACTGCGAGAGAACCATAGGGGTCTGCCGATACGCCCTGGAGGCCGCTGAGGAGGAGTTAAGCCGGATAGAGAAGCTGTTAAGAGCCTCGGAGGAGCGTCGACGACGCTTCGATATAAGCGTCGAAGCTCTGAGGGAGAGGCTAAGCCGCGGCCCAGTTAGACTCGACGACTACTTCAGGATCATAGCCGAGCTGGAGGAGGCTGAGGCTGAGGCCTATGAGAGTTGGAAGAGGGAGCTTGAGACTCGTAGGAGGGAGGCGGAGCGGCAGCGGGAGGAGCTTAAGCGTAGGCTCTCCGAGGCTGAGGAGGCTCTGACGGCTCTCATCGAGGAGCTGGAGGAGGTTGAGAAGCGTCTAGATGAGGCGAGCGACAGATATGTTGAGGGTCGAATTCGACTGGCTCTCCTAGAGGAGAGGCGGAGGAGGCTCGGTGAACGTATAGAGGAGCTGGAGGCCGAGGCTGCGCGGCGTCGCAGGGAGTTGAGGGATCGACGGGAGGAGGCTGAGGCTCGGGGGCCTAGGGTTGAGACGGGTCGAACCCCCGAGGAGATCCTGGCTGAGCTGAGGAAGGTGAATGGCATACTCCTCGGCATGGCCGATGTCTCAGAGGAGGCTGAGGAGATGTACAAGGCCTACTCGAAGACCTATAGGGAGCTGGAGGAGAGGGCTGCCCTACTCAGGGAGAAGCGTCGAGAGGTGATGGAGGAGGTGGAGGAGAGGATGAAGAGGTGGCTGGAGGTGACTCAGGGCCTACTGGACGACGTCAATCAGCGTTATAGGGAGCTCCTATCAAGGCTTCAGGCCACGGGGGAGGTGAGGCTCATAAATCCAGGCGACATAGAGGCCGCCGGCGTAGAGATATATGTAGGCTTCAAGGGGGCGACTCCGACGAGGCTTGACCCCTACACCCACAGCGGTGGGGAGCGCAGCACAGCCGTCATGGCCTTCCTCCTAGCGCTGCAGCAGCATATACTCTCACCCTTCAGAGCCGTCGATGAGTTCGACCTCCACATGGATGAGAGGAATAGGGAGGCGGTGGCGGAGTTCATCGTCGAATCCCTCAAGGATTCCAGCGACCAATACATGGTGATCACGCCCAGCACCGTCACCTTCAGGGGTGAGAACGTCCATATACTCATGGTTCAGAAGACCGGCGGCTCCTCAACCATAAGGGTGCTGAGCGATGAGTCGTAGGGAGGAGTTGGAGGCCGTCATAGAGCTTTGTAGAGCCGCCGCTGAGGGGGAGATAGACCCCTTCACCGTCGACGTGGACTATGTCCTCTCCGTCATCCGCAAACACTACGGCGAGGCTGAATCCATAGAGGAGCTCTGCCTAGACGCCTCAGCCCTGAAGGGGTTGGCCCTAGTCTTGGAGCGTCAGAGCCGCTGGATCAGACATCAATCCACCACCCTATATCGAGACCCCTTCCTCCTAACGAGGAGGCTGATGGAGATGGATGTCAGGGCCATAGCTGAGGCCTTTATGAAGTCTTGGCATCCCATCATAGAGCTGGAGCAGGCGACTGTGGACACGCTGATAAACGCCTTGAAGTATTGGGAGGGGCTGCTACCCCTCGAAGAGCGTCTGAGGGATCTCGAAGTGGAGGAGAGGGGCGTCGAGCCTCTCTCCAGGGAGGAGGCTGAAGCCCTAGGGATCATCGCACCAGGAGGCTTCGAGGAGGCTCTGAGGGAGATGTGGAGGGAGCTGAGGGAGAGGGGTTCCGTCGATTACTGGGATTGGATCGGGGCTGAGAGCTATGAGGAAACCCTTCGGAGGGCCTTCCTCACATCCTATCTAGTCAGCTATGGCTACGCCGCCCTGGAGATGGATCGCTATGGCGAGCATCTAATCCTCAAACCCGTTGAGAGACCTGGCGAGCAGGAGGGTGAGAAGCGTTCTCTTCCGGTTCTGATAGATGAGGAGGAGTGGGAGAGGTGGCGAAGAGGGCGTATGGGAGAAAATTGAAGCAGGCGGTTCACCTACTATTCTTCAAGCATCATAGACTTCCAGGGGTTAGAGGCTGGGAGCTTAGACGAGTCCTCGGCCCAGAGTGGCTTGACGTCCTGGAGGTGCTGGATAATCGCCTTAAACCCTTAGACCTAGAGGTGAGACGGGTCTTCGAGGAGACGGAAGATCGACCTGAGGAGGCTAGATACTACATCACCCTGCGGGGAGGCGTTGAGCAGAGGACGGCTAAAACGATGGGCTGGAGGATCGATGACATAGCAGGTCTCGCCGTCGCCGTCGCATACATCGCCGCGAGGGGTGGAAAGGCCCCTCGAAGCGATGTGGAGAGAGCCTTAGGGGAGAAGCTTCCAGGATGGAGAGTGAAGGCGAACCTTGAGCGATATATAGAGGAGGGCTACCTCGAGGATGAGGAGGGGGTTCTCACGCTGGGGTGG
>JAGHBJ010000061.1 GCA_021161045.1 Candidatus Bathyarchaeota archaeon
AGCTGCAGCTTCACCTGTCCCTGGTGCCAGAATTGGCATCTCTCAACGGCTAGGCCTGGAGACATACCGACGAGATATGTGAAACCCGAGGAGGTGGTGGAGATGGCCCAGCGTCGACGCTGCACCAGCATCGCCTACACCTATAATGAACCCATTATAAACCTCGACTACTTCGAGGACACGGCCAAGATAGCCCATGAACATGGTGTGAAGAACGTCCTCGTGACAAACGGCTACATAAGCCTCGAAGCCCTCGATAGGGTTGTAGACCTCATCGACGCGGCGAATGTCGACTGGAAGTCCTTCAGCGACGAGTTCTATCGACGCTACTGCAGCGCAGACCTAAAAAGCGTCTTGGAGGCGACGGTGGAGATGAAGCGGCGTGGAGTCCATGTTGAGGTGACCTTCCTCATAATCCCAGGTTTAAACGACGGCGAGGAAGAGGTGAGGGCGATGGCTAGATATCTCGTTGAGAATCTCGGCCCCGACACGCCGCTTCATCTTAGCCGATTCTTCCCCCACTATAAGTTCACCCATATCTCCCCCACGCCCGTTGAGACCTTGATGAGGGTCAGGGAGATCGCCGTCGAGGAGGGATGCAGATACGTCTACGTGGGAAATGTCCCCATGAATAAGTATGAGAACACCTACTGCCCAGGCTGCGGTAGAGTCGTCATAGAGCGGGTGGGCTACACCATCACCGATTGGCATCTAGACGAGGAGAATCGCTGTGAATACTGCGGTGAGGCGATACCCATCGTCGGTCACAGGGAGTTCCACCCCAACCCCTTCCTACTACTCTAAGCTCATATAGGGGTGTGAGGGCCTCATAATCGATGGCTCGCTGCGACTACTGCGGCCGTGAAGTCGACCTCCCCTTCAGATGTCGATATTGTGGAGGCCTATACTGCTCGGAGCATCGACTCCCAGAGGCCCATGGATGTACAGGCCTATACCGTGGCCCTAAGATCGAGGCCACAACATCCTGGTTTGAGGCCTCCACCCCTTCGAGGCCTCAACTCTTCACCCTGGAGGAGTTACACCACCTCTCCGCCGCGCTCCTACTGGTATCGATGCTCCCCCTCCTATGGCTGAGGAGGCTGCTCTTCAGGAGGCCCCTAGTGGTTCTGGGGGCCGTCGCCATCTTCGCAGCGGCCTTCCTCCTCCACGAGTTGGGGCATAGATTCACTGCTAGGAGGCTTGGCTACTGGGCTGAGTTCAGGCTGAGTCCTATAGGCGTCCTCATCACCCTACTCTCCTATCTGACACCCCTCAAGATCGTGGCTCCAGGGGCGGTCTACGTTGCAGGCCTCCCACCCCTGGGGGATTACGGCCGGATCGCCCTAGCTGGGCCAGCCGTCAACATCGCTCAGGCCCTCGTCTACATGGCTCTAAGCCAGGTTACGGGGGGTTGGCTCCACCTCCTATTCGGATTGGGGGGCATCATAAACTCAAGCCTAGCAGCCTTCAATCTCCTACCCCTCCCAGGGTTCGACGGCTCTAAGGTTCTCAACTGGAGCTGGAAGATTTGGCTGCTAGCCCTCGCAGCCTCAGCCCTCCTATACATCCACCTGGTTTTGTGACCACAATCTATTTCCCAGGCCGAAACCCACATAGCTGGAGAGCCTTGCTCACAGTCAAGATAAAACTGAAAGTCCAGTCGGTGAGAGCCATAAGAGACCCAGAGGGGCGAGAGTGCTACCAGATAGACTTCGTCGAGATCAGACCAAAACCCCCGATGATGATAGTGACACCCCAGGAGATCCCAGAGGAGATCGGGCAGATGGTCATCCAGATCAGCAAGGGCCTACAACGGGTGCTTCCAGGGGCCGATGTGAAGGAGTATGAGGTTAGGAAACTCACCTTGATCCTCACCCATGAGGAGCTGGAGGCCTTCAACCTCAAACCCTATCCAAACCAGCTATACGAGCTGACCATCACCGATGGAACACTCCACTTCAAACCTCTGTGAAGGGTTCATCAGCCTAAAGGAGTTTGAGGGCTATGCCCCCTCCGAGGAGGATACTATTCCTGCTTAAGGGAGACCACGAAACCCTCCCTAGGGCGGAGGTGGAGGCCATACTGGAGGCTGAGGGCTTCAAATATGAGACTCGACCAGGAGCTCCACAGGTCTTCAGATGCCTAGCGCCCATAGATGCGGCCTATAGGGTTGCGGGGAGGGCCTACTACCTCAGGGCCTGCGCCGAGGAGCTATTCGTCTCCCCCGATGATCCCTCGATGATCCTCTCATCCCTCAGCGATGTGAGGCTCAGCCTCCAGGCTGGTGGACGTTTCTGGGTGAGACTTCGTAGGGTTAGGGGCGGTGGGAAGGACGTAGATATCGACTCACTTCGCAGGGAGATGCTCACCTTCATAGAGTCTCGAACTGGGGCGGTTCCGGATCTCGCCAGGCCTCAAGTCGTCTATCTCGGCGTCTTCTCAGGCGGCTCCTTCTACTTCGGCAGGGTCTTAGCCTGGGGTAGAGGAGGCCTAGAGGAGCGTAGAGCCAAGAACCGCCCCTTCTTCCATCCCTCAACGCTTCAGCCTAAGCTGGCTGGATGTATGGTGAACCTAACTAGGGTTAGGGCTGGTGAGCTGCTTCTCGACCCCTTCTGCGGCGCTGGAGCCATCCTGATGGAGGCCTCCATCTTGGGCTGTATCCCCATAGGCCTCGACATCTCAGCCAGGATGGTGAGGGGTTCAGGGCTGAATCTCGAATACTTCTGCCCTCCACCCTACCACCTATCGCTGGGCGACGCTAGGAGACTCCCCTTCAGGGGGGTGGGAGCCATAGCCACCGATCCCCCCTATGGTAGGGCCGCCTCCACCGTCGGCGTAGAGCTTAGAAGCCTATATGAGGACTTCCTCCACTCAGCCTACGATGTCCTAAGGCCTGGGGGATACCTCTGCATGGCCGGCCCAGACACCCTGGGCGTCACCTATATGGGTTTGGAGGCAGGCTTTATCCATGTGGAGTCGCATCTGATGAGGGTTCACGGCAGCCTGACGAGGGAGATCACCGTCTTCAGGAGGCCTTAGAGTTGGAGATCATCTTCCTAGGAACCGGTGGGACGATGCCCTCAGCCCTGAGGGGGCTGCCCTCCATAGCCGTTAGGAGAGACGGCGAAATCCTCCTCTTCGACTGCGGCGAGGGAACGCAGAGGGCTATGGCCAAGGCCCGCCTAGGCTTCAGGAGGCCGATGAGGATCTTCATCACCCACCTCCACGGAGACCACGTCCTGGGGCTTCCGGGTTTGATACAGACGATGAACCTCCTCGGGAGGGAGCGGCCCCTCCACATCTATGGCCCAAGGGGTCTCGGAGGATTCCTAGAGGCCGTCTCCAGATTCATAAGCCCCCCAGAGTTCCCACTGATAATCCATCGGGTTCATAGGGGCGTCATCCATAGGGGAGAGGACTACCGCGTCGAGGCCGTCGAGGCCGAGCATGAAGGCGAATGCTGGTCATACGCCATCATTGAAGACCCAAGACCTGGGAAGTTCCACCCCGAGAGGGCGAGGAGGCTCGGCGTCCCTGAGGGGCCTCTATGGAAGAGGCTTCAGAGGGGGGAGGACATCACCCTCAGCGATGGCAGGGTTGTGAGGAGCAGAGACGTAGTCGATCCACCCCGTCGGGGGAGGCGCATAATCTACAGCGGCGACACAAGGCCGAATAGAAGGCTTATAGAGCTGGCCCGTGGGGCCGACGTCCTCATCCATGAGGCCACCTTCGATGAGGGGCTTAGGGATAGAGCCATCAGGGATGGCCACTCCACCGCTCGGGAGGCCGCAGAGGCGGCGGCTCAGGCGGGGGTGAAGCTTCTAGTCCTCACCCATATAAGCGCGCGATATCCGGATCCCAAGCCGCTGCTTGAAGAGGCGAGGAGCATCTTCCCCAAAGTCCTCGTGGCCGAGGATCTGATGACTTTGAGGGTGCCCCTCAGCGACGAGCCAGCAGAGACCTGAGGAGCTCAAGGCTCTCCCCGATGCCCTCGATGGATTCGATGACTATCCAGCCTCGATATTCGATCTCTCTGAGGGCCTCGATCACCTCCTCCCAGTCGATGGTTCCCAGCCCCAGCTGGAGGTGGTCGTCCCTCTCACCCATGTTGTCGCTGACGTGGACGTGGCCTATATGATAGCTGAGGCGCTTGATGAATTCGAGGGTCTCACCCCTCAGATGGGCGTGGGCCACGTCTAGGGTCATCCGCAGATCGAAGTCTATCTCATCATAGAGCCTCTCAAAATCCTCCACCGACTTCAGGAGGAAGGGATGCGGCTCGGGGACGTTCTCCAAATAGGCTGGAACCCCATACTCCTGGGCATACCGTATCAGCCGTCTAATCGAATTGAGGTTTCTCCTCCAGGAGGAGCCTGGGTTGAAATGCTCAAGAGCCGTCATCCAGCCTGGATGGAAGACGAAGGCCTCCACCTCCAGGGATGAGGCCCACCTGATGGAGGCCTCCAATCGACGTAGTATAGCCTCCCTGAGGCCGTCATCCCAGGCGGCTAGATTCATATCTGAGAAGGGGGCGTGTAGGGCATACCTCAACCCATAGGAGGCCTTCATCTCTAGGAGCCTCTCAACCCTCAATCGGTTGAGCCTATGGAGGCCGTCGTCGATCAGCTCTATACATCTGGAGCCAGAGAGGAGCATATCGGCCAGAGCGTCATCGAAGGGTTTGTCGAGGCAGAAGAGAGTTGAGACGGCCAACTCCATGTCGATCAGCGTATAGAGGGAAATAAACTATAAAATTCCCTGCCCCCTCCCTCCAGGCAATATGGTTATATTCCTGACTAGGGGCAATATACCTGGTTTAGTGATATGATTCAGGAAAGAGAGATTAAGGTCGGGAAGAAATACGCCCTATACCTCCCCATCGAGGTGGTGAAGACCCTAAACCTGAGGGAGGGGGATCGAATGCTCCTATCCCTCTCCGAGGGGAGGATCATCTTAACACCTATTAGAGAGCCACTGGATATGGCATTGAGAGAGGGGAAATTCGACAGCTATACGCCGGAGGAGGTGGAGGCGATCAGCCTTGAGGAGCAGAGGAGAAGAATCGGGAATTCTCCTTGACACCTCCTTCCTACTCCCCATCCTCGGCTTCAACCTCGGTCGGAGAGTGGAGGAGGGGTTGAGGAGGCTTAGGAGGGGGGAGGCTGCCCTATATTACTCCCAATTCAGCATCCTGGAAGCCCTATGGACTGCCGTGAGAAGCATCAGGAGGGGGAGATTCAACGCCGAGAGATTCAGAGCAGGCCTCCTCAGCCTGACATTCAGTCCAAGATTCACGAGGATCACGGAGAACATCGAGGTCTATACAGAGGCCTTGAAGCTCTATGAGATGGGGCATGAAGACCTCATCGACAACATCCTATACCAAGACTCCAGGGTCTTCAACTTGAAATTCCTCACCCTAGACGAGGAATTGAGAGAATTCATCAGGGGTAGAGGCCTAAGGGATATCACCATCACACCTGAGGAGCTCCCCCTTTAGGCTTTGATACGTAGGGGTTGCCCTTCACATAGAACCTTAGAGGCCTCCTATCCCTGACGCCGATCCTCGGGGTCACCGCAACCTCGAAGCCCTTTAGGATACACTCCCTAGAGATGTAGAGGGGAGGCCTCGTCATATCTACTCCGTTGTGGCTTAGGTCTATGCCCATAGCTTTTGATAGCCTCCCTGGGCCGCTGGCCAATAACAGGGGGTCTGAGACGCCTCTACGCCTCATCATCAGCTCAAGGCCCTCTAAGGGTTGGAGGGCCCTCAGGAGGACTGCTCCAGGTATGCCCCTGGGCATGGTGACGACGTTCAATAGATGGTTTACGCCGTAGAGGAGGAAGACATAGGCGTGTCCAGGCTCGCCGTACATCACCCTATTCCGCTCCGTCA
>JAGHBJ010000081.1 GCA_021161045.1 Candidatus Bathyarchaeota archaeon
ATGTGGTAGTCCACTGGAACCCGCAGTCTCTCACCCCTATCCATTAGGGCTATTGAAGGTCTCCAGGGTATTTGAGGGGTGCGCTCGCTGATTATAAATGCCTCAACCCCTAATTCTCACCGTGATGGCTGGTGGGAGAGCTGTGGACATCTGGGTTCTCATCCTGGCTTCGACGGCCTTCGCCCTCTACGTAACCTGTCCAAGGATGACGGCTATGATAGCCACCGAGTCGAAGATAGCTGGATTAAACCCTGTTTTGACCATCGCCCTCGGCTGCATGATCGGCATACCCCTCTTCCTAATCCTCCTCTACACCTTCCAACATCTCGGAGTTGAGGCGACGGTGCTCCTCGCAGCCCTCTTCGACCTCGCAGCAGCCCTTCTCCTCGGCAGGATCGACCTGAAAGGCGGATTGGAGCTATTGATCATCACCCTCTTCGTCTATCTCGGAATAAGGGTTGCACCCCACCTGGCTGCAGCCATATTGAGGGTCTTCCTCCATTTTTAGTGGGCATCGAGTCGCTACTCTATCAGCTTCAATATATCCTCCATTATGTATTCCACGAAGTTCTCTATGGTGCTCTTGCTGAAGAGGGTGACGACGCAGTCCCTGGTTACGCCTACGACTATGCCCCGCTTAACAACTTCGAAGACGACATACCAGATCTTTCCATGCTTCAGATACTCGTGGTAGAGGCTTGTATCGGCCAGACTTGGGCCTGAGAGGCAGAGCTTCTCTATGCCTGGTATATCTATGTCGTCGAACCAGATGAGCTTCGTCGCCTGTGGATTCGACTCATGGAGCTCCTTGAGGGTCTCATGGGGTATCCTCGCCTCCACGATTCTCCAGCGCTCACCGAAGATGACCTCACCAAGCTTGTTGGCTACATGGCTTGTCAGCAGCTTCTTTACACCCCTCGCGACGGATGGGGCGAGGACTATGAGGAAGACCCTGTCGCCAAGCCTCTTGAACCAGAAGGGGGCCTCCTCAGTGACCGGCGTCTCATGGCTTCTCCCCCTATAGTATCGGCGCTTAACGAAGTCTCGGCAGAAGACTCCAGACAGCAGATCCTCCTCCAATCCGAGATTTATCACCTCGGTGATGAGGCTGAGCTTCCCTCCCTCCTCCGTCTCATAGGCCTCCTCCTCCCTGAAGCCCTCTAATCTCTCAGCCATCGTGGAGAGGGAGGGTGGATCGGTAACCTCGAAGACCTTAGCTGGGAGAACCATCAAGATAGACTACGTTCTCCACCCTATTAAATTGACGACCCTGCGGATGGAATCAATCATAAAAGGCATTCTTGTAATAGAGAATCATAATAGAGATGATCGAGTCCTATCGCTTCGGCGAGATCAGGATAGATGGAGTCAGATATACGTCGGATCTAATCATCCTACCAAGCGGCGTTAAACCCAACTGGTGGAGGAGGGAGGGGCATAGACTAAGCCTGGAAGACCTGGAGGAGGTGTTGAGGGAGAAACCCGAGACACTAGTCATCGGAACGGGATACTCGGGGCTGATGAGGGTTCCTCAGGAGCTGATTGAACATCTAAGGGCGGAGGGCATCGAGGTGATAGTTCAAAGAACCGGAGAGGCGTGGAAAACCTATAATCAGCTCTCCAGAGAGGGGAGGAGGGTGGCAGCCGCCTTCCACCTAACCTGCTAATAGATTGAATGGAAAAGAGGGGATGGCAGTCCCTTAAGGCGGATTAGAAGACGCTTCGGCTCTCTGATAGACGATCTCGCCGCCCACGATAGTCATCACAACCCTGATGTCCTTAAGCTCCTCCACTGAAACCGATAGGGGATCCCGATCCAAGACGACGAGATCAGCCAGCTTCCCAGGTTCAATGCTCCCCTTCAGATGCTCCTCCTTCCCGAGATAAGCCCCATTCCAGGTATACATCCTAATCGCATCCATCACCCCAATCGCCTCCTCAGGGCCGACGACCAATCCACTTCGACTCCTCCTCGTCACGGCCTCATAGATCTGGATGAGGGGATTGCCATCGCTGACGGGGTAATCGCTGTTCCCACCGGCGATGATACCCATCTCCAGCATCGACCTATTAGGGTGGAGCCATCGAGCTCTCTCAGGGCCGAAGTTCTCCAGATAGTCGTCGCCCAGCCTCCACATATAGCCGATGCTCGAAGAAGGTGTCACGCCTAACTCCTTTATGCGTCTCAGCTGCCTGGGGGTGCAGAGGCTGTTATGCTCGATTCTATGCCTCATATCCGGTCTTGGCATCTCCCTCTGAGCCTCCTCTATCGCATCCAAGGCGTAGTCGATGGCCCTGTCGCCTATGCTGTGGATGCACACCCTCAAACCGGCCCTGTGAGCCTTCAAGACGAGTCTCTTCAACTCCTCTGGGGGTGTAACCATGATGCCTAGTCCCCCAGGGCCTCGATGTTGAGGCTCATAGACTGCGGCTGTGCCGCCTGCACCGGAGCCGTCTCCCATGATCTTGACGCCTAGAATCCTCAGCCATTCATCCCCGAAGCCGGATTCGATGCCGAGCTGCGTCAGGGCCTCCAGGAGGTCTCTGCCCTCATGGTCTCTGACCATGATCATCACGTGAGTTCTAACTTTCCTCACACCCTCAGAGAGGAGTTCCTGGTAGGCTCTTAGGGCCGTGGAGTCGACGCCTGCGTCATGCGTCGTCGTTATCCCCCACTCGGCGAATTGATCCCAGACCCTTCTAAGCCCCTCCTTAATCTCCTCAACGGTATAAGGCGGTATATGCTCTAGGACTAGTCGCCCAGCCGTCTCATAGAGTACCCCGTAGGCTCTCCGTCAGCTCTTCGATCGATCTTGCCTCCAGGTGGATCTGGTGTGTCCCTCGTTATGCCTGCGAGCTTCAAAGCCATGCTGTTAGCGACGAATTCATGTCCCGTCTCCTTAGTTATGAAGACGGGATTCTCGGGGGCCGCCTCATCCAGCTCCCATCGAGTTACATGTCTCCTCTCCACGAGTTTAGCCTCATTATAGTTGGTTCCCCTGATCCACTTACCTGGCCCAAGCTCCTCAGCCTTCTCGGCCACCAGCCTCAGCACATCCTTTATGCTCCTGATCGGCGGCGATCTGAGGTCGATCTGGTATAGCCTAACGGCGGCATGGCTTGGATGAGTGTGGGTGTCTATGAAGCCTGGTAGTAGGGGTCTGCCTTTCAAGTCTATGACCCTGGTCCCCTCACCTATGTATCCCTCTATCTCCTCATTGGAGCCTACGGCGAGTATTCGTCCATCCTTCACAGCGACGGCCTCGGCGATCCTGTTCTCAGCATCTACCGTTATGACCTTCCCATTCATCAAAACCATATCTGCTGATAGGGCCATCCCATTTAGATTGAAGTTAAAAAGGGTTGAAGAGATAATCGATTAGGGGACTGTGACGCTCTTGGCGAGGTTCCTCGGCTTATCTGGGTCTAGCCCCCTCTTCACAGCTATATGATAGGCCAACAGCTGGAGGGGTACGACGTAAGGTATTGGCGATAGCAGCTCTGGAATCCCCTTAGGCATCTCGATGTAGTCATCTGACAACTCCTTTACCTCCTCGTCGCCCTCCTCGCAGAGGGTGATGATCTTCGCCCCCCTAGCCTTCATCTCCATTATGCTTCCGACGATGTCCCTCCTCGTCTCACCCCTTGGGCAGAGGAAGATGCAGGGGACATCCTCCTCCACGATGCTGATTGGGCCATGCTTACTCTCCCCCGCGGGATAAGCCAGGGAGGGTATATAGGTGATCTCCAATAGCTTCAATCTCCCCTCCAGGGCCGTCGCGGAGCTGATGCCCCTTCCGAGGAAGAGGAAGAGCTTCTCATCCTTATACTTCTCAGCGAGTTCCTCCACCCTCGACGCCGAGCGATTCAGCACCTCCTCAACTATGGAGGGGATCTCCAGCAGCTTCTCCTGGAACTCATCGATCTCATCCTGAGAGATCTTACCCCTCATCCTCGCCAATCGCAGCGCTAGCTGAGCTAGGACGAGAAGCTGAGCGGTGAAGGTCTTGGTGGCGGCCACCCCGATCTCTGGGCCTGACTGCTGGACTATATAGGCCCTTGAGACCCTCGTCAACGTCGAGCCGACGGTGTTCGTCACCCCAAGTATGGTGGCAGCCCTCATCCTCGCATATTCCACAGCCTTCAAGGTGTCGTAGGTCTCACCGGATTGGCTGACGGCTAAGATGACGGAGTCTATACCTATCGAGGAGCCGTATCGCTCTATGAACTCCGATGCGATGACGGGATACGTCGTCAACCTGGCGAGCTTCGAGAACATATAGGAGGCCGCGAGACAGGCGTGATATGATGTCCCAGCTGCCACCAGGAAGATCTCTCGACCTCTATCTAGGAAGGCGGCGAGGAGGTCTAGGTAGGTTTTTTGAAGCCTCAGGGCGTTGCGGAGGCTCTGAGGCTGCTCATATATTTCCTTGAGCATGAAGTGGGGATACCCCTGCCTCTCAGCCATCTTCAGGCTCCAGGAGATCTCGGTTAGGGGTCTATCAACCCTGGAGCCGTCGCTGATGCGTATGATCTCATAGCCCCCAGCCGATAGGATGGCCGCCTCACCATTTCTCAGCCAGGCAACCATCCTGGTGTAGGGGAGCATCGCTGGGATGTCGGATGCGCAGTAGGCGCCGTCCTCTGAGAGGCCTATGATCAGAGGGCTCTCATTCCTGGCGCAGTAGATATGCTCGGGATCCGAGGCGAAGAGGACGGCGATGGCGTAGGATCCCCTAAGCCTTCGAACTGCCCTCAGTAGAGCCTCCCTTGGCTGTGCCCCCTTCTTCAGCTCCTCCTCTATGAGGTGTGGAATCACCTCCGTATCGGTCTTGGAGACGAATCTATGCCCCCCCTCCTCAAGCTCCCTCCTCAACTCCTGGAAGTTCTCTATCACCCCATTATGGACGACGGCCACAACGCCGCCGCAGTCGACGTGGGGATGCGCGTTAACCATCGTCGGAGCTCCATGCGTCGCCCACCTCGTATGCCCCACGCCGACGGCGCCTGGCATCTCATCGAAGCTAAGCCTCTCGGCCACCTCATCGATCTTCCCAGCATCCTTCCTGATGTGAAGCACGCCGCCGTCGAGGGTGGCAACGCCGACGGAGTCGTAGCCCCTATACTCAAGCCTCTTAAGCCCCTTATGGATTAGGGGTGCGGCTAATCCCCTCCTTAAGATGCAGCCGAATATTCCACACAAAACTCCCCACTTCCTAAAAGATGAGGATCCATAGTTGATTTAAGGCTTTATAACCCTTTGAATTCTCATATCTAATTTCAAGAGGGGTTGTGGAGACGCTGAGATATGTCGCAGTCCTCGCCTGTAGGAATGAGGCGGAGCTGATAGAGGGGGCTATAAAGGGGGTTTTAAGTCAAACGGTTCCGCCGATGTCCTTCGTAGTCGTTGATGATGCCTCGGAGGATGAGACTCCGGAGATCGTTGAACGCTATGAGCCGAGGGTTAGACTATTGAGAACTAGGCGTAGACGCATCGCTGTTAGAGGTATAAATCAGTGTCTCGCCATCCTCGATGGGGTGGAGGAGGCAACTCGATTGGCTCCTGATTGGGATTATCTATTGAAGCTTGACGCCGACAGCTATCTCCCGCCGAGTTATATGGAGCGTCTTCTAAGCCGCTTTGATGAGTATCCCCGCCTCGGAATAGCCAGCGGCGTCCCCTATGGGGAGCGTCTATGGAGATGGCATGCCTCCGACGGCGCCAAGGTCTATAGGCGTAGATGCTGGGATGAGATCGGGGGTCTCACACCCCTCTCAGGGTTCGACCTCCACGCCATATTGAAGGCGAAGATGCATGGCTGGATCGTCGCCTCATTTCCTGAGATAAGATACCATCAGGTGAGGAGCTGGGAGAAGCTGCGGCTGAGCCGATGGCTATTGACGGGTCGAGTGAGATATAAGCTAGGCTTCACCCTCCCCCATACGG
>JAGHBJ010000020.1 GCA_021161045.1 Candidatus Bathyarchaeota archaeon
GCTCAATCCGGGTTCCACAGCTGGAGTCGGAGGCCTATGCACGGCCTAAGCATCATAGATTTTTATGGAAGAGGCTGACAACCTGGAAGAGCTCCACATCTATTAGGCCATAGTCCGTTATCCGGAGTTTAGGTATGACCGGCAGGGCTAGGAAGGAGAGCTTCATGAAGGGGCTTCTAAGCTCGCAGCCCAGCTTCTCAGCCTCCCTATGTAGATGTTCAACTCGCTCAGCGACCTCCTCCGCCTTCAGCGTCGACATGAGGCCTGCGATGGGAAGCGGCAGCTCGGCCTTCACCTCACCTCTCTCCACGACGATGAGGCCTCCGTTCAGCTCCCTCAGCCTGTTGGCTGCTTTGCAGATGTCTCCATCGTCGACGCCTACGGCTATGAGGTTGTGTGAGTCGTGGGCCACGGTGGAGGCGATGGCTCCGGATTTTAGGCCGAAGCCTTTGACGAAGCCCCTGCCGATGCGTCCACTCCCCTTATGACGCTCGAAGACGCAGACCTTCAATACGTCGTTCTCCACATCGGGTTTCACTACGCCCCCCTCGACGCTGAGGGTGTGGATGAGGCTCTCAGTGTATATCTGATCCTCGATCACCCCGATGACCCTGACCCTCGCCTCATCTCCCTCATATCGGATCTCGATTCGGTCAGGTGTGGCTAGGGGCATATTCATCGTCTTCCGCCTCGCCGCCTCGGGTAGATCACCCCTAATCCCCGCGAGGTAGCGGCCCTCCCTGGCGGCGATCTCGCCGTCTAGGATGACGAGGCTGGCCTCGAAATCCCTTAGGTTGTTCACGACGACTAGGTCTGCCGACTTGCCTGGGGAGATGGCGCCTAGATGTCTGAGGCCGAAATACTCGGCTGGATTCAGGGTTGCCATCCTCACCGCCTCTATTGGGTCTACACCCTCCTCCACGGCCCTTCTGAGACATCTATCCATGTGGCCGTCGGAGAGTATGTCATCGACATGTATGTCATCTGAGACAAGCATCAGGCGTCTATAACCCCTCCTGGCGAGGGGGGCGAGGGCCTTGAGGTTTTTTGAGGCCGACCCCTCTCGGATCATGATCCACATACCCTGGGAGAGCTTCTCATAGGCCTCCTCGAGGGAGATGCATTCATGGTCGGAGCCTATGCCGGTTGAGATGTAGGCTGATAGCTCCGCTCCTCTCAGCCCTGGGGCGTGGCCGTCGATGACGGCGTCCCTAAAGGCCTTAAGCTTCGAGATGACATCCCCATCGAGGCTGAGGACTCCAGGGTAGTTCATCATCTCCCCGAGGCCGATGACTTCGGGGAGCCCCCTCAACTCCTGGAGCTCCTCGACGCCGAGCTCTGCGCCCGAGGTTTCGAGATTTGTGGCTGGGACGCAGGAGGGGGCCATCACATAGATCTTCAGCGGCGTCCTCCTGGCGTCCTCCACCATGAATCTGACGCCTTCGACGCCGAGGACATTGGCTATCTCGTGGGGGTCGATGACTACGCATCCAGTTCCCCTTGGGATGACGGCCTCTGCGAAGCGGCTGGGGATGAGGAGGGAGCTCTCTACGTGGAGGTGGCCGTCGATGTATGTGGGGAGGATGACGCCCTCAACCTCCAGCGTCTCCCTCGCCTTTAGGGGTTTGGAGCCGACGTAGGCGATTCGACCATTCTTAACGGCGATGTAGGCCTCCTGAAGCTCACCTATATAGACGTTGAGGAGCTCCCCGTGTAGCTGTAGGTCTGCTGAGGCTTTACCCAGGGCGACCTCTATGAGCGCCTCCATCGACATCGATTAGGGTATGCCCAAAGGGGCATTTAGGGTTTAGGAGGCTCGCAATCCATTTTAGAGGCTTTAGGGAAGTGTGAATGATCGGGATGGCTGAGATTCGATTCCTCGCTCCAAGCTGGGATGACATCGAGAATATGGTCTCCAGGATCGCTGAGGAGGTTATGCGGAGAGGCTTTAGACCCGACCTCATCCTCGGCGTCTCCAGGGGAGGAATAATACCGGCGCTCCTCCTCTCAGATAGATTGGAGGCACCCGTCGACATCATAGGTGTAAGATTCTACAAGGGGGTGGGAGACGTAGATGAGAGGCCTCACATCATCCAGGACATCACCCGGAAACTGGAGGGTAAGCGGATTCTCATCGTCGACGACGTCTCAGACACCGGCCACACTCTGAGACTGGTTAAGGAATACGTGGAGGAGAGGGGAGTCAAGGAGGTGATGGTCTGCACGCTCCACTATAAGCCCTGGGCGGTCTATAGGCCGGATTACTACGTGGAGGAGACCGAGGCCTGGATCATCTATCCCTGGGAGGTGGTGGAGACGATGGAGTATCTCTCCACGAAGCTGAGGGAGAGGGGATTAACCCACAGGGAGATTCTGGAGGAGATGAGGAGGAGGGGGATACCGGAGGAGATGTTGGAGATACTCGAGGAGAGGAAGGCTCCCTGACCCAGGGGAGACGGGAGGGAAAGGATGGATATTAGGAATCCAGGTAGGGTAAGGTTATTAGTTGAAAGGGTCATAGGATGTGGAGGGATTGTCTAATGCCCCATCCCTACATTCCAAACAGCGTCGCTGAGATTAAGGAGAAGATGATGGAGGAGATGGGGATAAAATCCATCGACGACCTCTACGCCGACATACCGGCTGAGGTGAGATTTGAAAGAGAGTTGAATGTTCCAGGGCCTTACCCAGAGCAGGAGGTGAGGAGAAGGGTTGAAGCCCTATTGGGACGAAACCAACGATTTCGATGCCCCCCCTTCCTCGGCGGAGGAGTCTGGCCGCATTACGTCCCAGCGGTCGTCGACGAGATCGTCAGCCGAGCCGAATTCCTCACCAGCTACACCCCCTATCAACCCGAGATAACACAGGGGATGCTGCAAACCCTCTTCGAGTATCAAAGCCTCATCTGCGAGCTGACCGGAATGGAGGTAGCTAACTCATCGATGTATGACTGGGCCACAGCCCTGGGAGAGGCGGCCAGGATGGCTGGAAGACTGACGAGACGAGACATCATCCTCGTCCCCTACCTCATGAGTCCTAATAGATTGGCGGTTCTAAGGGCCTACACCGAACCCGTTGGGATGAGAGTTATCCAAGTCGATTATGACGAGGCGACGGGACTCATAGACCTGGAGGATCTGAAGGAGAAGACCAACAGCGAGACCGCCGCCATCTACATCGAGAACCCCTCCTACCTCGGCTTCGTTGAGGAGGAGGTGGAGGCCATAGCGGAGGTGGCGCATGACGCCGGGAGCCTCTTCATAGTCGGCGTGGATCCCATCTCCCTCGGCCTATTGAGACCCCCTGGAGATTATGGGGCTGACATCGTCATCGGGGAGGGACAGCCCCTGGGGAACCATATGAATTATGGAGGGCCGCTGCTCGGAATCTTCGCCTGTCGAGGAGAACCTAAGATGATTAGGCAGATGCCTGGCCGCATCATAGGAATGACAACCACTGTCGATGGCTCTAAGAGGGGTTTCGTCATGACGCTTCAGACCCGTGAGCAGCATATCAGGAGGGAGAGGGCGACGTCGAATATCTGCACAAATCAGGCTCTCTGCGCCGTCGCGGCCGCCGTCTACCTATCACTCCTCGGCCCAAATGGTCTAAGGGAGCTAGCCGAGCTGATAACCAGTAGGGCGCACTATGCCATGAGGAGGATCGGTGAACTCCCCGGCGTGAGGGCGCCGATCTTCAGCAGCTATCACTTCAAGGAGTTCACCGTCTCCTTCGAGGATAAGACCGTGGGGGAGGTTCACAGGGAACTATTATCTCGGGGGATACATGGTGGAAAGAGCCTGGTGGAGGAGTTTCCAGAGCTGGGGGAGACCGCCCTCTACTGCGTGACGGAGCTCCACACCAAGGAGGATATAGACCTACTGGTTTCAGCGCTGGAGGAGGTGTTGGGATGAGGAGGTTTAGGCAGGCGGATTGGGATGAACCCCTAATATTCGAGCTTAGCCGTCCAGGTCGAGTTGGCTTTACGCCGCCGAAGGCTGAGCCGGAGGTGAGCGACGCCGCCGGAGACATAGAGGAGCTGGTTCCACAGAATATGCTGCGCAGAGAGCCGCCGAAGCTACCTGAAGTCTCGGAGATAATGGTGCTGAGGCATTACATCCATCTGTCGCAGATGAATTACGGCGTAAACTCGGGGAGATTCTACCCGCTTGGGAGCTGCACCATGAAGTATAACCCAGTCATCAACGAGGTCTTAGCCTCAAACCCTGGATTGACGGAGCTCCATCCAGAGCAGGATGAGTCGACGGTTCAGGGAGTTCTGGAGATGATGTATTGGTTGAAGAGGTGGCTCCTGGAGATCACAGGCATGGATGATGGAACCCTCCAGCCGGCGGCGGGCGCCCATGGAGAGTTCCTCGGCTGCCTATTGATCAGGGCGTATCACGAGGATAGAGGCGAGATCGATGTGAGGAGGGAGATCATCGTCCCCGACTCGGCTCATGGAACCAATCCGGCGAGCGCCATGATGGCCGGCTTCAAGGTGGTGGAGATACCCTCAAGGGAGGATGGCTGCGTCGACCTTGAGGCTCTGAGAAGCGTTGTGGGGGAGCATACAGCGGGGATGATGCTGACAAACCCCAATACCCTTGGAATCTTTGAGAGCGACATCGTTGAGATAGCGAGCATCATACATGATGCAGGTGGATTGATGTATTACGACGGGGCGAATCTCAACGCCATCCTCGGCAGATGTAGACCTGGAGACATGGGCTTCGACATCGTCCACCTCAACCTCCATAAGACCTTCTCGACGCCCCACGGCGGGGGAGGGCCAGGCTCAGGCCCCATCCTCGTTAAGGAGTTCCTATCGGACTTCCTCCCCGTCCCAACGGTGGAGAGGGGGGAGGAGGGATACTACCTCAGCTACGACAGGCCTAAGACCATCGGGAAGATTCACGGCTACTATGGAAACATCAACCCCATGCTGAAGGCCTACGCCTACATACTCTCCATGGGCCCCGAGGGTCTGAGGGA
>JAGHBJ010000002.1 GCA_021161045.1 Candidatus Bathyarchaeota archaeon
ACGGGTTCTATCCCAGGAATTATCGCCCCCGTTAGTGGCGATAATTCCTGGGATAGAACCCGTCGCGAGATACTTCACCGAGACGTTTGCCATGGCCTTCGCCAGGGTCTTCGCCATCAGCGTGACCCTCGGCGCCATCGTATTCGGAATAAGAGTGCTTCTAGGAAAGGAGCCGATGGTTCTAGGATTCACACGGGAGGAGAGTTGAGATGACCGAGGAGAGAAGTATAGCGAGAATGCTAGCCGAGATCGATCGGAGAATCATATATCTCCTCCTATTCATCGTGGTGACAGTGCCGATTCTGAGGCCCGTAGCCATGCCGCTGGCGGTCAGCCCAGATACGAAGCAGTATTACAAGGTTCTAAACGCTTTAGGCCCAGATGACATCGTCCTATTCGTCCTGGACACAGAGTTCAGCGGATACATGGAGATACAGTCGGGGGTACTAGCCTCCGCGAGGCTGATAATTGAGAAGGGGGCCAAGATGGCGATAGCCTGCAGCCATCCGGAGGCGACGGGTATACCTCCAATGATGTTCAGCTACCTCCGAGATGTGATGAAGAGGTATGACTATAAGTATGGTGAGGACTACGTGGTTCTGGGATACATATTCCCAAACGAGGCCGCGGTGGCCTCATCCGCCCAGGACTTCCACGGTGTAGTGAAGGAGGATTGGCAGGGGAGACCCATCAAGGGAACCTTCCTCGACAGGATACATGATTGGAAGGATTGGTCTCTCATAGCCATCTTCAGCACAGGCGTTCGATCAGACGCCTTCATCAGACACTACGGCCTAAGGGGGACACCGATGGTTATCAATTGTATAGGGGTTATGATACCAACCACAAAACCCTATGTAGATACGGGCATCTTCAAGGCCCTACTCCCAAGCATGAGGGGTGGGGCGGAGTTGGAGAAGCTCATCAATGCGCCAGGCCCAGGGCTGGCCGCGATGGACTGTTTCACCTTCGGCCATTACCTAGTCATCATCTTCATTATCATCGCGAACATCGGCTACTTCGGATATGTTAGGAGGAGGGCTGAGAGATGACCCCGCTGGATCTGATCATAGCGATAGTGGCGGCCTTCCTCTCCATGTGCATGTTCTCCACGCTATATGGTAAGAGCAGTCCCCTCTACGCCCTAGCCGAGGAGTCCTACATAGGATTCGGCACCGGCTTAACGGTCGTCGTCAACGTGCTCTACATCTATAGAACCGGCATACTCGGCATAAAGGCTGGAAACTGGGTGCTGATCCTCGGCATAATCCTCGGCATAATGGTTCTATTCAGGGTTCACCCCAAATACGATTACATCGCAAGGCTGCCCATCGCTATAGCCCTAGGAGCGCAATTTGGACTGGCGCTGAGAACCACCATATTCACCGGCTTCCTAGATCAAATCCGAGCGACGATAGTACCCCTATTCTCAGGGGATGCGCAGACGATCCTCTATCGCTGGACGATAGCGCTATGTGTAATCTTCATGTTAACATTCTTCCTATACACCATCGAGCTTAAAGGCCCGCTTAAGTGGAGCGCCACCATCGGGGAGTACATGATGTACATAGCCTTCGGAGCCATCTTCGCCCAGACCTTCATGGGAAGGCTGGCGCTATTCGTAGGCACTATGCAATACCTGGCGACGCCGCCGTGGAAGAAGCCGATACTGGTGGCGAGCATGGTTATAGTGCTAGCGCTCCTGATAGCGCTAGATAAGACCGGCCTACTAGAGAGGTGGACACCTGAGGAGTAACCATTTTTTTATTTCTCTACCTAGAAGGAGATACTGATGGATAGGGGATGGAGGCAGTGGGAGGATCTGCCTCCTGAGAGGGAGGAGGAGCTGATCGAGAAGTTGGCGAGATTCTTCACAAGCCGTGGAATTGGAACGCTGGCTAAGATGGCCCTGGAGGGGGGAGGCCCCCTAACAAGCCTCTTCGCAAAGTTTTACCTGGGAATATATGGGCCATACTTCGATTTTCTAGGGATAGATGAGTATGTAGCCCTATTAAGAAAGAGGAAGAACGTCGAGAAGTTGATTAAGAGGATAGAGGAGTTGGAGGAGCAGATCTCAGGTGATCACTAAAAGGGAATCTGTCTTTCTATTTCTATGTAACATATCTATTGTGACCATCGTAATAATCGACCTATTATATTTCTCTGGAAACATAAACATAAATATCACAGTTTTAACCTCCATAAACTTAGTCATAACATTTATGGCATATCTTTCCTTCAGATTGAAAAAGAGGATTGAAAAAAGGATAAAAAGGAGGTTTAAATCTTCTTCAAATCCTCTATGAACTGAGATATCTCCTCAACTACCGCCTCAACCATGATTCTACCCTTCTCTTTTGTCGCAAGTGTTGGATCTCCCAGGTTGCCATTCTCGGTGATCTCATCGAAGTTTATGGCAGTGGAAACCTTCCCCATATACTTCTCATCGAACTCCGTCAATTTCTTCCTCATCTTTTCAGCCTTTTCCATGAGAACCCTTTGACCGAGATATAGTGCTATGCTTGTCTCCATCTCACAGGCATGGCCGCCACCCTCCTGCTCAAGAATCTTGAGGGACTCCGAGCCGAAACCCTTCTCCATTGGGAACACCATCACGTTATACACTATGGCACCTGTCTCTTCCCTGATCTCCCTTATAGCTTGGTCGATGGCGTTGATGTTTCCTCCATGCCCATTCAGGATGACGATCTTCTTGAATCCATGTTTCAATAGGCTCATGCAGACCTCCTTATACACCTTCACCAGGGTATTGAAGGTGAGGGTTATCGTCCCTGGAAACCTCATGTGGTGTATGGAGTTTCCATAGGGTATAGGCGGCGCAACCAGGACGCCGGTCTTCTCAGCCACCCTCTTAGCTATCTCAAAGGCGGTGAAGGTGTCGTTGTCTATGGCGATATGCCTCCCATGCTGCTCAGTTGAACCCGTCGGCAGCAGGATTATATCCTGCCGCCTGAGATACTCCTCAACCTCAGGCCAAGTTAATTTATATAAAAGCGTCTCCATCACAGGGAAGAGTGCCTCCTCACTAATAATGTTTTATGCGAGGCCTATAGGCCGCGGCGGCTTCCAGAAGGGAGTGCAGATTCTCCTCGGGAGTTGAGAGGTGGAGGGCGCAGCCTGGAGCCAGGATGAGACGGCCCCAGGACGCCGAGTTGACGGCCTCCCTAACCATGGCCTCCACCTCATCCGGCTTCAAGGTCTTCAACCTCTCAGCGTCTAAGCCTCCGAGGATTAAGCCTCTGAAGAGCTCCTCAGCCTCCCTAAGCGTCGGCCTATCACCACTCCAATTCATCGCCTCTAGGGGGTATTCCTCGGCCACGAGTTTTAGGGAGAGCCTCTCCCCGTGAAGATGTACCGCCCTTATGAGGCAGCCCCCCGCCGATCTGAGTATCCATCTGTCATAGGGGGCTATACGTCTTCGATACTCGCCCTCGCCTAGGGATTCGCCTACGGCTGTTCTGATGATGAGGAAGACCCCGTCGGCTCCTGCATCTAGGCTTGCTCTAGATAGCTCAGCCATCGTCGAGGCGATGGTTCTAAGGGCCTCCAAAACCATCTCAGGCTCCTCGTCGAGGTCTCTTTTTAGACGCTCTCCGCCGAGGAGTTCGCAGATGGTCAGCGGGGAGTAGATGGTCTGGAGTATCGGCGTCTCACCCTGGAGGCGGTCGGCGATGAGGTTGACGGCCTCCACGGCCATGGCGAGCATCCCCTCCTCCACATCTAATTCGTCGAGGGCCTCCCAATCTTCGGCCTCAGCTATCATCGGCCTCTTAACCTCCCGTTCACCCGTCGGAGACCACCTTGACTCCAGTTCAGCTCCATAGGCTAAGGCTGGATAGCCGTAGATGGGGGAGACGATGAGGATGTCGGAGGGGAAGCGTCTATGGAAGTTGAGCTGAGCTTTGGCTAGGCTTCGGGCATCTCTATCATCTCTTGGGAAGCGTCTCCAGAGGAGGGTGGGAAGCCTCCATATCTCCTCGCCCCTGAGAGCGGCCTCTATGAGATCATAGCTATCCATCGGCCTCGCCTCCCCCTTCCAGGGGGATCTCCACTTGGGCTAGGAGCTCCTCAACCCTCCTCCTCAGATCCTTATAGGCCTCTAAGAGTCTTCTACCCGTCTCCGTGAGTCTCGCTCCACCGCCTTCACGCCCCCCTCTATGGGTTTCTATGATGCTCTCCCCAAGGAGCTCCTCCATTCGTTTGAGGTAGCTCCAGACGAAGTAGTAGGACATGCCGAGGCTTCTAGCCGCCTCGGAGATGGAGCCGCTGTGATCTATGGCCTCAAGTATCTCCGCTCCCCCCTCGCCTAGGAGGGGGCTTCCATCCACCTCTAGCCAGATCTTAGCCCCCCACTTAACCCTCGCCATCGAGAGAGAGGAGGGCTAGGCCTCTGTTAAGTCTTCATCTAACCCCTATCCCTAGACCAGTAGTAGGCCCAGGTCACAGGCCCCGTCCGATAGAGCCTTGAACCAGTCTTGCTGATGTGGAAGTCCAGCACTAGAGGCCTCTTAGAGCTGAAGGCCCTCTCGAAGGCATCATCGATCTCTTCAGGCCGCTTGATGGTGATCCCCTCAGCCCCGAGGGCCCTGGCGATGACTGAGTATTCCGGCGTATAGGCCTCCCCCGTCTCCTCGACTATGAAGTCCCCACCCGTGCTTCGGCCTCCGAAGTAGGCTCTCTGGAGGACGGCGATGGCGTTGTAACCATAGTTGTTGAGCACAACCCAGGTGACGGGGATTCCATACTCGACGGCCGTGGCGACGGCCTGGACGCTGTGGAGGAAACCTCCATCACCGGTGACGGCGACGACGTGGGCTTCAGGTCTACCTATCGCAACGCCGAGGGCTGCAGCCGTGCTCCATCCGATGGGGAGGGCGCCGCCGACGATGTAGCATCTATCGGGGCCAGGAATCTCAAACTGCTGCAATAGACCGATCCTCGCCCAGCTGGGATCTACGACGAGGATCCCATTCTCTGGGAAATACTCCTCAAGGGCTTTCAAAACCCTCTTCGGGTTGAGGGGAATCTCATCTGATTCGATCTCTGGTTTAAGCCTATCCATCCAGGCCTTCTCAGCCTCCTCTACACGCTCAATCCACTTCGGCCTCTGCCTCCTCTCCAGCTCAGCCTTATGTTCAGCCTCTAGGATTTCGATGAGGGCTTTAAGGGTCTTCTTAGCATCCCCTACGATGCCCACCTCAACGGGGTAGTTCTTCCCGATCTCAGGGGGATGGATGTCGATCTGGATGAGCTTCGAGGGTGGTATATTGAAGGTCTCACCAGACCACATCGCCGTCTCCTCCTCCTCAAACTTGGAGCCAACGGCGAGGATCACGTCAGCCCTCCTCACCAGCTCATTCGCATAGCTCCGACCATAAGACCCTATGAAGCCTACAACGTTGGGATGGCTCTCGGGAACCGATCCCGCACCGGCGATAGAGGTGACTATGGGGGCCATCAACATCTCGGCTAGCCTCAAAACCTCGTCGCAGGCCCCCGAGATCCTGACGCCTCCGCCGACGTAGATCAACGGATTCTCAGCCCCCACCAGTAGCTCGGCGGCTCTCCTCAGCTGCTCCACATCGCCCTGAGGCTTACCGACGGGGACTCGACTCCGGATGTCCAGCTCCTCCTCTGGGATGTCAACCCTCACCTTGTGGAGGTCGAAGGGTATATCCAGCAGAACAGGGCCAGGCCTACCAGAGAGAGCTGTGTTCAGGGCGTTGGCGACATATTGGGGGAGAAGCTCTATTCGGTAAACCTTCCAGCTCCGTTTAAACATGGGTGTTAGAGCCTGGAACTGACCGTCGGGCTGCGTCGAGTCGAACTCCTCATAGCAGGTCTTACCCGCAAACTCGGTGGGTATGTCGCCGACGATGTAGAGCACCGCGGAGCAATCCTGGGCTGCGGTGACTATGGCAAGCTGAGCGTTGAGAGCTCCAGGGGTGCAGGTTAGGCAGACGACTCCAGGTTTACGGGTGGCCCTATAGTAGCCGTCGGCGGCCATCCCCGCGATGGTCTCCGTGTGGCAGGTGATGAAGCGTATACCCTCCTTTATGAAGCCGTCTATGAGGCCGATATTCCCATGGCCTGGAAGGCCGAAGACGTATTCTATGCCATAGCTCTTGAGGCATTTAGCCAGAATCTCACCGCATCTCAACAGCAAGGTTGGACACCTATCGGAGAGTAGGGGCGCATCGGTTTTATCCTTTTGCTCCCCTCTAACACCGTAATGACCAGGGTCGCCGTTCTCGGAGCTGGCGCCGGTGGATGCGCCGTCGCCCACCGCTTCGCTGAGGAGGGATTCAGGGTCTCATTATATGATGTCGATGAGGAGAGAATCAGGGGAATTAGAGAGCGGGGAGGCGTAGAGGCGAGGGGAGAAATCGAGGGATTCCAGGAGGTCGAAGCCTACGCGAAGCTGTCTGAAGCCCTGAGAGCTGTGGATTTCGCCGTGGCCGTTGTCCCAAGGTATGCCCATCAATCCCTCGCAGAGGCTCTAGCACCCCATTTAAAGGGGAGACCCATAATCCTGCTGCCCGAATCCACCTTTGGAGCCCTCCATGTGGCGAAGACGCTGAGAGAGGGAGGTGAGCGTCGCTCAGCGGTCGGCGGGACGCCTACACTCCCCTATGCAGCTAGGCTCATAGAGCCCGGCCTCGTCGATGTCCATCTCATCGTCAAAATCCTCTTATTCGCAGCCTTCCCAGCCTCAAGAATCGATGAGCTCCTGGAGCTCCTTGAGGGGGTCTATTCCCAGGTGGTGAGGGCGGAGAATATCCTTGAGACAAGCCTCAACAACGGAAATCCCGTCACACACCCCGCTCCGGCTTTGCTGAACGCTGCGAGGATCGAAGCCGGTGAGGATTTCCTCTTCTACAGGGAGGGGATAACACCCTCGATAGCGCGGATAAATCAGCGGGTTGACGAGGAGCGTCTAAGCCTATGCAGGGTGCTGGGCCTAAGGGAGATCGGAGTCGTAGAGCGGCTGAGGATGCTGGGCTACATCGACTTCGAAACCGACAATCTCTACGAAGCCTATGTGAGGAGTAAGCCCTTCTCCAGGATCAAGGCTCCTAAGACTCTGCAGCATCGATACATCACCGAGGACATACCCTACGGCCTCGTCTCCTATGCGTCGCTGGGCGATCTCCTCGACGTAGAGACGCCGACGATGGACACCCTCATCGACCTCGCCTCGCTGCTGATGGATGTGAACTACTGGGCTGAGGGTGTAACAATGAGAAAACTCGGATTGAAGGGGCTGACGGTGGAGGAGTTAAGGGAGTTCGTCGAGGTGGGGGCCTCACCGAAGGTTGAGTGGGCGAGGGGTTAAGGGGCTATTTTATGAAGATGACATCCTCCAAGCCTTTGAAGTGATCGTCCCCCGTCACTATTTTGCCCTTCTTCACCCTTGCCGTTGCGTATACTATGGAGTCGGCGAGGCTCCATCCCCTGATCCTTCTCTTCATCTCCACATTTATCTTGGCCGCCTCGACGGCTATCTCCTCGGTTAATGGTGTGAGGGCGCTTCGCTCCTTTATGAAGACCCTCTGAGCCTCAGCCATCTCCTCACCCTCAACCTTCAGGGTTTTTGCATAGACTTCGGCGAGGCAGATCGTTGGGGTTATCTTCTCCTCCAAGCCCTCAACTATAGATTTAACTCTTCTCCCAGCCTCCGTCCCCATGAAGTATTCCATCCAGGCGTAGGAGTCGATATATGTATCTCATATATCTCATATCCGATCCCTGTGATCCCTCAGGTCGCTTAGGTCTGTTGGCCTCATAGCTCCAAACATGCTTCTACCCTTAGCAAAGTGTTCGGCGAGTATCTCATTTATGAGCTTTGAAATCCCCTTTGGGCCAGCCCTCTCCTTTAAGGCCTGATATAGGTCTTCCCTCAGGAGGATCGTGGTCTTCCTCACCATAAACATCTCCCTAAACCACCCTAATAGGGCTAACGATGGGCGAAGGGTTAAGAGGTGGAGGCCTCTAAGCTCTATAGGGTTGAAGCCCATAATCTTCGAGGAGTATCCTGGGCTGGAGAAGCTCCCCTGGATGGAGCTTGGGGATTTCCCCACACCTGTGGAGCATCTGAAATGCTTCGGTGAGGCCGTCGGCCTCGAAAACCTATACATAAAGCGAGATGATAGGAGCTCCAGGCTCTATGGCGGGAATAAAGTGAGGAAGCTGGAGTTCATACTCGCCGATGCCAAGGAGAGGGGGCGTAGGACGCTCATAACTGCTGGAGCCGTCGGCTCAAACCAGGTTCTGGCCACCGGAATCTATGGGCGGCAGCTCGGCTTCAGGGTGATCGGCATAGTGATGGAT
>JAGHBJ010000028.1 GCA_021161045.1 Candidatus Bathyarchaeota archaeon
ATGATCTTCAGCTTTGGATTCATGGCCTTGATCGTGATGTCGAATCTAACCTGATCATTTCCCTTTCCACTGCAGCCGTGGGCTACGGCCTCAGCCCCCTCCAGCTCCGCGACCTCCACCAGCTTCGATGCTATCAGCGGCCTCGACAGGGAGCTGCTGATGGGATAGGCATCCATGTATAGGGCGTTAGCCTTGATCGCCGGAACCACATAGTCGTTGATGAACTCTTCCCTGGCGTCGATGGAGTAGTGGTTGACGACGCCGAGGCTCCAAGCCTTCTCCTCCACCTTCTTCAGATCCTTACCCTGCCCTAGGTCTAGGGTGAGGGTTACTACGTCGTATCCATACTTCTCCTGGAGCCATTTCACCATCACTGAGGTGTCTAGGCCCCCGGAGAAGGCAAGCACCACCTTCGCCATGGCATCACCTGGATTAGGAGATGTGAGAATGGGGTAAACTTAAATAGTTTGTGGCATATATGCAACAGATATGCCAAGGAATGATCCAGATGGAGCGTCCAGGAGGTCGGTGGCCCAGCTCGTTAGGGAGACCCTCAGCATGAGACCCTTCCTCCTAGACGCCCTGAAGATGGGCATCGTCAACTACTCAGCCCTGGCAAGAGTTCTCCAGCGTGAGATCGGTGAGGGAAGTCTGGAGGCCATTAAGGCTGCCATCATCAGGGTCGGCGAGGAGCTGGTGGAGGAGTGGGGTCTAAGAGAGGAGGAGGTTCTCTCCATCCTCAGGGAGTCGAAGGTGAGGCTTCAGGATAAGATCGCCGTCATAATCTCCCCCGTGATGCTGGATATACCCTACATAGCCACCGCCTACCTCACCGACAGCTACGTCTACATCGTAGACCAGACGGAGCTGAAGGGAGATCTCCCCGAGGGGGTTCAGGTCACAAGGAATCTTGTAGCCCTGATACTTCTCAGCCCAGAGAGGGTGGAGACGACGCCTGGATTCGTCGCCTTCGTCAGCCAGCTACTGGCTAGCAGGAACATTAACATCGTGGAGTTCATCAGCTGCTCGACGAACACCGTCATCGTCCTCGACTCCAGAGACGCCCTTGAGGCCTTCAAGCTGCTGCACAGGTTCACGTGAGGGCAAAGTTTTAGAGGTGGGAGGGGGTAGGGGATTCAGGATGGTGGAGATATGCCCCATCTGCGGACTGCCGAAGGACCTCTGCGTCTGCGAGGAGATAAGTAAGGAGCAGCAGAGGATCAGGATCAGGCTGGAGACGAGGAAGTGGGGAAAGCAGATGACGGTCATAGATGGCATAGACCCGAAGGAGGTGAAGCTGAGCAGGTTGGCTCAGAAGCTCAAAACTCGATGCGCCTGCGGAGGGACGGCTAAAAACAATCAGATACTATTACAGGGGGATCATAGAGAGCGGGTGAAGGAGATACTCATCGAGATGGGCTTCCCAGAGGAGAACATCGAAGTTCAGTGAGGGGCATTCTTCTTTTTCACATTAGGAAGCCTATTTAAGTGATCTAGAGGTAGTGAAAACGGGATGTCAACTGAGGGTATGGAATACTACAGGGCGAAGTATAAAACCCTGGAGGATCTACCAGGCGTAGGACCCGCGACGGCGGCCAAGCTGAGGCAGAGCGGCTACCGAACCGTTGAGGCCCTGGCGACGGCGGCCGTAAGCGAGCTTGTCGCAGCGGGCATAGGAGAGGCGACTGCAGCCAAGATCATAGAGGCCGCGAGGAGAAGTATGGCCATCACCTTCGTCAGGGGCGATGAATTGGTGAAGCTGAGGAAGACGGTCAGGAAGCTGACGACAGGATGTCCAAGCCTCGATAGACTGCTGGGTGGAGGCATAGAGACGCAGACTATCACCGAGTTCTACGGTGAATTCGGGACGGGGAAGTCGCAGATATGTCAGCAGCTCTGCGTAACGGTTCAGCTCCCCTATGAGAAGGGAGGGCTGGAGGGGGGCGCCCTATACATCGACACCGAGAACACCTTCAGGCCTGAGAGGATCATGCAGATCGCCCCAAGATTCGGCCTGGACCCAGATGAGGTGTTGAAGAACATCATCTACGCCGAGGCCTATACGTCTAATCATCAGATGGTGCTGCTGGAGAACGCCGATGAGGTCATCAAGGAGAACAATATCAGGCTCATCATCATAGATAGCGTCACAAGTCACTTCCGAAGCGAATACCTCGGCAGGGAGATGCTCGCCTCAAGGCAGCAGCAGCTCAATAAGCATCTCCATAAGCTCATCAGGTTGGCGAGGGCCTTCAACGCGGCGGCCGTCGTGACAAACCAGGTGATGGCTCAGCCAGATGTCTTCTTCACCCGAGATGTGAGACCCGTGGGAGGCCATATCCTCGGCCACATGAGTCACACCAGGATATATCTGAGGAAGGGTAGGGGAAACATCCGGATAGCTAAGTTGACTGTAAGCCCGAATCTGCCTGAGGGGGAAGCCCTGATCAGGATTACGGATCGGGGAGTAGAAGGCGAGGAAGATGCCTAAAACCCGAGGGGATGTCCAACGCTTCTTCGACCGCCTCCTAGAGAGGAGATTCTCAGAGGCTGAGAGACTTCTAGAGGCCATTAGGGGGAAGAGGCTGGGCGGAGAGGAGTTTAAGGCTGGATACCTAAAGGCCCTAGAGGGGATGCTCCTCTCATCCCGATCGGGGGATGAGAGGGATTTCCTCAACAGGGCTTCCTTCACGCCTCAAGACCTGAGGCGCTATGGCAGAGAGTTGAGGAGGATGTTGAAGAAAGGTGTTAAACCCCCCTTCGATCAGGGTTTCCTCTCAGCCTGGATGGACTTCATCTCCCATAGACTAGGCTCCCAGGGAAGTTCTAAGCGGTGAGGTATGTGTATAGGAATATCCAAGCTGTGATCCAGAGGATGAAGTAGGTGAAGATGCCGATCCTAATTCCCTTTCTCCTGTCAACGGCTGAGAGCACCGATAATAGATCGGAGACGATGATGTAGATGACGACGCCGAGGGGGAGGAGCGTCGAGGCGGGAATATTGAGGTTTAGCTGTAAAATTATCGTCAGGATGGCGATAACTATCGATGCGAGGACTTTACCCCACCAAACCTTTTCGGCTCCCTTCAAGGCCTCACCCCATAGACTCTAGCTCACATATCTATAGGCCTTCTCCTCCTCCCTTCGATAGGCCTCCTCTTCCTCCCTCTGATACTCCAATAGCCTCCTCCTAATCGACTCATCGATCCTCCTCGCCCTCTCCACTAGAGGCGAGGTGTCGATCTCTATGCCCAGTATCGCGGAGAGCTTCTCCAAAACCGCCTTGGAGGAGAGATGCTGGGGTATATTGGCATATCTGATCTCGCCGAGGAGGCAGATGCCCTCGATGCCACGCTGCTTAGCCACCCCGATCAATATGCCGTTGAGGCCGTTTACGGCTCCCTCCCCCTCCAGCGGCTTGACGTCATGTCTCAGAAGTATCTCCATCAACCGCTCATCGTTACAGACGCCATAGACATTTGGCTCGCCATAATAATCCGTTGGATATGCCGCCATGGTGTATATGCGTTTCACACCGAAGCGCTCGGCGACTCCTATGACGCATCTCGCCAACCTATATGCCTCCTCAGGTATGGTGGGTTGAGCCTCCCCGACGCAGATGATTAGATCCTCCTTCTGCGCCGCGTAGAAGATATGCTTAATGGAGGGGAGCTCGGCCACCCCGTCTCGATAGATGATGGAGTTCTGATAATAGTTTATCTCGGCGAAGGGCTTCGCCCTCAGCCTCTTACGGAGATAGTCAGCCGAGATCTTCGCGAGATAGCCCATCCCAGGCCATGCGGCGACCATCCGCGGTCTGATAAAGGTCGGTGTCCAGAGGTATCGCAGTTCCATGAGTCTCATATTGGAGGAGCGTCGATCCCGATTAAATCTTTCTCAAAGCCTATAGGGAAGTTCTTGGACGCCGCGGAATCGTTAAAGGCAGCTTCACATCTCTCAGATCTGCCCGCCTCCCTGGAGGTGTAAAGGGGTGAGGAGGTGGACGAGGGAGGAGGTGGAGAGGCTTAAAATCCTCTACGCCTCCGACAAGCCCTTTGAAGAGATCGTAAAGGCCTTCCCAGGGAGAAGTCCAAATGCGATAAGGCTGAAGGCCTCTAGGCTCGGCCTTAGGAGGATCCGACCACCGGCGGAGGCCTCCCCCCTCATAGTTAAGGGGGGAGAGACCAAGAGGCTTCTCGTTAAATGCGGCGTCTGCGGCCATTGGATGGAGGTGGAGGATGCGGCGCGGGGCTTCATCCTCTGCGAGCGATGTGGATCCCCCTGCTATCTCCCAGAGGCCGACGCCAAACCCAGAAGAAGCTGAGGAGATAGTTGAAGATGAAGACGATGAGGATGGCGAAGACATTCGAGACGAGGTAATGGAGTCCCAGGAGATCCGTGAATAGCTTCAAGAGGAGAAGCCCCAAGGCCATTCCGAAAACCCTGGCGAGATTGAACCTAACAAATCTAGCTAGGAGGCCTCCCCCACCTCGATCGGAGAAGGTCCAATAGTTGTTCCAGATGAAGTTGTTCACTATGGAAACCTCCGCGCTTATCACACCGGAGATGAGGTAGTAGAGGCCGGCGACCTCCGTCAAAAGCCATATCACAGCCTCGTTGACGAGGAGGCCGCTGAGGCCGACGGCGATGAATTTCAAGGCTCTCCCCATCTCTCCAGATTCGAAGAAGATTCTGAGGAGGATACGGAGGAATCTCCACATCTCTCCGAAGCCCAGCTTACTCCTCCCCATGCGACGATCCATGAAGGTTATCGGCACCTCGACGATCTCAAAGCCCATCCGCTGGGCGACGCTGAGAACCTCCACCTGAAACTCGTATCCGATCCCCCTCACATGGGGCAGGACAGCCTTAACGACCTCAGCTCCATAGCATCTAAAACCCGTCGTCGAATCCCTGCTTGGAACACCCGTTAAGAGGCGGGCGAGGAAGTTGGCGCCCCACGAGACCAGCCGCCTATAAAGACCCCAGCCAACTATACATCCCCCTTCAACGTATCGACTACCCAAGACAATTCGATGAGGTGTCCCCTCATCAACAAGCTTTGGGAGTTCTAGGGGATCATGCGAGAGATCGGCGTCCATCGTCACAAGGAGCTCCGCACCCAACTCAACCCCCTTCCTAAGACCATCTCTAAGGGCTGAACCCAAACCCAGCTTAACCCCTCTCTCCACGAGGATGATATTCCCATACCGCCTAGAGGCCTCCTCCACGATCTCAATCGTTCCATCATCACTTCCATCGTCGACCACGACCACCTGGAGCTCCAAGCCAAGAGACTCCAACCTATCCAATAGTTCACCGATCGTCCCAGCCTCATTATAGGTGGGGATGATGACGCAGACCTTAGGCATTCGACTTAAGGTGTGAGGCAACTCTATAAGTGGTTTAAGGGAGAGAAATCCAACTTTCTCCCGGATATCGGCTGAGGGTGATGTAGATGAGATTTTAACTTCCTAACGAGATGAATAGGTGTTGAATGGAGTTCTCCCTCAAGGCTGCTACTCTCTTTAATCTTCAGCGGCATCATCTAGTTGAGAGTTGCTGTCTCTTCCGCAAATGTTCTACCATCTAGTGAGGTAGATGGATTAGGGCTGAGACGCCTATTATTAGGGCTGTGTAGAAGGTGAGGATGAGGAGTGTCTCCCTCCCCGTCTCGGGCCGCTCCTTCTTGATGAGGATTCTTGATGGAAGCGTGATCCAGTCGGAGATCCATCTTGGGAGGGGGAGCATGAAGAGTGTTGAGGCCTGATATTCGACGTATCTCTCACCCAGCTTCTCCTTCATCTCAGCCTCCTCCATCAGGGCTGATGCCAGTATTGTTAGGGTCATGATGAGCCATGGGAGGGAGGGGGCTGGGTAGTATCCTCCTCTAACGGGGGTGAAGATGAAGCGGTCGTAGATTAGGAGGCCGTAGCTCCAGATTAGGAGGCCGAGATACTGTGGATGCCTCGAATATCGATATATCCAGAAGTCTATGAGGTCTCTTCCTATGAGCCTCCCATAGAGCCAGGTCTGGGAGCCGAGGAATAGGGTTGCGGAGCCGAGGGCGATGAGTAGATTGAAGATGAATCCATCGACTTGGCGGGGAGTCGGGGAGGCGGAGAGGAGGCTGAGCAACACCCTGAGGGGGATGTAGGGGAGGTAGACTGCATCGGCGGCGTCGAGGAGCTCCCCAAAGAGGTTGGGG
>JAGHBJ010000070.1 GCA_021161045.1 Candidatus Bathyarchaeota archaeon
AGGGGGTTGAGGAGCTTCTAAAACGTTGCATCATCATAGATCTCCATGAACATCCCTTCCTATTCCCGGAGAATGTGGAGGAAACCTGGGATTATACTGGGGAGGGGAGATGCTTCCTCGCCTATGAAGACCTGAGACAGTCCCATATTGACTGTGTCTTCGATCACTTAATGGATGGATTCTGCAACGTCTATACGAAGCATGGCTAGGATTGGCTTGGGACGATCCACGACTTAGGGATGAGGCTCTATGATATCGCTCATCAAGACCTTGTCATCCATCGTACCCGTGTCGAGGATATAGTGAAGGCTCATGAGGAGGATAGGGTTGCCTGGGTTGCTGCCTTGGAGTGTCGGCGACCTGTATAGAGAACGAGATAGATAGAATCGACATACTCTATGGCTTAGGCGTTCGCTGTATGGGCATCTGCTACAATGAGGCTAATATGTTGGGCAGCGGTCTAGCTGAGAGACGGGACGGCGGCCTCACCGACTTCGGATACGACTGTGTTAAACGCATGAATAAGCTGGGAATGCTAATCGACGTCAGCCACGCTGGGGATCTAACATCGCTGGAGACCATCGAGGCTATCTGACCCTGTTGTGGCGACTCATAGGGGTGCAAGGGCTTTGACGCCGATCCCGAGGATGATGCCGGATGAGGTTTTTACAGGCTCTAGCTGAGAAGGGGGTGTCATAGACATCGAGGCCGCCGGCTTCGAACCAGGAAGCATCCCGAGGGAGGCATCGAGGGATATATGGAGCATGTCAAGTGCTGCATCGAGTTAATGGGTGATTGATCACGTCGCTCTGGGTCCGGATACGCTTTATGGGGATCATACACGGCTCTATAAGGGGGGCTGAAAGGAGGATTGGTGGCTTCGGCCATTGTCCAAGGCTTAATCCAAGTAGGTTTGATGTTGCTTCCTACGTCGGCGATATGGAGTATGTGAGAGGCTTGGAGAATCCAAACGAGGCTATTGAGAACGCTGTGAGATGGCTGGTGAAGCATGGATACTCTGATGGGGAGATGGAGAAGATCGTCGGCCTAAATGCCTTGAGGGTGTTGAAAAAGGTGTGGGGAAGCTAGTTCAAGGTGGTCTTGAAGTGCTCCGTTATCTTTATGTTTCTCTTAGCTAGCTCCGATAGGAACCTGTCAGCCAGCTTCTCATCATATCCGATCTTCACTGGATGGATGACGCCTGGCTCCTTGAATTCTCCTCGGGCGATCATCTGGGCGACGATGCTGCAGGGGAAGCCCGTCGTTCTAGCCATAGCTGTGATATCTTCGACGGGGTCGTAGAAGTCCATGAACTCGTATATGTAGGCGGCTGGCTTCCCATCTTTGATGCCTGAGACCTCAACCCTCTGGCATACGGCATCCCCCTCTCCAGGCTCGTATTGTAGTGTCTTCTCCCCGAGGGCTATGAAGAAGTCTATTGGGGAGACCTTAACCCCCTTCACATCTATAGGCTCCTCATCGAGGAGATGGAGCTCCCTCAGTTTCCTCCATATCTCGCAGTGTCCAGGCCACCTTAAGGTCTTGGACCACGCATCTTTCACGCCTTCGAGGCCGAGATGCTCGACGACGTCGAGGAGATTGCCCGTCGTGAAGGCTTCAACCCATCCAATAGGCTCTGGGAACCATATCTGCTCTGGATCGCTCAGCTTTGGTATCTCAACCATCTTTCCATCCTTCAAGACCTTAGCTACTCCGATGTTTGTTCTCACGGCGAAGGGCCAATACCAGCTTATCTTATACTTCAATGGATTGTTGTATCCAGGTGTCCCCTTCTGTGGGAAGCCTCCACACCATACGTGGAATCGTTCAGGCTTGTCAAGCTTCCTGGCGCCGACGCCGCAGAGAACTCGGTCTATACCGATGTCCAGCCCTATGTGGGGAACGATGACAACCCCCGCCTTCTTAGCCGCCTCATCGAGGTTGAAGATCGTCTGGAAGGAGGCTGCGACATCTGTGTAGCCTATCCCAGCCTCGATGGCTGCTGCGGCAGCCGCATCGCAGACCGGCCTCGGTAGGGCGCTGGCCACCACGTCGAAGCCTTCCTTCATCAGCTTAACCGTTCCAGCCCTATCGGTGACGTCGACCCGTCTAACCTCAACGATCTTGTCGCTGCCCACCTTCTCCACAATCTTCTTAGCGGCCTCAACGTTGAAGTCCCCGGCCACGATCTCCGAGACGTGGGGCTGGGCCACTAGGTCTTTCAAGATACCATAACCCATTTTCCCTATACCTAGGACTAATACCTTCATCCCGTCACCGAAGGAAGGTTGATTTATCGTTATTTAAGGGTGTTGAGAGATTTTCTTTTTAGAGATGTGATGCCTTTATCTCTAGAGATAACATTTAAATATTTCTTTAGAGATATAAATGCCGGTGGCTGAGTTGAAGAGTGTCATGGGCGTGATGCCGAGGGGATTCACGAGGATATACGTGTTGAGGCTGCTGAAGGAGAGGCCGATGACGGGTAAGGAGATCATAGAGGAGTCTGAGAGACGCAGCGGCGGAGAGTGGAGACCCTCACCTGGATTGATCTATCCACTACTTGGCAGACTGGTGAGGGAGGGGCTAATCGAGGAGGTGGAGGGAGGCCGCTTCGCCATCACCCCGAAGGGTGAGAGAGCCCTGGAGCAGTATCTACCGCTGCAGGATCAGCTCTGGAGGCAGGTTAGATTGGTGACGAGGCTCGGCCTCTCAGCCATCACGACGGGCAAGCTGCTGGCGGAGGAGGCCTTGAATAGACTTATGCTATTGTCGGAGGTCGTCCACGATATCGTTAAGGAGAGTTCTAAGGGCATCAGGAAGAATCTCTATGCCAGGTATAGAGAGTTCCTGGAGAAGGAGCTCCAGCGGCTGGAGAGTATAGAGAAGACTGAGAAGGAGCCGGAGAAGGGGGAGGAACAGTAGGTCTCAGGGGTTTAAAGGGCCAACGCAACGTTTTTATTTCTCAGACAAGAGGGATTGTTTGGCGATCCGCCTTCCGCCCCTCCCTGGCGGCGGTTACGGCCTGACTGAGGCGAAGCCTGCGGGTGAGGGCCGTGCCTCCGGGGGCGGAAACAAAGATGACGACCTGAGGAGGGCGTCACGCCTTCAGGTCGGAGATGGGCCGAGCGCCCCCGCCACTCCGAAGGCCTTGCGGCTGACTCCGATTGATCCCGTCGGACCCCACTGCTATCGAGGTGGGACTAAGCCATGCTAGTCGTACGCCTCCGGACCATGGCGGAGGCGTGGCGCACCGCTCAGTAACACGTGGCCAACCTACCCTTGGGACGGGGATAACCCCGGGAAACTGGGGCTAATCCCCGATCGGCGAGAGGGCCTGGAATGGTTTCTCGCCTAAAGGATGCGGCAACCATGCCTTCCCCCATCGCCTCAGGATCGGGCTGCGGCCGATCAGGTAGTTGGTGGGGTAACGGCCC
>JAGHBJ010000019.1 GCA_021161045.1 Candidatus Bathyarchaeota archaeon
CCTAGAGGCCCAGCGGTAAGTCTTCAGGCTATTGAAAAAGGATTTAAGATGCTCCCTTTTTATTATAGAGAACCACTGGGGTGTGGGGCGATGTCTGGGGTTGTCGAGGAGATGGGTGACACTGTTATCGTCGGTGGTAAGCCTATAATGAACTATATAGTTGCTTGTATAACCCTCCTCAACGCTGGAAGATCTGAGATTAAAGTGAGGGCTAGGGGAAAGAATATAAGTAAAGCGGTTAGCGTGGTGGAGATGCTGCGTAGAGTGTTCGTCAAGGATCTTGAGATCAAGAATATTGAGATTGGTACAGATGTATTAAAGGATGAAGCTGGAAATGAGAGAAGTATATCTACGATAAGTATAGTCCTTCAACATGGTAAGGAATCTGAGGAGTAGAAGTCGATAAAAAGAGGGTTAAACGGAGAGGGCCTTAAAGGCTTCATCCAGAATCTCCATGGCGATGTCGATCTCCTCAGTTTTAACGTTCAGCGGCGGGATCACCCTGATGGCGGACTTGCCGCAGGGCAGTAGGATTAGACCCCTCTTGAAGGCCTCCATGGCGATCTCATTTCTAAGCTCCGTATGAGGCTCCTTTGTCCCCCGATCCTTGACGATGTCTATAGCCCTGAAGAGGCCTATTCCCCTAGCGTCTCCTATAACCTCATGGCCCTCCTTCAACTCCTCCAGCCGCTTGCCGAGGTATTCACCCATCCTCGCGGCGTTATCCAGCAGCTTCTCCCTCTCAATTACGTCGAAGATGGCGAGGGCTGCCGCGCAGGCGACGGGGTTGCCTCCGAAGGTGGTGGCGTGAGCGCCCTCCACGCCGAAGTCGAGATCCGCCCTGAAGACCGTAGCCCCTATGGGTATGCCTCCTCCCAGGGCTTTAGCCACGGTCATCACATCAGGCTCAACGCCGAAGTGTTCTATGCCCCACATCCTGCCTGTTCGACCCATACCCGTCTGGATCTCATCGTCGACGAGGAGGATTCCATGTTCATCGCAGAGCTTCTTAAGCTCCTTGAAGAAGTTCCTGGGTGGAACCACATAGCCTCCCTCGCCCTGCATCGGCTCGAAGAAGACTCCCGCCACCTCCGACGGCGGGAGGAACCGCTCTAGGACGTAGTGCTCCAGGTAGTTGATGACGGCGTTCGTCAACTCCTCAGGCTCCTCGTAGCCATCGATGTTCCATGGATTCCTGTAGGGGTCTGGATAGGGTATGTGGACAACGCCCGGCATTGTGGGGAAGAATCGGTCTTTATGGACGATCTTGCTGGCCGTCAGGCTGAGGGCTCCCATGGTTCGGCCGTGGAAGGCCCCTATGAAGCTGATGAACATCCTCCTCTTCGTGCTCCACCTCAGAACCTTGATCGCGGCCTCTATGGCCTCCGCGCCGCTGTTTCCGAAGTAGACCTTCTTACCCCAATTGCCAGGGGTGACCTCCCTGAGCTTCTCCCCCAGCTTGAGCATGGGCTCATAGTAGAAGTCGGTTCCGGCGAAGTGGGTGTAGAGCTCCGCCTGGCGCTTTATGGCCTCGACGATGGCTGGATGGCTGTGGCCGAGGTTTAGGACGCTGACGCCGACGGCGAAGTCGTAGTATATGTTGCCGTCGACATCCTCCACTATAACCCCCTTACCCCGTTTAATCACCAGGGGAAGCCACTGAGTCGTCGTCGCAAGGGTGCTATGACTTTTCTCAACGATCTCCCGTGCCTTTGGGCCTGGGGGTGTCACCTTTATCTCAGGTTTCACGATCTCAGAAGACATCAGTGGATAGGGGTTCTAGGGGCCTATAAGATTTGCCATATTTAAGACAGGGGGACCTCCCCTATGCCATATCTGCGTCTGCGCCCTCGTCCAGCCTTATGATCCTGGTGAACATCCCCGATGAGAGCTCCACCTCATCTCTGAAGGGGGGTCTGACATGGCAGTTCTCGATCCTGATAAGCATTCCAGGCTTCAGGGCCTCAGCCTCCTCCGCCAGCCTCCTCCATAGTGAGACCCTCGCCCTACCGGTGTCGTCCTCTATGTGGAAGCTAGCCACCCTCGCCGCTCCCCGAGCGGTCTCCACCTCCCTCATCTCAGGCTCGTCGATGATTACCCCCTCAACGGTGACGTTCTCCATCCCCTCCTGGAGCTCCCCTATGCTCCAAACCTCCCTTGGAAGGGGAGGAGGCTCAACGCCTTCAGGATTTATCTCCACCCGCCCCCTTGATCCAAGGCTTAGGGTTAGGGGGCCAGGCCCCCCTCTGATGTAGCCGTCGTAGATGGCGAGGATGTCTCCCTCCTCTATCTCCCCTAGGAGCTCCACCTCATCGTCCCAGAGGCTCATCCTCACCCGTCCAGTCTCATCCTCTAGGAGGAGTGAGGCCACTCGACCCCTTGAGCCGTCGCTCCGCTGGAACTCTCTGACCTCACCTATCTCTACAACCCTGGCGACGATGTCTACGCCCCTCATTCCAGGCTTTAGGTCTCTGAGCTTCATCCATCGATCCACCTCAACGCCTCTCTCCAGGATCTGGACGTCGCTGTCACCTCCGAGATGAACTTCGAGGGAGCCGTCGATCCTACGTCTAACTCGCCCCCTCACAACCCTTATCCTTGTCCCCTCCTCCACCTCGCCGAGTCTATCCACCCAGTCGTCCCAGAGGACGAGGGTTATGCGTCCACCTCCTCCGGCGAGGGTTAGCCTCGCCACCTTTCCCTCCCTTCCATCATCCCTTATGAAGACTGAGGGGGACGTCTTATCAACGATGACTCCGGTTAGATTTGTGAGGCCCACCCGTTTAATCTCTCCAGGCTGTTTGAAGAAGCTCTCCAATGGGGGGTACTCTCCCTCCACCGCATCCAGCGGCTCTAGGTATACCCTCCCCCTCCTGCCGACGTTTAGCTCCACCTCCCCGAATCTTTCACGGGTGTAGCCGTGTAGCACCCTTATGATCTTTCCAGGTTTGACTCCGCTTCTCTCCAGCTGTTCGGCTCTTTCATCCCAGAAGACGGTGGAGACGACGCCGGTGGAGTCTCCTAGGAGGATTCTAAGAACCTTCCCCTCTCTCCCATCGCTCCGCCTGAAGCTTCTGGAGGGGTAGATGTGGATCACCCGTCCGGTCACAGAGACATCGTTCAGCCCTGAGGTTAGGCTTCCGATGCGCATCTTCGCCTCTATTGGTTCACCCGCCCCCTCGACTCCTAGGGCTGAGGCCACTAGGTGGGCTGCGGCCTCCCTCGTCAATAATCCAGCCGCTCTGGCTCTCTCCTCATCTATGAGCCTCTCCACCGCCTCCCTCGTCAGCTCGGGTCTGAGGGCTAGAATCCTCCTGATGATCTCCTCTATGCTCTCCTCGGAGTCCTTCACTCCCCTCCCCTCGATAGGTAGAGGTGGATGAGGCCGAGGATGAGGGCTAGCACGGCGATGATTATGATGAGGTCGTAGAGGACGTCGAAGAAGGCTTCCAGGGTCATCCCCTTAGAGATAGTGGAGGGCGATTTAAAGCCTAGCCCCTAGGGCCTGGCTCCGCCACTCAGCCATGAGGTCGTCGTAGAACTCGTCTCCCTCGTAGACCTCCTCGAAGCGCCCTAAGGCCTCAGCCAACCGCTGGGCGATGAGATGATAGCATAGAGCCGCCTCACCGTCGACCACCCTATAATAGAAGTCGTCGCAGCTGCAGTAGGCCGCCTCGGGTAGAAGCAGATACTCCTTCTCCTTCCCCACAGCGATCCACATGATCCTCCCCGATGGCTGGAAGACGTAGCGCTTTATGCGCCCCTCCTCCACCAATCTCCAGGCTCTGTCGAATCTTTCCCCGAAGACCTCTCTCAGCCTCTCAACCTCTTCCCCATCTAGCCTCCCCTTCTCCCTCGCCCTTTCGCAGATCTCCTCTAGAAGTTTCAGCTCTCCTCGGCTGTCCATCGCATCTAATGATGCCTCCTCCTCTACGCATTTCACCTTTTCCAAGGAGGTTTAAATCGGGGTTTGAGGAGGTTTAAGGAGTTGAGGATTAGGCTGCTCTCCCCCCATCCAGCCCTTCTATTGGAGGCCTCACAGCGGATCCTCATGGCCTCAGATCTCCATATAGGGTTGGAGCATGAGCTTAGTAAGATGGGGATAAGCCTACCAAATCAGGCTGAACGAATCCTTGGGGAGCTCCTCTCTCTGGTGGAGGAGCATAGGCCCCATCGAGTTGTATTGCTGGGCGACATCAAGCACGCGGTTCCCCTAACCTCCTTCCAGGAGCGGCGTGAAATCCCAAGGTTCTTCTCTCAACTGCTTGAGGAGGTTGAGGCCGTCGATGTCGTGAGGGGGAATCACGACGCCAATCTTCAGCAACTCCTACCAGAGGGCGTCGCCATCCACCCCTCCAGGGGCTTCCTCCTCAGCGAAGATGACTATAGGATCGCCGTCATCCACGGCCACGCCTGGCCCTACCCGAAGCTGCTGACGGCAGACCTACTGCTAATGGGGCACAACCATCCAACGGTTCTGCTGAGAACCCCAAGCGGCGTAAGGCTCTCACAGCGAGTATGGGTTAAAGGCCGCTGCGAAGGCTCGAAGCTTGCTGAGGCCTACCTAAACCAGATGGGCGTAAAGGCTGTGGACGACCCAAGGAGAGCCTTCAAGGAGCGCCTCGGCTTCGAAATAGGAGACCCCGAGATGATCCTCTTCCCAGCCTTCAACGACCTCCTTGGAGGACTACCCATAAATGCCGAGTCCCCTAAAAGCCTCCTCGGGCCGCTGCTGAGAACCGGAGCCGTAGACATAGAGAACTTCGAGGTCTACTTACTGGATGGAACATACCTGGGAAAGGTGAACTTCCTCAGAAGCCTCGCTTAGCCCAACGGTGAAAAATCATAAGCATTTCTCAGGACTTCATAGCAGAGGTGGCATCGGTTCACGTAGCCTTCAGGGTTAAGGTTGAAGCCGATTTTCTCAGCGATTCCCATTGGGCCGACTTCCCTCAGCCATCTAAGGAGCTCCATCTCTAAGGCCTCCTCCAATAGTTCCCTTAATCCCTTCTCGGTTAGGGTGCCTATGGAGGCTTGGGGTAGGAGGCTTAAAGCGGAGCAGCAGGGGAGTAGCCTCCCATCTGGGGAGATGGAGATGTCTCGTAGCACAGCTTGGCAGGGGCCTTCCACTGGGCCGCTTCCCAGGGGCCATTCCTCACGTGGTATCATGGCTCCCCTGCCTATTGGTATGAAGCCGGACTCTATGGCGATGGCGTATAGGGGTTTTCCCCTCGGCCTTGGGCCTAGAACCCTTATGCCTCCGTCGCCGAGGCGTCTGATGATCTCATCAAGCCTCAGCCTGCTGCTCCGACCATAAACCGATTGGATGACGACTTTCAGTCCCAGCCTCTTAGCTGCCTCATAGCAGTTCCTAACCCTCTCGAAGGGGATGAAGCGTTGATGGAAGTCGTCGACGCTGATGTCGATGACATCCAAACCAGCCTCCATGAGTTCTCTAAGCTTCTCCTCAGCCCTCTCCTGGTTTACAGCCCAGTAACAGTTGGTTACGCATTCCGTCTTCAAACCCAGCTCCGAGGCGTGGCGGATGATGGTGAGCATCTCATCATAGAGGAGGAAGGGTTCCCCACCTGTGACGCTGATCCACTCCATCCCGGGAAGCTCAGCCGCCTCTTCGACGTATCTCAGTGCATCTCCAAGTCTCATCGATTTATGTCTATCCGGCCCTGAGCTGAGCCAGCAGTGGGCGCATGTGATGTTGCAGCGCTCCGTGAGGATGAGGCCAATCCTGAAGGTGTCGAGTTGCATCATTAGGTGTTATGAGTTATGTGATAAGGGTCATCCTCCAGCTGTAGCTCTCTCAGCTTCTCCCCTCTCGGCTCTCCAGTCTCTTTCCATCCCCTTAAGCGATAGTATTCGTCTAACATCCTGTTCAGATCCCTCTCAACCTCTCCCCATTCCTCTGGGTTTGGGGTTACGAGTCTAGGCGGTATGGTGTCGTCCTCACGGCTTAACCCCTCCCTGATGTTGATGAGGCGTTCGAGGTTGATGATTCTCTCCCCACATCTCCGTAGCTCCCTTGGGGTGAGGGCTATCCTCGTCGCCGCCTCCAATAGCTCTGATAGCTCCTTGAAGCTTAGGGCTGGGCAGTTCTCCCCGAGGAAGAAGCTGCAGATGCCGAGGCTGTCGCCGACGGCGATGAGGTCTTCATAGTATATCAGCATCTTCGCCTTCCCCTCCGTCTCCCGTGGCTCTACGGCCTTCGAGGTTCCGAAGCGTCTCTCAGCCTCCTCCGGTGTGAGATACCTCGTGACGACGAAGCACTGACTCCTCGTGTGGCATCCTCCCCTGCCTGAGACGGCGTGGGCGAGGGCGTTGAAGTAATGTGGTAGACGCCCTGGCATGAGCTCCAGCCCCTTAATCTCCCTCGTATAGTGTTCAGCTACTCCACCGATCCTGGCCGCCATCCTCCTGGAGCCTTCAGCCATCAGGTCTCCGATCCCCTCCCTGTAGGCTATGCGTCTCAGGAGCTCGGCTATCACATCGAAGTCCCCCTCCCGTAGGCATAGGCCGTCGAGATACTCAACATCTATGACTCCATTCTCGAGGAGCTCTAGGGCGAAGTATATGGTGGAGCCAGCTCCATCGACATCTAATCCATAATCGGTTGATAACTCGTTGAGCTTGAGGATCGACGGCCAGTCATCCACCCCAAGCTTCAATCCGAACTCTATGAGGGGATTGGCGGGAAAGTTTCCCCCATAGCATCCCACATGAGGTCCATAGGGAACCATGTAGTGATATAAGCAGTGGGCTGGACAGGCGAAGCATGTCTTCCTCTTATAGACGTATCTCTCAAGGAACTCCTCTGGGTTCAGCCTCCTCCTCGCTTCCTCCCCATGGTAACCCTGCATCATTCCCCTCATCAGGCCGATTCCTGAGAGGCTTTGGAATCGTGGATTCTCCCTGATGAGGTTGTGAGCCTTGAGGGCGAGCTCCTCGAATCGCTCTGGGTCTGCCACCTCCACTCCAAGGGTTCCTCGGACGACGATCCCCTTCAATCTCTTCGACCCCATCACGGCTCCCACACCTGTTCTGCCGGCGACGTTATAGCCGTCGCCGACGATGCAGGCATACCTAACCAAATTCTCCCCTGCAGGCCCTATGCAGAGGGTCTTCGCCTCCCAGTCCCCAATCTCCTCCCTCAACGCCTCAGCCGTCTCCCTCGCCTTCAAGCCCCAGAGCTCCTCAGCGCTTTCTATCCGGCATTCACCGTCCATTATTGACAGGTAGATAGGTCTCTCCGCTCTCCCGACGATGACTATATGATCGAAGCCGGCGTATCTCAGCTCAGCTCCCCAGCTGCCTCCGATGCTGGAGTCCCCTATGAATCCCGTCAGCGGTGAGAGTGTCGTCACCCTCGTCCTGCATCCAGCCGGTGCAAGGGTTCCCACGAGGGGGCCTACACCGAATATGAGGGGGTTCTCAGCATCATAGGGGTCAGTTCCTAGGGGCAGCAGGTCGTGGAGGAGTTTGGCGTTTATCCCCCTCCCTCCAAGGTAGAGTTTCACCATCCATCTCGGCGCCTCCTCGATGCCGACCTTCTCCCGTGATAGGTCGATCTTTAGGATTTTGACGTGATACTCGAAGGGCATCTAATCCTCCACCACCCTGATAGCCTCGTTTGGGCAGACCTCAGCGCATTTTGGGTTTCCGCCGCAGAGGTCGCAGAGGATGGGTTTCCCCTCTGGATCTAAGAGGAGTCCAGTGAAGGGGCTTATAATGGGGATGTAGATGCCCCTACTCTCCCTCTTCAGAACCCTTATGGCTGATCGGGAGGGGTTGAAGCTCCTCGTCCTCCTAAGGCTGCAGATGAGCTCGCAGAGGGAGCATCCATCACATCTGCCATGATCAACGGAGAGCCTCATCAAGCCACCTCAAAATAAAATAGGAGGGTTTAATTGACTTCTTCACTCAGCCTCTCCAGGGTCTCCCTTATCAGCATGTTGGCCTGGTAGAAGCCGTCTTCGACGTAGTTTCTCTGCCTCATCAGCTTCGTCCTCAATAGATGGAATTCATGCGAATAGGGCAGCGTCATCTCAGCCAGCTTTATAACATCATATATCCTCTGGAAGGGGACTCTGCCGAAGTATTCCATCGACATCTGCTCCGTCTTCTCCGCGTTTGAATGTGCCACGGGGTTGATATGCCTTGAAACCCACATGAGGCAGTGGTTTAGGAGCTCCACCTCCTTTTCGGGGAGTCCCCTCTCCACCAGCTTCTTGGCCGCCGCCTCCAGCTTCACTGCCAGCTCCCTGAACTCCTCAGCCCGCCTTATGACGGGTTCGATGTTGAAGTAGGTCTTCACCTTCTCAGCCTTCTGCTGCAGATCCCTGAGGATCCTCACCATCTCCTCCGCGTAGGGGACGAAGTTCAAAGGCAGTATCGGGCAGTTTGTCATTCTCCAGATGAAGTTGAGGTTCACCTTAACATCCATCGCTAGGATGTCGACGTCGCCATGCTCCATCGTCGCATAGGGGGTATGCCACCACCATCCCCCACCGGAGTAGTTTACGAAGGGGTCGTAGAGGTCCTTAGGC
>JAGHBJ010000058.1 GCA_021161045.1 Candidatus Bathyarchaeota archaeon
CTCTTTTAGAAGCCCTGTAGTAGTGGCGAAGATGGGGGCTACGCTTCAGATGCTCAGCAGTGGAAGATTCATCCTCGGCATAGGGGCCGGATGGAAGGAGGATGAGTATAAAGCCTACGGCTACGAGTTCCCCCCACATCGAGTTCGCATAGCCCAGCTACGGGAGGCCGTCCGCATAATCAGGGAGATGTGGACTCGGGGAGTCTCCAGCTTTAAGGGGCGATTCTACAGCGTTGAGGCGGCCTACTGCTATCCTAAGCCTGAACCCATGCCGCCCATACTCATCGGCGGTGGAGGCGAACGCTATCTCTTGAGAGTTGTAGCTGAGGAGGCTGACTGGTGGAACATACCAAACGCCTCCCCAGAAACCTATAGAGAGAAGTTGAGAGCCTTAGAGAGACATTGCGAGACCATAGGGCGAGACCCTGGGGGCGTCGTGAAGACGTTGGCCAACATGGTGGCGATAGCTGAGAGGAGCGACGAAGCCTGGAGACTCGCCGAGGAGAATCCCTTCATAAGGAGGGGGGAGGAGGATCGCTACATCATAGGAGACCCAGAGGAGGTGGTCAACAGGATCGCTGAGTATGTGGAGATGGGCGTCGAGCACTTCATCCTCCGCTTCCTCGACTTCCCAAGGGTCGAGGGGGCCAGGCTCTTCGCTGAGAGGGTGATGCCCTACTTCAGGGAGCTGGAGCGGTGAGGTAGTAGTATTCTAAGACATCCTCGCCGCCGTTCTCCACGTCATGCCTCATATTCGGCGGGACATAGGCGACGGCTCCAGCCTCGATGGGGTGGCGGCCATCCTCAGCTATGAGGTATCCCCGACCCCTGACGACGTAGATGACCTCCTCCCGTTCACCGGTGTTATGCTCACCGATACGCTCACCAGGTTTCAGCCTCACATAGCCGACCTTCAGGGCTTTTGACTCGACGCTCGGCCTCAGGAGCTCCATCCATCTGCTCCCCTCTGGGAGGGTTGGCTTCAGCACCCTAACCTCACTCATCTGGGATCACATCGATCCTCCGTATTACCAATATAAATTTTTGTAATATTGGAGTTGGTGTGGGCTGAGAGCCATCTCTATTGGTGACGGCGGCTGCCGAATTACTGGTTCCGCTGACAGCTTAAATCCTCCACCAATCTCTCCAGGTCTATGAGGTGGATGTTGTCTCCAGCCCTGAAGGTGAATCCTGATCGGGAGTAGAGGACATATATCTCATCCCTATCACCCCTCCTCCAGGGGAATCTGTCAGCCTTCCTTATGAGGCCATTTAGGATGGCTCTATCAACGGGTTTCTTACTCCACTTAGCTTCCATGAAGTAGATGCGCCCTCTGGACTCATCTATAGCCACGCCGTCGATCTCCACGCCTCCTCTCCACCAGCGTCCAATCCTCGTTGCACCCTCAGCCATCCCTGTGAAATGCTCCATGGCGACGTCCTCGAAGGTTATAGATGTATGCCTATCGATGTCTCTCCGGACGACTTCCAGCACCCTATCCACCTCCCCCAGCTCCAGTAGATGTAGATGGGGCTTAACGAAGCGGAACCAGAACCTAAAGTAGTGGTCTCCAAGATAGTATCTGGCTCTCCCCCGACGCTCCTCCAGGAGGGGGTGGCGCCTCTCAACTATGGAGAGATCCTCCATCAACACCCTCATATATCTTGGAAGGGAGCTTGAGGCCATACCGGATTTCGATGCTATCTCCCCGAGGGTTGTGGCTCCACCGCTCATGGCTTCAAGTATCCCCATATATCTCAGGGGCTCACGGGTCTCCTCAGCGAGTATGAAGTAGGGCTCCTCGTAGAGGGGGCCACCCCTTTCGAGGATGAGCTTCGAGATATTCTCCAGGAGAGACGCATCTGGATCGATTAGGGAGAGGTATCCTGGGACTCCTCCGAAGGCGGAGTAGGCCCTCACCTTATCCACATCGCTGTAATCTGGGAAGAATTCCTTAGCGCAGGAGAAGCCGAAGGGCTTAACCCTGATCTGAGCAGTCCTCCGACCATAGATCGGGGAGGAGGGGCCTAAACCTATCCGCTCCACGGCCCCCACAGAGGAGCCCATGAGTATGAGCATAAGCCTACTCGATGATAGGTAGCCATCCCACGCCTCCTGGAGCTCCAAGAGGAAGGAGGAGTCATGCTCAGCTAAACGCTGAAACTCATCGATGACGACGACGAGTCGTTCCTTGGAGGAGAGCTCACCCAGCATCCTATAGAGGTCTCCATAACTCCTCAGGGAGGGGACGTAGCTGAGGCCGAGCTGCTCAGCAACAGCCTCGGCGAAGGACTCCAAGACTCCGTTAAGCCTCGAAACTATCAGATAGACGCCGCGTTTACCCCTCAGAAACCTCCTGATCAGATAGGTCTTACCCACCCTCCTCCGGCCATAGATGAGGATCAACTCCGCCCTACCGCTCTCATATCTATCCTTGAGAGTTGAGAGCTCCCAAGCTCTATTTATGAATATGTTCATCATGAATATCCTCATCATTAACAAGATAATAAACTATCGCCATAGGGTTAAAACATCAAGGGGGAAACCCTAATCGATTTGAAGGTCTTAGTCAGCGTCGGCGAACACAACTTCCCGAGAGATGTGGCTGAGAGCCTCAGCGACCTGGCTGAGGTGGTCTACCATCAGCCTGGGGAAGTGGATTATTGGGAGGCCCTGGGGGATGCCGATGCCCTCGTGGCTGGGATGGAGCATATAGACGAGAAGCTCCTGGAGAGGGCTCCGAGGCTTAGGCTCATCGCAAGATTCGGCGTAGGCTACGACAACGTCGATGTTGAGGAGTGCACGAGGCGTGGAATCTACGTCACCTATACGCCCGACGTCCTATCCAGAGCCGTCGCAGACCTAACCTGGGGCCTCATAATCGCCCTCGCCAGACGTCTCATAGAGGCTGATAGATTCGTCAGGGAGCGATGGGCCCTGAGACGTGGACGCCTCCCCTTCGGCTTTGACCTTGAGGGGAAGACCCTCGGAATCATAGGCCTCGGCCGCATAGGCTCCGAAGTGGCCCGTAGGGCCCAGGGCTTCGGAGTTAAGGTCATC
>JAGHBJ010000005.1 GCA_021161045.1 Candidatus Bathyarchaeota archaeon
CACACATCGTGTTGAGGAAGTTTATGATGGACGCCCTAGAGATGGTCTTTACACCCTCCAGAGCCTTCTTAACGCTCTCCCAAACCTCCCTGGAGGTCACACCCCTCTCAGCGTTGGCCCAAACCACCCTTAGGGCCTCTATCTGATAGTCCCTTAGGACCTTCTCCAAACCCTCTTTCCCGGGATCAAACACTATCGGCAAGGGTACCCACCTGAACCTTCAATATGAATAGGGTACCCCTATAAAAGTCTTAGTGTTCGACAACCCATAAGAAAATCGATTTAGGAAGCCTCCTCATCTCGAATCTTGTCGAGGACATGCTGCTCTGGGATCACGCAGTCCATGACGCCCTCGAGAACTGTTCTCTCATCGACGGAGACCTTCACCTCAACCCGTCGCCATCTACCCCGCTCCTCTCTCACCCTCGCCTCAGCTCTCATCAGGTCTCCGATCTTCACGGGGGCTGTGAAGCGCACCTCAGCTGAGGCCAATACGACGTTGGGATGGTTGACGGCGAGCATAGCAGCATAGTCGGCCAATCCGAAGGTGAAGCCTCCGTGGATGAGTCCCCGATCATCAACGGCCATCTCCTCTAGGGCTTCCAGCTCAGCCACCGCCTCACCTTCCCTCAGCTTTATGGGTCTGCCAATAAATCTGGGGCTGGCCCTCCCGTGGGTCTTGACCTCCATGCCAATATGAATAAAAGTCTCAAGCCTAAAGGGTTTGTGTATGAGGCTCGTCGCCTATCGTAGGGATGGCCGCCGGATAGGCGCCCTCATCGGGGAATATATCCTCGACCTGAATAGGGCCTTTGAATGGCATCTAGGGGGAGCGATGGAGGATCTCGATGGCCCCTTCAACTATGATATGATCTCCCTACTGGAGGAGGGGCTGAGGGAGGCTGAGAAGGCGGTGGAGGAGACTGAGAGAATCCTAAGTGAGGGAGAGGCTGAGGAGCTCCTTGGAGGCGGCCTACTCGTAAGGGCTGTGGATGTGGAGCTTGACGCCCCTGTGAGGCCGAGGAAGAATATCATCTGCCTAGGCCTAAACTACATGGATCACGTGGAGGAGGGTGGAGCTGAGCCTCCGGAGGCTCCCGTCTTCTTCACCAAGGCTCCAACAGCCATCGTGGGGCCCTATGATGAGATAGTCTATCCGAGGGCGACGAGGGAGCTGGACTATGAGGTGGAGCTGGCCCTGGTGATAGGGCGTAGAGGTAAATACATCTCCAGGGGGGAGGCCTACAACTACATCGCGGGATACATGGTCTTCAACGACGTCACGGCGAGAGACCTCCAGCGGAGGCATAGACAGTGGTTTAGGGGTAAGAGCCTCGACACCTTCGCCCCCATGGGCCCTCACATAGTGACGCCCGATGAGGTTGGAGATCCTATGAATCTAGATATGTGGCTGAAGGTGAATGATGAGCTGAGGCAGAGCTCCAACACGGGCCGCATGATCTTCGATATTCCCGAGATAATCAGCGTACTCTCCGAGGGAATGACCTTAGAGCCTGGAGATGTGATAGCGACTGGAACCCCGTCCGGCGTTGGCATGACAGACCCAGAGAAGCTGCTGAAGCCAGGGGACGTCGTGGAGGCCTGGATAGAGCGTATAGGACGGCTTAGGAATAGGGTTATAGCCGAGTCCCAGCCTCTTAGAGCTTGAATCGCGGTGAAAAGTTTATATTCCAATTCTAGGGTTTCGTCTATGGTTTCCCGGGGTGAAAATAAGATGAGCATAGCTGGTTCTGCAGGTGGCATTCCGGTTCTCATTCTCAAGGAGGGAACCGAGAGGAGAAGGGGTGACGAGGCCCGTAGGGCCAACATAATGGCTGCGAGGATTATAGCTGAGGCCGTTAGAACCTCCCTTGGGCCGAAGGGTATGGATAAGATGCTCGTCGACAGCTTCGGTGATGTCACCATCACCAATGACGGTGCGACGATGCTGAAGGAGATGGATGTGGAGCATCCAGCTGCGAAGATGATGGTGGAGGTTGCCAAGGCTCAGGATGATGAGGTCGGCGATGGAACCACCAGTGTTGTCGTCTTCGCCGGCGAGCTTCTAGGCAAGGCTGTGGAGCTGATGGATAAGAAGATTCATCCAACGGTCATCATCGACGGCTTCAGGGCTGCCCAGGAGAAGGCTCTGGAGTTCCTAGAGGAGATCGCGATAAAGGTTGACCCGACGGATAGGGAGATGCTGAAGAAGGTGGCCAAGACCTCCATGGCGAGCAAGCTCATAGCCGGTGAGAGTGATTATCTCGCCGAGTTGGCCGTCGACGCCGTGCTACAGATAGCTGAGGAGAAGGATGGGAAGTATACGGTCGACATAGATATGGTGAAGATAGAGAAGAAGCAGGGAGGCTCCGTAAGGGATACAAGGCTGATCAAGGGGCTAGTCATCGACAAGGAGGTCGTCCACCCAGGTATGCCGAAGGTGGCGAAGAACGCCAGGATCGGCCTCCTAAACGCTCCACTTGAGATCGAGAAGACGGAGTTCGACTCTAAGATACACATCGAGACCCCCGAGGAGATGCAGGCCTACCTAGATCAGGAGGAGCAGATGCTAAGGGAGATGGTGGAGAAGGTGAAGAAGGCGGGGATAAACGTCCTCTTCTGCCAGAAGGGAATCGACGACATGGCTCAGCACTTCCTCGCCAGGGAGGGTATCCTCGCGGCGAGGAGGCTTAAGAAGAGCGATATGGAGGCATTGGCCAAGGCAACGGGGGCGAGGATCGTCACCAACATCGACGAACTCTCCGAGAAGGATGCCGGCTACGCTGAGCTCGTCGAGGAGAGGAAGGTTGGGGACGACAAGATGATCTTCGTGGAGGGCTGCCGCAACCCGAAGGCAGTCTCCATCCTCATTAGAGGCGGCTCTGAACGGATCGTCGACGAGGCTGAGAGGTCTATACATGACGCGCTCTGCGTCATAAGGGATGTCGTCGAGGAGCCTAAGATCGTCGCCGGCGGTGGAGCTCCGGAGATAGAGCTGGCGAGAAGATTGAGGAGGTATGCCGACACCCTGACGGGGAGGGAGAGGCTGGCCGTGGAGGCCTTCGCCGACGCCCTGGAGGTTATACCCACGACGCTCGCCGAGAACGCCGGCATGGATCCGATAGACGCCATCTCGGAGATGAGGTCGAGGCATGAGAAGGGTGAGCTGTGGGTTGGCTTGGATCCCTTCGCCGGCGAGGTCGCCGACATGGCCAAGCTGGATGTCTATGAGCCTATGCAGGTGAAGGCTCAGATGATGAAGTCAGCCACGGAGGCGGCGACGATGCTGATAAAGATCGACGACGTCATCGCCGCGGCGAAGATGAAGCCTCCTAAGAAGGGTGGAGAGACCGGAATGGAGGAGGAGGCGCTATAGCCTCCCAAGCTCTCCACAACGAGGAAGTCAAGATTCGGATAGGCCCCCCAAAGCTGACTAGGTTTGAGAAGGCACGCATCGTCGGCGCGAGAGCCCTCCAGATATCTATGGGCGCCCCAATTCTCATCGAGGTTCCCGAGGGAGTGAAGGATCCCATCGACATCGCCCTACTGGAGCTTGAGGCTGGAGTGCTTCCGATAACGATTAGGAGAACCCTCCCCGATGGAACCTATCAGGACATACCGCTTATAGCCCTCATCAAGCCTAAGGGGGAGAAGAGGTGAGGGATTCGGATTGGGAGGCGACGATGGTTGTTATGCTCCTCATCTCCATCGTCGTCTTCACCCTACAGAGGGCGCTGGGAATTCTAGATCCCATCTTCGAAGTCTGCGTCTTTCATCTCCCAGCTCTTCTCTCCCTTCTCCTCTACCTTAGGGAGCATCTCTCGAGGGGTGGGTGAAACCCCTTTTTAAATTCCTGAGTCTTCTTGATCTCGATGCTGATCCTAACCGACTCCGATTTAGAGTGTCCCGTCTCCATGCGGGACGCCATAGAGGCGGTGGAGGAGGCGGATATCATCGTGACGGCCATCACCTCTAAGGAGCCGGTTATACGCCGGAGCTGGATTGGGGAGGAGATTCACATCAGCGCTATAGGGAGCTTCCAGCCGGATCACAGGGAGCTGGATACGGAGACGGTTAAGGAGGCGAAGCTAGTTGTCGACGGCCGTGAGGCCGCTCTGAGGGAGGCTGGGGACATCCTAATACCCATGAGGAAGGGAGCTATCACCGAGGATCATATCTACGACGAACTTGGGGAGCTCGTCCTCGGCCTTAAGCCAGGTCGAGTTGAGGGGGACTGCTTGACAGTCTTCAAGAGCGTCGGCCTCGCCCTTAAGCGTTGGAGGGAGCATCTTGAATAGGGAGCTCCTCCTCGACTTCCTCATGTTTCTCTCCCTCCTCATGATTCTTACATGGCTTGTACTCCAGCTCCTAGACCTCCTAACCGGTATGCCCTGTTTCATCTACACTCGAATCTGGAGGGAGTATCTCCTCATCATCGGTTTAGTCATAAACGTATTCCTCCTGGCGGCGCGGAGGCGTAGATAGAGATTTATCCCTGAAGCCCCCCACCAATTCGAGGTGTCAAATCGAGATGGGGAGGTTCAACGTCGTCATAGACCGAGACCTCTGTAAGGGGTGTCTACTCTGCGTCTACATCTGCAATAAACGCGGCGGAGGCATCCTCGCGGAGTCGGAGGAGAGGACGCTGCTCGGGGGAGCCTTACCGAAGGTCATAGGTGAATGCATAGGCTGTCGGTGGTGTGAACGCATCTGCCCAGACTTCGCCATAAGTGTGGAGGTGTCGGAATGCTGACCCCAGGGCGACATCTGGTATTGGGGAATATAGCCCTAGCCGAGGGGGCGCTGAGAGCTGGATGTCGATTCTTCGCCGGATACCCCATAACGCCGGCGAATGAGATAGCCCACTACATGTCCCAGGAGCTCCCCAAGGTCGGCGGCTATTATGTTCAGATGGAGGATGAGCTGGCGTCGATGGCAGCCGTCATCGGAGCCTCCTGGGCGGGGGCCAAGGCGATGACGGCGACATCTGGCCCAGGCTTCAGTCTGATGCAGGAGAACATCAGCTACGCCTATATGACTGAGACCCCCTGCGTCGTCGTCGATGTCCAGAGGAGCGGCCCCTCTACGGGTCAGGCGACGATGCCATCGCAGCAGGATGTCTACCAGGCCCGATATGGCGCTCACGGCGACTATGAGGCCGTCGCCCTCACGCCCTGGTCTGTTCAGGAGATGTTCGATCTCGCCGTCAAGGCCTTCAACCTGGCTGAGAGGCTTAGAATGCCCATCATCCTGCTGGCTGACGGCATGATCGGCCATATGAGTGAGAAGCTGGTCGTACCCGAGGAGGTGGAGGTTGAGGAGAGGCGGAGGCCGAGTGATCGTGAGTGTACCCCCTTCGACACGGATGATCCCAGCCTCGTCCCTGAGATGCCCCTCTTCGGTGAGGGCTATGAGCTACTTGTCACCGGCTCGGCTCATAGGCCCTCTGGACGTAGGGATTACACGCCAAAGTATCTTCAGAGGAAGATTTGGAGGATTAGGGAGAAGGTTCTGAGGGCTGAGCCCAAGCTGAGGGATGTCGTCGAATACGAGTTGGGGGATGCCGAGGTGGCTGTCATCAGCTATGGGGCCTCAGCGAGGCCGAGCTATGGAGCCGTGAGGGAGGCGAGGTCTAAGGGCCTTAAGGCTGGGATGCTGAGGCTTAGAACCCTATGGCCTTTCCCAGAGGAGGTGATCTCAAAGCTGGCGGAGGATGTGAAGTCCATCATCGTTGTGGAGATGAATATGGGTAAGGTTGTGAGGGAGGTGGAGAGAGTTGTCTGTGGACGATGTGAGGTGTCCCTCGTCTCCAAGGTTGGAGGCGTCCTCCCCACCGTCGGGGAGGTCTACGATGCCATAAGGAGGGCTGTGAGATGAGCGTGAAGCCTCTAAGCTACTATCGTGAACGATACATCCGCTTCCAGCCCTCACCATTCTGTCCAGGATGTGGAAACGGCATCATCCTAAACTGCTTCGTCAGAGCCGTAGATGAGCTTGGCATACCTCAGAAGCAGATACTCTGCGTCTCAGGTATAGGATGTTCAGCTTGGATTCCAAGCCCAAACTTCAGGGGTGACACCCTCCACACGACGCATGGAAGGGCCATAGCCTTCGCCACAGGAGCCAAGGTCTACAACCCAGACCTATACACCGTCGTCTTCACGGGAGACGGCGACGGAGCCGGGATAGGGGGAAACCACCTAATACATGCTGCGAGGAGGAACATCGACATCACCGTCATCCTCGTCAACAACCTCAGCTACGCCATGACCGGAGGCCAGATAGCTCCGACGACGCTCCACGGCCTTAGAACCACCACATCGCCATATGGAAACCCTGAACACCCCTTCGACCTCGTCAAGCTCGTCGCGGCAGCGGGAGCCACCTACGTGGCGAGGTGGACAACCTACCACGTCGTGGAGCTGACCAGAAGCATAAAGGAGGCCCTACAGCATAGGGGCTTCTCCTTCATCGAAGTCCTAAGCCAGTGTCCAACGCAGCAGAGACGCCTCTTCGGCTTCAGGGACCCCATGAGGAGGCTGCCCAGCAGGATCCTAGAGATGTTCGCCGAGAGCACCTACATCAGGAATAGACCCCAAAGGGAGAACTATCTATATGCCCTCCCCCGTGGAGAACCCAATGAGGCCTTTAAGGCTATAGAGGACGCCCTAAAGGGATTGGAGGCCTCGGCGAGGCTCGTCGACCACATCACCTATGGGAGAGTTGTGAGGGTGGACTCCGAGGACCTTGAAGCCGTCTCGGAGAGGCTGAGAAATCTAAGCGCCGTGGAGCGTTTAGTCGATGCCTTGGAGGGGAAGATCGAGTTGGGGGTCTTTGTCAGGGAGCATCGACCCGAATTCACAGAGTCGCTTAGGACGCTGATCGAGAGGGCGGGTGGTATGTGATGAGGAGGGATATAATCATCTGCGGAGCCGGCGGCCAGGGCGTTGTGCTGGCCGGGGAGCTCCTCTCCCAAGCCCTCTTCGATGAGGGATATGAGGTGGTGAACACGAGGAGCTATGGGGCTGAGGCTCGCGGAGGGCGATGTCGAAGCGAAGTTATAGTCTCCGATGAGGAGATATATGACATACAGTTGACGGAGGCCGATATCCTCATCGTCATGTCCCTACCGGCCTATCGGAGATACATAGAGCGCCTCAGACCTGGAGGCCTCCTTCTCCTAGACGAGGAGGTTTACAAGGCCTTGAGTCCAGGGGAGCTGAGGGAGGATGTGGAGGCCATCAGCATACCGGCGTCGGAGATCGCATCCAGGCTTGGAAACCCCATCGTGGCCAATATGGTGCTACTTGGGGCGCTGATAAGGAAGACGGGTCTCATACCCCTAGAGCGGCTTAAGGAAGCCGTCTCCAGTAGGGTGAGGCCGTCGATGAGGGAGATCAACCTCAAGGCCTTAGAGGGGGGCTATGGAGCCTTAGAGGGATGAGGAGGGAATATCCTGAGGCTCCGATACCGGGAGTAGCCGCCATAGTCCTCGACGATGATCGAGTCCTCCTGGTTAGAAGGGGTAGGGAGCCGGCTAAGGGTAGATGGAGCCTCCCAGGCGGCGTGATAGAGCTGGGTGAGAGGGCTGTGGAGGCCGTGGTGAGGGAGGTTCTCGAGGAGACCGGCGTCGAGGTGGAGCCGATAAGGGTTGTCGCCATCTACGACCCAATAGTGAGAGACGAGGAGGGGAGGGTGAGATTCCATTATGTTCTACTGGAATATCTATGTAGACCAGTGAAGGGGAAGCCGAGACCCTCCTCAGATGTCTTGGACGCCAGGTGGTTCCGTCTCGGCGACCTAGCCCATATAGATATATCCCCGGGAACGAGACGTCTCATCGAGAGGGTCGCGGAGACCTATGGAGGGAGATCACATCACCTCCCTACGTTTCCAACGTCTCGATCTCCATAATTGAGGTTGGATCGATATATCTGTGAACTATTAATAACTCTTAAAATTTAATAGGCTTACAAAATCAGAATATA
>JAGHBJ010000049.1 GCA_021161045.1 Candidatus Bathyarchaeota archaeon
ATTGCGGCCTACCGGCTCTTCCGCTCATCTGCTTATACTCCAAGACCGATATGGGGTACATCCCGTAGCCTGGGACGAATCTTCGATAGTTGCCTATGACCACAGTCCTCGCGGGGAGGTTTACGCCCGCCGCCAGCGTAGGCGTCGCCACCAGTATCTTGATCCACCCCTCCCTGAAGGCTCTTTCAACGATGCGTCTATGCTCGGCTCTCAGTCCAGCGTGGTGGAAGGCGGCTCCCATGGAGACGGCTGAGGCGAGGTCATCCGACAGCGTCGTCCTCTCACCGTAGATTAGGATGTCAGATGCTATACGGTCGAGATGTCTCCTCTCCCTCGGCTTCAACGTCCCCTTCAGGGCCTGGGCTGCCTCCCTCGCTAGGCTCATAGATCTCCTACGGCTCTCGACGAAGATGAGGGATTGGCCGCCGTCGAGGACGGAGTTCAAGGCGATGTTGAGGGCGTCTATTCTATGCAGTGGCCTAAGCCTCTTAACGCTTCCATCCTTGAAGTAGATGACATCCTTATAGGCGACCCCCTCTCGGAGCTCCACAGGTCTCCAATCGGTCTTGACGCATTCGGCGTTCAGCCATTCCGCCACCTCGTCAGCGTTGGTGATTGTGGCGCTTAGGGCGAGTATCTGTACATCAGGCCTTAGCTGCCTCAGCCTTGCGAGGGCTATCTCCAGCGTTGGCCCCCGCTCGTCGCCTATTAGGTGTATCTCGTCTGCCACCAGCAGCGTCACCTCCTTCATCCATGGCGCCCTATGCCTCAGGAGTGAGTCGCACTTCTCGTTTGTGGTGACGATGACGTCGTAGCCTCCGAGCCAGGGTGTTGAGCTGTCTAGGTCTCCGGTGCTTATGGCCACTCGAACCTTTCCGCCGTAATGCTTCTCTAGGCCCGCATACTCTTGGAAGGTCTCATATTTCTCCCAGGCCAGCGCCCTAAGGGGTGTCAGGTAGAGGGCCTTACCCCCCTGCTCGATGACATGCTTCATGGCGCATAGCTCAGCTATGAGGGTCTTACCGCTCGCCGTGGGGCTTGCCAATACGAGGTTTCGCCCCTCCAACACTCCCGCCTTTATAGCCTCCTCCTGCGGGGGATATAGCTCCTCAAGTCCCCGTCTATGTAGAACCTCCTTCACCGACTCTGGTATGGGGAGCTCCGAGATTCTCAAATCTAGGATATTGAGGGGCTTCGGAATATTAATCTAGGGTGGAGGGGAGAATCCCTAGGTGTCTCATGTGAGCGTTGAGAGGCCTACCCTATACTTCGATGAGCCTGGCCCTCAGAACACCGATGAGACCTTGAGGGCTGCTAAGAGGAGGGCTGAGGAGCTGGGCATAACCGACATCGTCATCGCCTCAACGAGGGGGGAGACGGGCGTGAAGGCTGCGGAGCTCTTCAAGGGCTACAACGTCGTCGTTGTCACCCACGTCACGGGCTTCAGGGAGCCTGGAACCCAGGAGTTCTCCCAGGAGGCCGCTGAGAAGATTCGTAAGCTGGGTGGAAAGGTTTTGACGGTGACCCACGCCTTCGCAGGCGTCTCAAGGGCGATTAAGCGTAAGTTCGAGACGGCGACCCCCGTCGAGGTGGTGGCTCAGACCTTGAGGATGTTCGGGCAGGGGACTAAGGTCTGCGTCGAGATCGTCGCCATGGCGGCTGATGCGGGTTTAATTCCCGTCGATAGGGATGTCATAGCCATCGCCGGAACGGGTAGGGGAGCTGATACGGCGCTGGTTATAAGGCCGGCTCATGCGAGTAGGCTCTTCGACATGGCTGTGAGGGAGATTATAGCTAAGCCGAGGCTCTGAGCCTTATAAGTGGCAGCTACTTATAACGGATTTTTTCCTTATATGCTCCTCTTATAGTAGCCTGGCCTCGGCGAGTAGATTGTTCCGTCTCTCATCAATATCCCTATCAGCCTTGAGGCCTCGTTTCTGTCTATGCCCTCCTCCTCCAGGGCCTCGTATAGGTCTTCATCCTTCACTACTCCGCTCTCCCTTTCCAGTTTGGCTATGAGGCTCAGCACCCTCTGAAGCTTCACCTGTAGGCTTCGGGGTTTTCCGGTCATGATTACATCGATGTCTATGGCTCCGGTGGTGAGGTCTATGCCGACCTGCTGTAGGCTGTATTGCATCAGCGCTATGACGGCCTCGGCATCCTCTATGGTGACCTCCTCGCGTAGATGGACTCTGGCTCTGGCCTCAGCCAATCTTATGAGGGACTCCAATTGTCGGGGGGTGATGCTTATCGGCGATACTTCGCCGCCTTCTCTTGAGGCGCTGCGCATTTTGAGGTAGAAGTCCCTGAAGCGCTCCATCACTTCCTCCGTGATGACGGGCTTGATCCGCTTCGCGTATCCGATATACTTCCTTAGGAGCTCTAGGTCTATGGGCGGCTTCACAGGCGTCCTCGAATATCTATGCAGCTTCAATATATGCTCAGCCAGCTTCGAATCCCTCTCCTCCTCTGGTTGATCTCTGAGGACGAAGATGAGGTCGAAGCGGCTGAGGATGGTGACGGGGAGATTTATGTTCTCCGCCACCGTCTGATAGGGGTTGTAGCGCCCCAACGCCGGATTCGCCGCAGCGAGGATCGAAGTCCTGGCGTTCAGCGTCGCAACGATGCCTCCCTTAGCTATGGAGACCACCTGCTGCTCCATCGCTGGGTGGATCGCCGAGCGATCCTCATCTCTCATCTTCTCAATCTCATCGATGCAGCATACACCCATATCGG
>JAGHBJ010000036.1 GCA_021161045.1 Candidatus Bathyarchaeota archaeon
CTACGGAGGGGGCCAGTAACCCCGAGGGGTGGTGGGGGAGGAGCCGGATGGTAAGCTGCTTAGACCCCCGCTGAGGCCTCGACCCACGGGGCCGGCGGAGGGTCGTCGAGCCTCCGTAGGGAGGCCGCGTGACCCCAGCCGGGTGAACCTGGCCAGGCCCGGGAGGGAGCAACCTAAGCCCGGACGTTCGGCGCTCGTGGAGAATCGGGGTTGAGGGGGGATGGCGGGACTGCCATCCGGCCGCCCCTGCTCCCTCGGGGGGCTGCCGCCGCACCGGGGTTGAGGCGCCTTGCCGAGGATGGTCGACCTCTTCTTCGAGGAGTTCTATGAGGAGCTTGAGAGGGCTGTCGAGGGATTGAAGAGGAGAAGGGAGGCGAAGCCCCTGCCAGCCGTCGTCAGGATGCTGCGGAGGCGTTGGCGGAGCTATATGCCCAGGCCCAGGGGAGATGAAGGCGCCGTCATAGCCGTCGACGGCGGGGTTCAATCCTCCACCTTCGCCTATGGAGGCTTCACAGCCGTGGGTAGAGCCTGCGCCCTCATCTACAGCGGAGGGGAGAGCAGCATCGTTAAACGGGTGAAGCTCTACATAGGCGAGGCCTACGATGAGGCTGAGAGGGAGGCCATAGCGAGATACGTCAGGATGATCGCGGAGTACTCCGCAGCCTATGAGGCCGCCAGCAGGGTTCTAGACATGGGGGATAAACCCCTATTATTGATGGATGGATCCCTGAGGCCGATGGGGATACCAAGGCGGCCAAGCGAGTATCTACACCATCCAGATCTGATAGCTGAGCTTCTGAACGCCATAGCCTCACTCCACTCCCTCTCAGCTAAGGCAGGCTTCCCCCTCACCGCGATAGCTAAGGACTCGACAGCCCTCAACCTCCACATCGCCCTATTGAGGGAGATCGCGGAGGCCCGCGGCCTCCGAGACCTACTAAGAGAGTTGGAGGCGGCGGCACCCCAGAGGCTTCAACACCTATTCAGAAGGCTGAGAGCCGAGGGAGGAGACCTAGCTGGAAACCTCCTCTGCGACACCGCCCTGGTTAGGGAGTCGACCACCGGGGAGGGCTACACAACCCCATTGCTCCTCTCCCCACCCCAGCAGTGGAGGACGCCGCAGATACCCAGGGAGGCTGAGGAGGAGACGGCTAGGGGAGTAGAGGAGGCCATGAGAAGCATCCTCTCACAGCCAGGTGTGGCCTCCATCGTCTTCAGACCTCAGCCTGAATCCAGACCCCTCAGAGTCGACTTCCTATCCACCCTCATCGGCTACCATGAGCCGTGGGGAAGCTATGAAATCGACAGATTCATCGGGGATGAGCAGCCCCTAACCGAGCTGGAGAGGCTCCTAGACCACTTGGCCTACTGGTTCTGTAATGAGGTTGAGTATAATATACCCCTCTATCAGGCTGATCTAATCGCCAGGTTTGATAGGGGCCTCTACGAATCCCGTTATGAACCCCTCATAATCAGCAGGTTGGAGGAGGCTGGTCTAAACATCATAAGTCGGAGGAGGGTGCTGAGGCTTTGAGGGAGTATGGCTACGTCATCGGCCAGGCAGACCCGACGCACTTCGACTTCAACATCTCAGACCCCGATTACAGGCCTGTGAACTATGAATATGTGGAGCTGGAGGTGGAGGAGCAGCTCCCAGACGGCTCCAAGAGGCGGGTCAGGGTGCTGGGGCAGGTGAAGCGCCTCATCTCCAGCCACCCCTTCTACGATAGGAGAACCACCCCTGGAGCAGCCTATAAACAACGTGAACTAGGCATCACACCGGATCTGTTGCAGATATACGCCACGGCGAAGGTTTTGGGCTACATCCACGACGCCGAGGGGCGGAGAGAGATACGCAGACCCAGATCCCCACCGATGCCTGGGACACCAGTCTACAGAGCCTCAGACCAACTGCTCAGAGAGTTCTTCAACCTCCCAGAGGGGGAGATACCGCTGAGGGTTGGACACCTACTGCATAGGGAGAACATCATAGTCCCCATCTCAGGGAGGGAGCTCCATAGGCATATGGCCATATTGGCTATGACCCGATATGGGAAGAGCTACTTCGCGGGGCGCATCATGGAGGAGCTCCTGAGACGGGGCGCCTCCATCCTAGCGATAGACGTCCACGGCGACTACGCCGAGATGGTCTTGAAGCCTGATGGGAGGCTCCATGAATTCTTCCATGATAAGGTCACGGTCTATAGGCCGGAGGCTGCTGAGCGCTTCGAGGCGCCCCACGTGAAGGTCCTGAGGCTCAGCGCCTCCTCCATAGGCTTCAGGGAGCTATGCGCCCTCACCCGTATAGAGGGGCCTAGACAGAGATTCCTCCTGAGGAGAATCCTAGAGGAGCTGAGAGGAGAGAATCCCCAATACACGCTTGACGACATCCTAGATAGATTGGAGCGTGAGATGGAGGGGGCGAGGGGGACGGCGGAGGAGCGTATAGAGGGCATCATCGAAAGACTTGAAGACCTTAAACGGGAGGGCATATTCACCTACGGCGACATCGATGTCAAGGCCTTCTTTAAGCCTCAACACCTCTCAGACATCTATCTCAGCGGCCTACCGGACTATGTTCAAGACGTCCTAGTGGGTGTCATACTGCGAAGGATCTTCGAGGCAAAGTATAGGCGTCAACCCTGGGCGAGGCATCCCCTCTTCATCTTCATCGAGGAGGCACACCGCTTCGCAGCTCCCCCAGATAGGGGTGCGAGATTCAGCAGGGATATCATCGCCCGCATAGCGGCTGAGGGATCGAAGTTCGGCCTCTTCCTCACAGTCATAAGCCAGCGCCCCCGCCGATTAGACCCAGACATCCTAAGCAACTGTGGAAACCTCGCCATATTCAGGGTCATAAACCCACAGGATCAGAGAACAATACAGGCGGCGAGTGAATCCTTCTCCGAAGACCTATTGGAAGACCTACCAGCCTTGGAGCAGGGGGAGGCAGTCCTCGTAGGCCCCTTCGTCCCCATACACGTGATGATTAAGACGATGGAGCGTGAAACAAGACATGGAGGGCGAACCCCCGACGTCTACGGCCTCCTCCAGGAGGCCCTAAGGGAGGCGGAGGAGGAAGAGGATGAAGCCCTCTATTAGGAGGAGAAGGACGTGAAATTCGCCGTCCTGGCCGACGCCCATATAGGGAGGTCGATACCCCTCGCCATAGCTGAGCATCGACGCCGAGCCTTCACCGAGGCCTTTAGGAAGGCGGTGGACGCCATCATAGAGGCCGGCGTCGACTATATCTTCATCTGTGGAGACCTCTTCGAGCGTCGAACCCTGAGGCCAAATCTGGTTCAATTCGTCCATGACGAGCTATACCGATTGGCGATGGGCATCACAGAACAGCACGGCCATGAGCCTAAGATACTCATCATCAGGGGAAACCACGACGGTAGACCGCTGTCGGACACCCTCGACTACATCAGGCATCCCCTCGCCAAGTATCTTCACATCTTCGATGAGGAAAACCTGGTCTACAGCGATGATAGAGTCTATGTCGTCGGCCTCGGCTACTATGAGAACATAGGGAAGGCCTATGAGAAGCTGGTGAAACCCGCCTTCGAGAAGGCTGAGACGGATGGTCTACGGGTTCTGATGCTCCACACCTTCATCCAGGGATATCAGGACATCCCCCCTTACAGCCCAGCGTTAACCATCGACGAATTGGTTGAGGTTGACCCCCGCTACGTCTTCGCAGGCCACCACCATGAGAGGCATAAACCTAAGCCGCTGCCGAACGGCGGATGGCTCCTAACCCCAGGCTCCCTCGAGATGTATGACTTCGGCGAGAACCCCGATAAGGGATTTTACATCATCGAGGACGCGGAGTCTGAGAAGCCGGACTTCAGGTGGATACCCATCGAGCCGATGCATGTGATGAGGCGCATACCCGTCACCTCTGATCGACGTAGGCCTCCAAGCTGGTATGCGGAGCAGATCCTAGAGGCCGTTAAGGGCTTCATAGAGGAGTTGAGGAGGGTCAACAAGCCTGGCTATCTAAGGGTTCCCGTTAGGGGAGGCCTCTCGGAGGGTTTGCCCAGCGACATCGACCTAAAGGAGGTTGAAAGCCTCGTGGAGGAGGAGCCTCTACTCCTATGGGTTGACGTCGACACCATGGGCTTGGAGATGCCCCCCTTCATGCCTCCACCAGGCGGGGAGGAGGTGGCCGTCGAGGAGTTCTTCAGCGACTTCGGCCCCTTCGCCGAGGAGATCGCCGAGATGCATGAACGGGTGCGGGAGACCCTTGAGGAGGAGGCGAGCGTCGAGACTGGATTGCTGACGCCGAGTAAGAGGAGGCCCCTCATAGAGGAGTGGCTGAGACGCTTCGAGGAGCACAGCTTCAGAGGTGAACAGCCCTGATAGAGGAGCTAACCCTCGAGAACTTCAAATGCTATGGGGCGAGGCAGACGGTGAGATTCAAGCCTGGAGTCAACAAGATCTCAGGTCGAAACGCCTCTGGGAAGACGACGCTGCTTGAGGCCATCCTCTTCGCCCTCTTCGGCGAGGTTCCAGGCGTCAACAAGAGAGACCTCATACCGCTGAAAGGAGGCAAACTCCATGTCTCACTGAGGTTTAGAAGCCCTCTAACAGGTCAGACGGCCAGGGTCACCCGTGAGGGGATGCTGGTTCCAAGCCGCCGAGGAGGAGAGGAGTTTCAGACGACGTTGCTCAAATTGGAGGTAGAAGGGGAGGAGAGGCCCTACACGAAGGAGAGGGAGGTTCAGAGGCGTATAAGGGAGTTGCTGGGCATAGGGAAGCGCACCTTCTTCAACGTCGTCTACGCCAGGCAGAAGGAGTTCGTCGAGATCCTCAATCCAAGGAGGGTTAGGATGGACGCCATCTTGGGGCTGACGACGCCGGCTGAGATAAGGGAGCAGCTCAGGGAGGTGAGGCGTAAACTCGAGGAGCGGGGAGGCCTCCTAGAGCGGGGGGCCATAGAGGAGCGTATAAGGGCGGCGGAGAAGGACATCGAAGAGGCGGAAAGGGAGCTCCAGGAACTCTCGGAGAGGCGTAGGGAGCTGGAGGAGAAGCTGACAGAGGCAAAAGGGAGATTGACAGCCATAATGGAGAGGCTGAGGAGGGCTGAGGCCCTGGAGACCGAGTTCGACAAGTTGAGGGAGGCGGAGACGGAGCTCCAGGTCTTAAGGGGGCGTCGAAGAGACAGGGAGCAGGAGCTGGTAGGTCTCTACAAGGAGATCGGGGAGCAGCCTGAGAAACGGCTGGCGGAGCTCCAGCAGCGTCGTAGGGAGATGACTGAGCTGGAGGAGAGGCTTCAGAGAACCCTTGAGGAGGAGCTGATGGCTGAACGTCGACGCCTCGACGGGGAGATCGCCACGCTGAAGCATCAGATCGAGGAACACCTGGAGCTGAAGAAAAGCGGATTAACCCGATGCCCGAAGTGTGGACAGGTCATCGACTATCAACTCCTGGAGAAGGATATAGAGAAGTGGAGGGGGGAGCTTGAGGCAAAACAGCTCCGCCTCGGAGACCTTGAAGCCGAGATCAGGGCGACCCAGAGCCAATTGAACTCGGCGAGGGAGCGAAGGCTGGAGGTGGAGAGGGCGCTGTCGAGATTCGTGGAGCAGCTCCGAAGGATAGAGGAGCTGAGGAAAAACATCCGAGAACTCTTCGAGAGGGGTAAGACCCTGGAGGCGGAGCTGGAGGAGATGGGGAAGGCCGTCAAGATGAGGGCGGAGGAAACCCTAAACAGAGCCTTCAAAACCCTTGGGGAGGCAAGAGCCGGCGTAGAGGAGCATCTCAAGACGCTGAGGGAGGAGGCCTCAAAGGCTGAGGGGGAGGTTAGATCGCTGGAGGCCCTCATAGGGGAGACGGAGCGGAGGCGGGGGGAGGTGGAGCGTCGACGGGAGGAGGCGAGGAGGACGCTGGAGGAGGAGAGGTCTAAACTCGAGAGGGTGAGGGAGTATGAGGCGAAGATATCGGTGCTGGAGCGCATCATAGAGCGATACGGCGAATACGAGAAGGAGCTCCGAGATAGAGTTCTACGCAGATTGGAGTGGCTGACATACAAATACTTTGAGAGGCTGACCGACCAGCAGGTCTACTCCGGCTGCCATATAGACCGTGAAACCTACATATTGGAGGTCAGACCCATAGGGGCCGAGCGCATGATACCGGCCTGGAGGGCGGGTGGAGGCCATGAAAGCCTCTTCGCCCTCTCAGAGCGCCTCGCACTGCTGAGGGTTATGGGCTTCACCCACCTCCTAATCCTCGACGAGCCGACGGACGCGGTGGACTCTGAAAACATTCCACAGCTGCTGGAATACATCGCCAGGAGCAGCAGGGAGATCGGGCAGATACTCCTGGTGACGCATCACGGATACGGCGAGGAGGAGGGTGTCAACATCATAAGGGTGAAGAGAGTCCAAGGTGAGTCGAGGATCTATCAGGAGGATTAGGGTATACGCCTGGGCTTGAACTTCCTCTCCTTATACTTGCTCACAACCCTGACGTGGGTTCCCTTCCTCGTGGCCGCGGCAATGATCCTCTCCGTCGCCTCCATACATTCACGCCTCCAGGGGCAGCTCTGGCATTCCTCACCGAGGCCATACATCCCATAGCACTCTGGGCGCCTACCCCTCCTCCTCTCAGCCATGTCTAAAGAGGCTGTGAACCCAGACTTTTAAAGTCTCCCCATCGAGGGGAAGCCCTTTAATCATCGTCGACGACGATAAGGAGATGAGGCTCAAGCCAGAGGCCCTCGAACGCTATCTCTCCCAAGTCTTCGGCAGAGGGGTCTCCATAAAGCGTCTACAACCCCTCGGAGTCTCGGTGAGGGAGGAGGACGCCCTAAAGGCATATGGATACGGGATTCCACTGCGCATAGACTTCGAGCTAAACGGCGAGGCTAGGAGCGTCGTGATAAACACCATAAAGCCTGGAGGCTTCGGCCATGAACGCAGGGCTGATAGGGCTGCGATACTTCTATGGCAGGCTGAGGCCTTCAACAAACTCCCAAGGCATGTGAAGGCTCTGGACATTGGAGCCTTCACAAGTGATGGCGCAGCCCTCAGCCTAAGCGGATGCGAGGAGTTCTTCCTCCTAACCGACCTCGTCGAGGGGAGGGAATACTTCCATGACCTCGACCGCATAAGGGACATGGGAACCCTAACCAAATTAGACCTGGAGCGATGCAGGGCGCTGGCCAGTTATCTAGCCGAGATACATTCCGTTAAGAGGGATGACCCAGAGATGTATAGAAGACGGATCAGGGAGCTCGTCGGCCATAGTGAATGTATCTTCGGATTGACGGACAGCTATCCAGAGGAAGCTGAATACATCAGGACTGAGGAGCTCATCGACATAGAGAAACGCTGCATAGATTGGAGGTGGAGGCTGAAGCGTAAGACGCATAGGCTGAGCCAGGTTCACGGAGACTTCCACCCCTGGAACATCATCTTCAGAGCCGGAACAGACTTCACGCTCCTAGACCGCAGCAGAGGCGAGTGGGGTGAGCCGGCTGACGACGTATCGGCTATGACCATCAACTACCTCTTCTACTCCCTACAGCGGAACGGAGACCTAAGCGGCCCCTTCAGGGAGCTTTGGGAGACCTTCTACAAGGTTTACCTCGACGAGACCGGAGATGAGGAACTCCTGGAAGTTGCCCAGCCCTTCTACTGCTGGAGGGCGCTCGTCATAGCGTCACCGGTCTGGTATCCAACCCTCAGCCTAAAGGTTCGACGGGGCCTATTGAACTTCGCCAGGAACATTCTGGAAGTTGAGGTCTTAAATCCCTGGGATATAAACCCGCTATTGGAGGAAACCTAATTGGCGAGGGAGCCTGGATGGGCGGTTTGGATCACGGGTCTACCGGCATCCGGTAAGTCAACAATAGCGAGAGCCTTGAAACGTAGGCTTGGGGAGATGGGTGTGGACGCCTATATACTCGAATCCGATGTGGTTAGGAAGGTTCTCACACCCAGGCCGACCTATACCCTGGAGGAGCGTGAATTCTTCTACAACGCCTTTGTCTACATCGGCGTCCTACTGGTTGAGAACGGCGTAAACGTCATCTTCGATGCGACGGCCCATAAGCGACGGTGGAGACGAGCCGCCAGGGGATTGATAGACAAATTCCTACAGGTCTATATTCGATGCCCCTTCGAGGTCTGCAGGGAGAGAGACCCTAAAGGCATTTATAGGATGGCTGAGACGGGTGAGGCACAGTTCGTCCCAGGGGCGCAGGTGGAGTATGAGGAGCCTTGGCAGATCGACGTCGAGATCGACTGTGTGAGGGATTCACCGGAGGAGGCTGTTGATAGGATTATAGAGGCGATGAGGGAGAATGGATTCATCTAAATCTCTAAGGCTTCTCGTTGAGGCTGCCTGGAGGGTGCGGGAGGCCCTATTGAGGGCTGAGAGGGAGAGTAGGGGCCTAACTCTGGAGCGACGTAAAAGGATTCTCGATGAGGCCGCAGAGGAGGCCCTTGAGGACTATCTACGTCGATGTGGGATCTCCGTGAGATTGGAGAGCGAGGAGGGGGAGGCCACCATAGGGGGTGGAGAGCTCCTGCTGATCGCTGATCCCCTCGATGGGACGACGAATATGGCTGTGGGCATACCCTTCTCAGCCGTCTCGCTGCTACTCTCCGAAACCGAATACCTCTCAGGGGCCATAGCATCCATAGTCCTCGACATACCGAGAGGAGTAGCGTATAAGGCTGCAAAGGGCCTGGGAGCCTGGAGGGATGACACACCCATAAGGCTGAGGAGGAAGCCAAGACCACTATCGAAGGCCATTTTGAGCATAGACATAAGCAAGTCAGCCCCCATGAATAGGCTGAAGAGACTCATAACCAAGGCGAGACATCTCAGGCAGCTTGGGTCAGCAGCCCTCTCCATCTGTCTCGTAGCTGAGGGAACCCTAGACGCCCACATCGACGTAAGGGGAGTCCTAAGGGCTGTGGACTCGGCGGCAGCCCTCCACATCCTAAAGGAGGCGGGAGGAGTCTATAGGCTGAATGACAGCTACATGGGAGACCTAAAGCTGAAGAGAGACAGCAGGCTTTCAGTCATCGCAGCCTCCAACGACGAGATGCTCAGTAGAATCAAGGAGCTCCTAAGATAAAGGGGAGACCTCATTACGACGTTATAAAAATTTCCAGATGTTAATGGTGGCACTCACACCTTAAAGGCTGAGAGATCAACTATACCTGGATGCATCTCCCCCAGCCGCTCCTTAGAGCCATCTTTAGGGAGCGCCTCAACAGGTTTCTCGGCCTCGCAGAGCTGAACGGCAACGAGGTTGAGGTCTACATACCGAATCCTGGGAGACTTCAGGAGCTCCTCGTCCCTGGGGCCATCATCTACATCCATGAAAACCCCAAGCCTGGAAGAAAGACGAGGTTTGACCTCATCCTTGTGGAGGCCGACGGCGTCCTCGTCTCCATAGACTCCCGCATACCGAATAAGTTGTTTGAGGAGGCCCTAGAGCAGGGAGCCTTGAAGGATTTTGAGGGATTCCACCTGGAGGCGAGGGAGTTCCGGCTCGACGGGTCGAGGATAGACTTCCTCCTCGAAGGCCCTAGGCCCATGTTGGTGGAGGTGAAGTCCTGCACCCTCGTCGAGGAGGGCTGCGCCCTCTTCCCAGATGCCCCAACTGAGCGGGGGAGGAGACACCTGAGGAATCTAACTTATAGGCCCCGAGGCTTCGAGGCTGCCATCGTTTTCATCATCCAGCGTGGAGACGCCGTGAAGTTTAGACCCAACAGCCGATTAGACCCAGGATTCACGGAGGCTTTGAGGGAGGCCCATAGGAGCGGGGTGGAGGTCTACGCCTACCTATCCCATGTCGCCCTTAAATCGATCCGGGTTGTCGATGAGGTTCCCGTCGAGATACCTGATTAATGCTAATGTTGATTCTATAGGGTTGAGATATTTGTCGTTTTATGTTAAATCCCTTGGAGAGGGCGCCTTGGACTACGGAAACGATTTTTAAGCTTCCGCTCCCCCTTATTGGGGGAGGGAGGGGGTATGGGGAAGAAGAAGGTGATCAGCGAGCGGGACATAAAGGAGGAGATGGTCTACCCATCGGAGAACGACGTCCTAGGGATAGTTGAGAAGCTATTAGGCTATGACCGCGTCCTGGTCAGATGTCAGGATGGTCACACCCGGGTCTGCAGGATCAGGGGGAAGATGAAGCGGCGCACCTGGATCAGGGAGGGGGATGTCGTATTGGTGTCCCCCTGGGACTTCCAATATGAGACCCGGGGAGACATCTTCTGGCGCTACACCCAGGGTCAGGTCGATCAGCTGAGGAAGGAGGGGATACTGAAGATAGAGTAGCCCTGGGAGAGAACGGCTTTGAGCGGGAGAGAGTTCGAGGAGGAGGTGGAGGAGGAGGTTAGACGATACGAGGAAGAGAGTCTGATGAAGGAGAAGAGCTCAGAGGAGTTCGAGGTCATCGAGGAAGTCTTCGACAAACTCACCCTTGAAGGCATCTATAAGCTGATGAAGAAGGGCGTCATAGACCGAATCTACGGCGTAGTCAAAGCGGGAAAGGAGGGGCGCATATACTGGGGATTGACGCCGCAGGAGGAGGAGATCGCCATAAAGATATACTACACGACGACGGCCGAGTTCAGGAAGGGAATGCTGAAATACATCGAGGGAGACCCAAGATTCAAGCGTATCAGGAGAGACCCCAGGAGACTCATCTATGCCTGGACTAGGAAGGAGTTCAAAAACCTCAAGAGAGCCGAGAAGGCAGGGGTTAACGTCCCAAAGCCCTATGCATTTTACAGGAACATCCTCGTCATGGGTTTCATCGGTCGAGACGGCGTCCCTGCGCCGCTGCTGAGGGAGGCGACGCCCAGAGACCCAGAGGACTTCTATCACCGGCTACTGAGGGAGGTTAGGCTGCTATACACGGGGGCAGGCCTAGTCCACGGAGACCTAAGCGAATATAACATCATGATATGGGAGGAGAAGCCCGTCATCTTCGACATATCCCAAGCCGTCCTCCTCGACCACCCCCTCTCCGACCAGCTTCTCCGAAGGGATATAGTCAACATAAACGCCTACTTCTCAGAGCTAGGCGTAGAGGTTTTAGATGTAGAAATCATCGAGCGGTGGGTTAGGGGTGGAGCCGAAGACCTATGTTAAGATACCCATGGAGCGCATCGGAGTCCTCATAGGCCCAGGGGGAAGCGTGAAGAAGAGTCTGGAGAAGAGGTTCAACGTCAAGATACACATCGACAGCGACTCGGGGTCGGTGGAGATCTCGCCGGCCTCCCCCTCAACGGATCCTGCGAACGTCTATACGGTGATGAACATCGTCAAGGCCATAGGGAGAGGCTTCAGCCCTGAACGAGCTATGAAGCTTGGAGAGGAGGACTACGGCCTCATCATAATAGACCTAACCGATCACGTAGGCCGATCCAAGAACGCCCTGAAGCGGGTTAAAGGCCGCATAATAGGGCGAAACGGCAAGGCGAGGGCGATGCTGGAGGAGCTCACCGAGACCCTCATCAGCGTCTACGGAGACACCGTCGCCATAATAGGCCGAGTCGACAGGCTGCCCATAGCCCGTGAAGCCGTATTGATGCTCATCGAAGGCGCCTTCCACAGCACCGTCTGGAAATTCCTCTACGACTATCGACGCAGACTCAGGAGGGAGAAGATGCTTCTATGGGAGGGGGAGGAGGTGGACTAATTGGAGGAGACCACCTACAAATCCATAAGCCCCTCAGACTTCTTCTACCGAAACCGCGAGATCGCAGGCTTCAGCAACCCCAGCAGGGCGATGTACTCAGCCATCAGGGAACTCGTGGAGAACTCCCTAGACGCCTGTGAGATCCGTGGAGTCCCGCCGGACATATACATAAGGATCAGGGAGGTCTCGGAGACTGGAAGCGGAACCAGCATCTATGCGCTGAGAGTGGAGGACAATGGAACTGGAGTGCCGCCGGAGCATATCCCCCGATGCTTCGGCCAGGTCCTCTACGGCTCCAAATACATCTTGAAGCAGAGCCGTGGAACCTTCGGCCTCGGCGGAACCATAACCATACTCTACGGGCAGATAACGACCCATAAACCCGTTAGGGTGACATCCAGCACCGGCGGAGACATCCATGAATACGAGATGATGATAGACATCGTCCACAACAAGCCCATCATCCTCAGCCACAGGGTGAGGGCGAACAAAGCCGGATGGAGGGGGACAGCCGTAGAGCTTTACCTCGAAGGCGATTACAGCCGGAGCATGTATCGAATCTATGAGTATCTTAAGCAGACGGCGATGGTCAACCCCTATGCGGAGATCACCTTCATAGACCCCAGGGGACGCCTATATCGATTTGAACGCGTCACCGAGGAGATGCCGCCGCCTCCAAGGGCCGTGAAGCCCCATCCACAGGGGGCTGATGTCGAGACCTATCGACGCCTGATAGCGATAACGGGGGAGAAGACCATGAAGGGCTTCATGACCAGGCACTTCCAGGGCGTAGGCCCAGCGACGGCTGAGAAATTCCTCCAGGAGGCCGGCATAGACCCTGGAAAGAACCCTAAGAGCCTAAGCCCAGATGAACTCGTCAAGCTGGTGAGGGCTGCCAGGGAGTTCAACGGATTCCAGAGGCCAGACCCAAGCTGCCTCTCCCCCATCGGCGAGCATCTCCTCGAGATGGGCATACGAAAAGAGCTCGGCCTAACCGATGAGGACTTCCTAAAGGTTGTTCAGAGGAGGCCCTCAACCTATCTGGGATATCCCTTCATCGTTGAGGCTGCCATCGCCTATGGTAAGACCATAGAGCGTAGACTCGGCAGGGGCATCAAGATATATCGCTTTGCGAATCGAATCCCCCTCCTCTTCGACGAGTCCAGCGGCGTAGTCTGGAAGGTGGTTCACAAGATCATCAACTGGGGCACCTATAAGGTGTCGCCTGACTCGCCGATGGTGGTGGTTGTCCACGTCTGCTCCACGAAGATACCCTACAAGACCGTTGGGAAGGAGTATATGGCCGATCAGCCTGAGGTCGAACGGGAGATCACCAACGCCCTCCGAAGCATAGCGCGACATCTAAGGCTCTACATCTCGAGGAGGATAAGATTGGCGAGGGAGAGGCGTCGATTAAGCATCTTCGAGAAGTATCTACCGAAGATCGCCGAGTTCTCAGCTAAGCTCTGCGACAGGGAGAAGCCGCCGGACATCAAACCCCTCCTCAAAGCCGTCAGCCTAGAGGTTTCAGAGGCTGAAAGCCCTCTAAGGGAGGTGCCTGAACTTGAGGAGGAGGCTTAAATTAGCTGAGAAGCGGAGGGCAGCCGTGGAGCTCGCCCTGAAACAGCTTGGAAAAATCATCTGCGAGCAGATCGAGAACCGTGAATTCCCCTGGATCATGCTTCAAAGCCGCTCGACAGATAACATCGTCTACGACCCAGAGCTAAGGCAATACGTCCTCGGAGATAGGGTCATCAGGAGGCATTCAAGGAACATCAGGCATATTAGGCCCTTCGCCCAGCTCATTTGGACGGCCTGGTTCGCTAGGGAGCTTCTAAAGCTGAGGAAGACCAGCACCCTCAGGGAGGTCTACTACTCGGCGAGGGGCCTCAGAGACATAGAGTTCAAAAGTCAAGATGAGTCGGATGAGATCATCACAGACCTTGAAACCGCCTTGAATATGCCCCGGGAGAGCTTCAACATCTACCCCGAGGAGCGTAGCGCCATCTTCGGGGACCTAACCATCGAGTATACCGTCCCAGGCTATGAGGGTAAACGCCTCAACCTAACGGAGCATCCCGACGGCATGATGATAGGGCCTGCGCTGAGCACCGCCGAGATCGTGGAGACCTCAGCTGATAAGGTGCTGGTCATCGAGAAGGGCGCCATGTTCACGAGGCTCATAGAGGAAAAAGCGTATAAACGCTTCAACGCCATCCTCATCCACACCGCTGGACAGGCTCCGAGGGCGACGAGGACGCTGATTAAACGCCTAAACGAGGAGCATGGACTCCCCGTCTACCTCTTCACCGATGGAGACCCCTGGGGGATGCACATAGCCATGGTCATCATCTCAGGCTCAGCGAACGCCGCCCACCTCAGGGGCCTGGCAACCCCAGATGCGAAGTGGATTGGGGTTTGGGCGACGGACATCATACGGTATAAGTTGCCGACGGAGAATCTCACCGATAAGGATGTGAAGAGGCTTAAGGAGCTGAAGCGAGACCCAAGGTATCAGGGGGAGCTTTGGCAGAGGGAGATCGACACCTTCCTGGAGATAGGGCAGAAGGCCGAGCTGGAGGCCTTCAGCCGATATGGATTGACCTACATCGTCGACCGGTATCTCCCCGATAAGCTGGAGGAAGCGGGCGCATAACCCTTTAAGCACCTCTAGATAATTATGGTGAGATGCCTGAGGAGCTCTCCCTCCTAGACCTCTCACTGAGGCTTATCGGATTCCTAATTCTGCTGATAGGCTCCTATCTCACCTACATCTCCCTGAGAGCAGAGGTGGGGATCACGGATCCAAGGGTCTTCACACCCCTCGGCCTAATCATCGCCCTCCTAGGGGTCTTCATGCTCATAGCCAGGGTGAGGTGATATGGGGCTTAGGGGGGTCATCCTCGCCGGCGGGGAGGGAACCAGGTTCAGACCCCTCACCTACTACTTCCAGA
>JAGHBJ010000037.1 GCA_021161045.1 Candidatus Bathyarchaeota archaeon
CTCCCTATGGCTAAGCCATCTGGAGATGTTATAAGGTTATGTGATTTCACATCTGAGGTTTAAGCTCGAATTCGCAGTAGGGGTCTCCCATAGCTATGCATTTAACCTCCCTGGCTGTCATCTCCCGCCTGAAGAATTCTGAAGCTATACCAGTGATGAGGCCTCTGATATACTGGCTGAAGGGGTGTCCGGCTCCACGGCCGAGCTCACACTCTATGGAGTTGTATATCCTAACTCTCGCCCTTGGCGGATTCTCCTGGAGCTCTATAAACTCTATTATGCCGTAGCCGAGGGCCTTCAAGGCCTTTGCGACGGTCTCCAACCCCCTATCAAGGCTCTTGATTCCGACCTTCTGGGCCAACATGGCTGCGTGGCGCCCCCTGCTCCGACCTGCTTCGAGGCCGAGGTGGTATAGCATCGCCTCACCCCCGCTTCCAAGGCGCTCCCTGAAAGAGATGAAGATTCCTCGGAGCATCCCGTCATCTAGGATTAGGGCCCTTCGTCGACCAAGCATTATTGGGAAGGTGGCGTCGTCGATGAGGAAGCCGTCGACGACCGGCTCTATGATGGTGACATCCTCCACGAAGTCGAGGGCCTTAAGCTCCTCGGCGACGGATTGGGGCATGGCATCAGAGTCTGTGAAGTCGACGAGGAATATGATGCCTCCACGCTTATCCTCTGCGGTGATGGCTGTGCAGTAGATGACGTCTAAATTTCTCTCAGCGAGCATCGATGAGATCGATGCTAAGACGCCAGGCTTTGAGAATGCCTCAACAATTATGCCATATAACCTACGACCTTGACGATATAGGAGCCTCTGAACCTGGAATGGAATCACATCATAATATTCTTCTGGGAGTCTTTAATCTTTATGAATCAAATATACTATATATATTGGACACGATGGTTTTGAGGTTTTTATGCATCACTCAAGTGTGATTTCCCTATACTCAGCCTCGCATGGCGGCCCCCTTGTGATGTGCATTCTCTTCTCGTCGAGGTCGATGATGATGGATGCTAGGGTTGCGCCTCTAAAGTCTTCAGGCTCCCCTGGGTCTGGGTGGCAGCAGATGGAGTGTGGTCTCCCATAATGGTCTCGTAGGATCTCCATGAAAGTCTGCATCGTTATCTCCCCCCACTCGGCTTCCAAAGCCGTCTTGGCTCTGTAAAGCCTGTAAACCGAGTCAGGGTATCGTTTAACGAAGATGTCCCTCACCTTCAAGGCCCTCTGCCCTATGAGGTGATTGGTATGCACCAGCAGCCCCTCGCTTGGGGTTAGGATCGAGACGTCTAGGGGTGTGGCTTCGAGGTCGACTGCAAATCCCCCAGCCTGAGCTAGAAGGACATTATAAGAGACCGACCTCGAAGCGTTCAGGAAGGTCTTCATAGCCTCCGAGATGCTTCTGCATCGGAGCATCTCTCGGCATACGATCCAGAAGGGTGGATTCGCCTCGAAGTGGTCGTGGTCTGAGACGAGGGCGTTGACGACTAGGCCTAGACCCTCGGAGTTGAAGCCCTTCTGCCCGATGATCCCAGCCTCCGTATGCATCAATATGCGAGGTCTCCCCTCCTCCTCGACGTCGAGTAGTATGCATCCATCCTGGACTCCGAGTAGGTAATCCCAATTCTGAGCCAGCAGTGTATGGCCATTAGCGGAGGCCTCTGGGAGAACGGCCAGCGAGGTGCATTGGGGCCGCATCTCAGACCACACCACTTCATATCGACCATTTATGGCTGCCAACAGCTCCAGGGAGACATCGGCGCCCTCGGCGACGCCTCGAAGCTCCTCTAGGAGATCGGGGGAGAAATCCCCTATGGCCTTCAGAAGCTCGGCGCCCCGCTCAGCGATCCTTTCACGGCTCAGACCCAGATTCCTACCCCAGAGATTGACGTAATATTCAACGTTTCTCCTAACCAGCTCACGGGCCTTCTCGCCGTGTTGAACCCCACAGCTATAGGGGTCTCCCTCAACCCTGATCAATGGGAATGGAGTCTCCAAAGGTTTCACCGATAGATGATTCCCCCCACCGGTTAAAGTGTTGTCATCACCGTTAGCTCCCGCAGGTTATAGGGCTGTGCTCTCAAAGGGTTGGAGGCTCCCTGATGGTCGCATCACCGAAGGAGCTCATGGAGGAGAAGCGCATCAGAGAGGAGATCCTACGCCTGGATCGAGTATCTCAAGGGAAGCGAGGCTGAAAAGAGGGTTAAGGAAGCCTTGGAGGATGAGAGCTGTAGAGCCTACACCTGCGCCCTGACGATAGCTGAGGTGTTGAGCAAGGTTGTGTGTGTGTGAGAGAGAGGATCCAGGGATGACCTACGACATACTAACCAGCAACTCCGAGATCATAGACGTAGACCACCAACTCTCCCTAGAAGCTGGCCTCCTCCACGCAGAGATACAGAGGAGAATTATAGACTTCGGACTCGCCGACGCCTACGTCCTGGCATCGGCCAGAAGGATGGATGCGAGGATACTCACGGGAGATCTCCACTTCAAGAGCTTTGAAGAGGCTGTAATCCCTCGATGAGACCTATTAACTCTGCTGAGTTTCGACTCTCCTTCATGGATGAATAGGGATATCTTTTATGAAGCTTTGAGACTCATCCATCTCTACCGGCTAGGCGAGAGATATGCTCATGGACATCCATATACACACCGTCTACTCCGATGGGAGGGATGGTATCGAGAGGGTGTTGAGGGCTGCGGAGCTGAAGGGATTGGATGCCATAGCGATAACGGATCACGACACCCTCCAGGGATACTGGAAAGCGCTGAGGCTGGAGAGCCGGTTGACGGTGATACCTGGCTATGAGTTGAAGACGGATGCGGGGCATATCCTCATCCTCGGCTTAGAGGAGCTCCCAAGGCTTAGGAGACCCCTCATCTATGAGGAGGTCATCGACTGGAGTCGTGAGCGGGGTGGCCTAAGCGTCCTCGCCCATCCGGCAGTGGGGAGGCTGAAGCTGAACCGATGGAGAGACTGCCCGCCGGATGTCGTTGAGGCCTTGAACGCCGCCTATCCGTTGAGGATGATGATACGCATAGGCCTGAAGGTAGCTGGAGAACTTGAGGTTCCAGCGGTAGCCGGAAGCGACGCCCATAGGGCATTAGACGTGGGGAACGCCTACATGGAGCTGGAGGGTGAGAATCTCGATGTGGCTGACATCCTAGAGGCCTTGAGACGGGGGCGGCATAGAATTGGAGGCGGCACATCACCCCTACCCGTGAGGCTGAGATCAGGCGTGGGATATATCGCCTCCCTCATCAAATGGAGTCTGTCGCCGCTGAGAACGAAGCCCAAAAGGCCCTAGGGCCTCACTTGAACTCCGAAGATTATTAGTTCCGGCTAGAGGCGCTGTTTTGAAGCCGGATGATGAGGTGCTTCACTCCCTCTCCTTCTCATATTCCACTTGGACGGTGAGGATGCTTCTTAGGATTCCCCGCTCAGGCTCGTCTCGGTCTATCCAGCCTGATAGGTTTATGCTGCCTACTCCTCCGCCTGGGTTGTTTATGGCTTTGAAGAGTATTCGGTCTACCTCTTGGATGAGGTCTCTCCTCAGGCGTTCTGGTGTATAATTGGCCTCTCTCTTCCTGAGCACCCATATTGAGAGCTGTATATGCTCTCTGATGGCCTTGTGCCATGCCCCTATGTCGAGGACTTCGGCTCTTGCCCCTGCGACGGGGCCGACGGTGATCTGCCAATCCGCCTCCTTGAAGATGTGCTCATCATACCACGCTGCTGATATGACCCCAGGGACTTCTACTCCGTCATCATCGTAGACTTTAACTCCGTCTTCTGGGTCTGAGAGGAGGTCGACGAGGAGCTTCTTAGGGTCTATGCTCCAGGAGACTTCCAGGGTTGTGGGACTTTGAAACTCTA
>JAGHBJ010000064.1 GCA_021161045.1 Candidatus Bathyarchaeota archaeon
GGGTCATCGACGTCGCTAAGATGGCTGCTGCTAAGAGTCGGATAGAATTCATCAGCGCCCCAACCACGGCTTCCCATGATGGGATAGCGAGCTCCCTAGCCTCCGTCAAGGGATTGGGGAGACCCTACTCCGTTAAGGCTGTAGCACCCATAGCCGTGGTGGCCGACTCCGAGGTGATAGCCGCCGCCCCCTATAGATTGACGGCGAGCGGCTGCGGCGATGTCATAGCGAAGGTGGTGGCCGTGAGGGATTGGAGGCTAGCCCACGAGGTTAACGGCGAATACTACGGCGAGTATGCCGCAAGCCTAGCCCTAATGAGCTCCAACCTGGTGATGAGGAGCGCCGAGCTGATAAGGGCTAGGGATGATGAGGGTTATAGAACCCTCATCGAGGCCCTGGTGAGCTGCGGTGTAGCCATGAGTATAGCTGGAAGCAGCAGACCCTGTAGCGGTTCTGAACACCTATTCAGCCACGCCCTCGACGTGATCGCTCCGAGGCCTGCGCTCCATGGGGAGCAGTGTGGCGTCGGAACCATAATGATGGCGAAGCTCCATGGCTTGGATTGGAGGGAGATCAGGGAGAGTCTTCGAGCTGTAGGAGCTCCTACGACGGCGGAGGAGTTGGGCATAGAGCCGAGATATATCGTCGAGGCCTTGGTTAGGGCTAGATGGATTAGGCCTGGCCGCTATACGATATTAGATGAGGTGAAGCTCACATCCGAGGAGGCTAAGAGGCTGGCTGAGGAGTGTGAAGTAATCTAATGCCTAATTGATCACAACTCCTTAACGTTTATATGGTTCTACGCCACACTCTTCATACGCCTTTAAAGGTGATTCTCCTTGAGCAGCATCCAATTGAAGGTGGCTGAGGCTAAACAGCAGAGGGATGTAGGCCGAGGAATCGCCAGGATAGACTCCGCGGCGATGAAGGCCATAGGGGTAACCGTCGGAGACGTCATCGAGATCATAGGGAAGAAGAGCACGGCCGCGAAGGCGTGGCCCGCCTATCCAGAGGATCAGGGCCTCGGCCTAATCAGGATCGACGGCTTCATCAGGAAGAACTGTGGAGTCTCCATCAACGAGTTCGTCACCGTCCGAAAGGCGAATGTCTCCTATGCGAAATCCGTGAAGCTCGCACCGGTTGATATACGCATCAGCGTCGACAGTGACTTCATAAGATTTGTAAAGGATCGCCTCATCGACAGACCCTGCACCAGGGGGGATACGATACTCATAACGATGCTCGGCCACTCGGTTCCCTTCACGGTGGTGAACACCAGGCCTGCGGGCATCGTCAAGATAGCGCCCACAACGGAGATCACCATCCTCAGCGAACCGGTTCCAGAGCTTGAGATAACAACCCGAACAACCTATGAGGATATAGGAGGCCTCGATGAGGCCATCAGGCGTATAAGGGAGATGGTGGAGCTCCCCCTCAGGCATCCGGAGATATTCCAAAGGCTTGGAATCGACCCGCCTAAGGGCGTGCTGCTCCACGGCCCTCCAGGCTGCGGTAAGACCCTATTGGCGAGGGCCGTCGCCAACGAGTCGGATGCCAACTTCTACGCCATAAATGGCCCTGAGATCATGAGCAAATTCTACGGAGAATCGGAGGCTAGGCTGAGGAAGACCTTCGAGGAGGCTGAGCGTAATGCCCCTAGCATCATCTTCATCGATGAGATCGACGCCATAGCCCCTAAGAGAAGTGAGGTGACGGGGGAGGTTGAGCGGAGGGTCGTCGCCCAGCTATTGGCCCTCATGGACGGCCTGAAGGGGCGTGGAAACGTCATCGTCATCGGAGCCACCAACAGGCCTGAGGCCCTAGACCCAGCGCTTCGAAGACCAGGCCGCTTCGACAGGGAGATCGAGATAGGAATCCCAGACCGCGACGGCCGATTAGAGATACTGCAGATACACACCAGGGGGATGCCATTAGCCGAGGATGTCGATCTGGAGAAGCTGGCGGACATAACGCATGGATACACCGGCGCCGACCTCGCAGCCCTCTGCAGGGAGGCGGCCATGAAAGCCTTGAGGCGTTATCTGCCGAAGATCGACTTGGAGGAGAAGCGTATCCCGAAGGAGATTCTGGATCAGATGGTCGTCACCATGGATGACTTCCTGGCCTCCTATCGTGAGATCACGCCGACGGCGATGAGGGAGGTCTACATAGAGACTCCGAACGTCCACTGGGATGACATCGGCGGATTGGAGGATGTGAAGCAGAGGCTGAGGGAAGCCGTGGAGTGGCCCTTGAAGCATCCCGACGCCTTCAAAAGGATGGGCATAACGCCGCCGAAGGGAATCCTCCTCTATGGGCCGCCGGGCTGCGGTAAGACCCTATTGGCGAGGGCCGTGGCGACGGAGTCTGAGGCCAACTTCATCTCCGTTAGGGGGCCTGAGATCTTCAGTAAGTGGGTCGGTGAATCGGAGAAGGCGATTAGGGAGATATTCCGAAAGGCCAGGATGGCGGCTCCAAGCATCATCTTCTTCGATGAGATCGACGCCATCGCCCCTGCTAGGGGCCTCGGCTACGGCGATTCAAGGGTCACCGAGCGGGTTATCAGCCAGCTCCTCACAGAGATCGACGGCCTCATAACGCTTCAGAACGTCGTCGTCATCGGAGCCACCAACCGGCCTGACATCCTCGATCCAGCGCTGCTGAGGCCTGGACGCTTCGATAGACGCATCTATGTTCCGCCTCCGGACTATGAGGCGAGGCTCCAGATATTGAAGATAAAGACGAAGAACATGCCATTGGCCAAGGATGTCAACCTAGAGGAGTTGGCTAAGCGTATGGAGGGGTATTCCGGCGCCGACATAGACTCCGTCTGCCGTGAGGCTGCCCTCAACGCCTTGAGGAGGGACATCAACGCCAAGGAGGTTACGCTGAAGGACTTTGAGGAGGCGATGGCCGGTATAGCGCCCTCTATAACGCCTGAGATGGAGAAGTGGTATAGGGATATGGAGAAGAGATTCAAGGAGGCTCAGCAGAAGCCGGTCATGGCAGTGGCGTAAGGAGTGAACCATATGAATGATAGGCTGATACCCATCACCATAATTGAGACCCTTGAGAGGAGCGGAGCCTTGGAGTTCGACAGCCTATATAGGGCTGTGTCAAAGATCCATGGCAAGCTCGATAAGAGAAACTTCGAGGATCTCATCATGGACCTGGAGATCAGGGGTTTGATAAGGGTCTATAATATGGCGAGGGGTAAGAGGAGAGTAGAGTTGGTGAAGTAGGGTGGGAGTTCAGCTCAGGGAGATCGTCGAGGCCAAGAAGATCGACCTCAAGGATCTCGCCGGTAAGATCATAGTCTTCGACGGCCACAACATCCTCTACCAATTCCTCTCCACCATAAGAGGCCGCTATGGTGAACCCCTCCGAGACAGGGAGGGGCGGATAACGAGCCATCTAAACGGATTGATCTATAGGAATGCGAATCTCATAGAGGCTGGGATAAAGGTCGCCTACGTCTTCGACGGCAAGCCGCCGCTGCTGAAGGCTGAAACCCTTGAGAAGCGCATGGAGACTCGCAGAGAGGCCCAGGAGCGATATGAGGAGGCTCTCAGAGAGGGGCGCTACGAGGAGGCGAGGAGATACGCCCAGCAGGCAGTCGTGACGACGCCCAGCATCGTTGAGGACGCCAAGAAGCTGCTGACCCTAATGGGAATACCCTGGATACAGGCCCCATCCGAAGGCGAGGCCCAATCAGCCTACATGGCCTCGAAGGGCGATGTCTGGGCTGTGGCCAGCCAGGACTTTGACTCCCTGCTCTTCGGAGCTCCAAGGCTTGTCCGCAACCTCTCAATAACGGGGAGGAGGAAGCTGCCTAGGAAGAAGCTCTACATAAAGATCGAGCCGGAGCTTATAGAGCTAGAGACGATGCTGGAGCATCTAGGCCTAAGCCGTGAACAGCTCATAGACATCGGCATCCTCGTCGGCACCGACTACAACCCTGGCGGCGTCAAGGGCATAGGGCCTAAACGGGCGCTGAAGCTGATAAGGGAGTATGGAAGCCTTGAGGAGGCCCTGAAGCATATCGAGGGAGCTGAGTTCCCAGTTCCCCCAGAGGCCATTAAGAGGCTCTTCCTCAACCCAGAGGTGACAGACGACTACGAGCTGGAGTGGAGGCCCCCAGACGTCGACGGCATCATCGAATTCCTATGCGACGAACACGACTTCAATGAGGAGAGGGTTCGGAAGGCAATACAGAAGATCGAGCGAGGCTACAAACGGAGCAAGGAGACAACAACCCTGGAGAGATGGTTTGGAGCTGGAACATAAAATCCTCAGCCTCCATTTCAAGCTTCCCCTCCATATCGCTGAAGACCTATATGTGGCTGCGAGGAGCTCCAATGATCGAGGATGCCTATAGTGGGCCGGGCAGGATTTGAACCTGCGATCTCCGCCGTGTGAGGGCGGCGTCCTAGCCAGGCTGAACGACCGGCCCGCAAAAGGGATACTCCCCTGCGCCGATAAAATACTTTCCCATGCCTCGATAGGCTTTTATAATTGTACCCCTCCTCCTCTCGTTTCAGTGATGGAAATGGGGTATCGCTTTATCTAGCCCCATAAAGCAGCGTGTAAGGTTTCTGGACACCACCCTGAGAGATGGGGAACAGATGCCTGGAGTCTCCCTGGCACCTGAGGAAAAATTGGAGATAGCTAAGGCCCTCGACGCGCTGGGCGTGGACACCATAGAGGCAGGCTTCGCCGCCGTCTCCGAGGGGGAGAGGGAGGCCATAAGGCTGATAACGGGGGAGAATTTGAGGGCTGAGATCTTCAGCGCCTCCAGATGTCTAAGGAGGGATATAGACGCCGCCCTAAAGGCCGATGTCGACGGCGTCAACATAATCATCCCCACTTCTGATCTACATCTACGGGTTAAGCTGAGGAAGACGAGGGCTGAGGCCCTTGAGATGCTGAGGGAGGCAGTCTCCTACGCCAAGGGTGAAGGCCTAATCGTGGAGGTCTCAACGGAGGATGGCTCAAGAACCGATCTCGGCTTCCTTAAGAGGGTTGTCGCAGAGGCCTTGGAGGCCGGCGCCGATAGAGTGGCCCTCTGCGACACCGTCGGCGCCCTAACACCCGAGGCCTCTTACAGATTCTTCTCCGAGATGATCAGCGAGTTCCCAGACGTCCTCTTCGCAGCCCACTGCCACGACGACTTGGGGCTGGCGGTGGCCAACAGCCTCGCAGCCCTCAGAGCTGGAGCTGGGGAGATTCATGTCTGCATCAACGGCCTAGGTGAGCGGGCTGGAAATGCGGCTCTGGAGGAGGTGGCAGTCGCCCTAAGAGTCGTCTATGGAGCTAAGATGAGCATAAAGACAGAGAGGCTATGGGAGACTTCAAGGCTGGTTGAGCGATTGACGGGTGTGGTGGTTTCACCAAATAAGGCGGTGGTGGGGATCAACGCCTTCAGCCATGAATCCGGCATACATACCCACGCGGTTTTGAGGCATCCCTCCACCTACGAGTTCATAGACCCGGACATCGTGGGGGCCGCCAGACATATAGTTCCAGGGAAGCATGCGGGATCCCATGGGCTGCGTAGAAATCTGGAGGAGATGGGCCTAACACCCTCAGAGGAGGAGTTTCAACGCATATTAAATGAGGTGAAGGCCCGCGGAGACAGGGGTATGAGGGTGGCCGACACGACGCTGCTGGAGATCGCCGAGAAGATTATGGGCGTCAAAACAGAGAGAGCCGTGGAGATCGACGAGTTCATAGTGGTCACGGGGAACAAAATAACGCCGACGGCCTCCGTGAAGCTACGCATCGATGGGGAGGAGCATCATAAAGCCTCGATGGGGGTAGGCCCCGTCGACGCCACGCTGAGAGCTGTGATGGAGGCCCTAAAACCCGAGGAGAGACCCCACTTGGAGGCGTATCATGTAGATGCCATAACAGGTGGAACCGACGCCGAGGTTGAGGTGGAGGTGAGATTGAGGCATGGAGACATCATCGTCTCCTCCCGAGGTCGTAGCAGAGACATCGTCAGGGCGAGTATAGAGGCCTACATAGAGGGAGTGAACCTACTCATCCTGAAACGACGAATCGGCGACGCGGAGAAGCCTAGCGGCGTCCCCTAATCCTCTTAGGCCTCAGATTTTTGCTCCTACACTTCCTACACTTCGTCGCCCTAGGCGGATTCGTGGCTCCACACTTCCTACAGATCATCTTCTCCAATCTACGCTTCCTCGCCAGCTCCAGCTTGAAGGGGTCTCTAAGCGACATCGGGGACACCAGACCGAGATCATAGGGTTCTCATGATATTTTATCCTTTCCCCGCCGAGGGTCTACAAACAACGATAACCTTTTAACTAGATGTCGATCTGATAATAGAACACCACGGAGGAAGGGGGATTTAAGGTGTCGGTGAACACGGTTTACGTCGGGAGGAAGCCCATCCTGAACTACGTCCTCGCCTGCATGACCCTCTTCAAGAGCGGGGCGAGTGAGGTGCTGATAAAGGCGAGGGGAAGAGCCATCAGCAGGGCCGTCGACGTCGTAGAGGTTATGAGGAACAGATTCATGCCGGACATAAAGGTGGAGGACATCAAGATCGGAACTGAGGAGATGGTCTCCGAGGACACCAACACGCCGACGAACATAAGCACCATCGAGATCAAGATCACACGGTAGACGGCGAAGCCTTAGAGGTCAGCCCCTACACGCCCTCCGGCCCGGAGGAAAGAGTGAGTGGAGACGAGGCTGTGTGAGTTTTGCCTCAGAAGCGGAGTACTCTGCTCCCAGTGCAGGGAGAAGCTGAGGTCAGGCGAGGTCTCAGAGCTTTATATGAAGGTGGCCCGATTCCTCCTCGAAATCGAGGATAAATACCCCATGATACAGGATGCGAAGCTCGTCGACGTCGTCGAGGCAGATGGTATTCTCGCCCTCGTCGTCGGGAGGGGTGACAGGGAGAAGTTCATGGGCTATGGGGGGCGGCTCATAAGGGAGGTTCGAGACGCCTTCAGGAGGAGGGTCATCGTCGTAGAGAGCGGGGGAAGCGAACGCCGATTCCTGGAGGATCTCTTCTCAGGCTACCGGATACTCACCATAAACGTCATCTGGCTCCCCGATGGCTCCAGCGAGACGAGGATCGTCCTCGCAGGTCGGAGACTGAATGAGAAGCGTATAAGGGCGCTGACCGAGATAGCCCGGAGGGTTAGGGGCATAAGTCTGAGGGTGGAGCATACATAGCATCAAAGCTTTAAGCTCCTCCACGTCAATAGACTCGGCCCTGAGGGGGTTAGATTGGAGAGGGTTAGCATAGAGGAGGCTAAGAGAAGGCTAGGTGAGACCCTAACCATAGCCGGATGGGTCAGCAGGACGAGAGACCTAGGCAAGCTGAAGTTCATCCTACTCCGAGACGCCTCAGGGGAGATACAGGTGACGGTGAAGCCCGACAATCCCATAGCGGAGACCCTTGAGGAGCTCCACCTAGGCAGGGAGGACGTCGTCGCTTTCAAGGGGAGAGTCGTCGAAAGCAGAATCGCCCACGCCGGCGTCGAGTTCATACCCGAATCTGTGGAGCTCATCAATAGGGCTAAGCAGCCCATACCCATCGACGTATCTGGGAGGGTGAAGGCCGAGCTGGATACACGCCTCGACTACCGATTCCTAGACTTCAGGACGCCTAGGAGTAGAGCCATCTTCAGGATCCAGCATACGCTTCTACAGGCCTTCAGGAGATTCCTCAGCGATAGGGGATACCTTGAGATTCAGCCCCCCTGTATCATAGCCTCAGCCTCCGAGGGTGGAGCCGAGCTCTTCAGGCTCCCCTACTTCGATCGGACAGCCTACCTGGCGCAGAGTCCGCAGCTCTATAAGCAGATGTGCGCCATCAGCTTCGAGAAGGTCTTCATGGTGGTCCCCGTCTGGAGGGCTGAGAAATTCGATACGCCGACGCATCTCAATGAGGTTAGGCAGATGGACATCGAGCAGGCCTATGCTGATGATGAGGATGTGATGCGCGTATTGGAGGAGTGCCTCGCCTACATGCTGGAGGCCGTCCGCAGAGAACGAAAGGAGGAGCTGGAGATTCTAGGCCGAGAGCTGGAGGTGCCTAGGCTTCCATTGAGGAGATTGACATATGATGAGGCGATAGAGATGCTCAGAGGCGTCGGCGACGAGATCAATTGGGGCGACGACTTCACCAGAACCCAGGAGAGGAAGCTGTGGAGCCTCCTCGGGGAGGAGGCCTTCTTCATAAAGGATTGGCCTGAGACCCTAAAACCCTTCTACGCCATGCCAAGGGAGGATGACCCGAGGCTTGTCCACGCCTTCGACCTCATATATCGGGGATTGGAGATCAGCAGTGGAACCCAGCGGATACATCTCCCAGACCTCCTGAGGAGGAGGCTGAGGGAGAAGGGTTTGAACCCAGAGAACTTCAAGCATTACATCGAGTGCTTCGAGTATGGGGCGCCGCCCCACGCCGGTTGGAGCATAGGCCTCGAGAGATTGACGATGGCTGTAACCGGCGCCAGCAACATAAGGGAGTGCTGTATGTTCCCCAGAGACAGGGAGAGGCTGATCCCCTGATGAGTGAGACCCCCTTCAGGTATAAGCAGTGCATCGTCCTCAGAGCCGACCTGGGGATGAGCGTAGGCAAGCTCATAAGCCAGGCCTGCCACGCAGCCGTCGAGTCCTCCGAGGAGGCGAAGAGGAGGAAGCCCCGAATCTGGCGTAGATGGAGGGACGAGGGGGCTAAGAAGGTGGTTCTACGAGTTGAATCCCTCGAGGAGTTGATGGAGCTGGCTGAGAGGGCTGAGGAGCTGGGCATAGTAAACGTCATCATCAGGGATCGAGGCCTCACAGAGGTGCCTCCAGGAACCATAACCGCCCTCGGCCTTGGACCCGACCTATCGGAGAGGATGGATAGGGTGACGGGTCATCTAAAGCTCTTCAGATAGCGGATGACTAATATCCATCGGTTTTCTCCCAATGATCGAGGTTGGCGGCTAAGATTCTCGGAGTTCTCCCTCTCTTACCCCTCCTGGTCTCCCTAAGTCTATTAGCCTTCTCCCTAAGCCCCATCAACGCTTCGAAGTCGATGCCTCCGAGGGTTGAGTGGATTAAGATCTATGGAGGGGTGAGGGGTGATGTAGGCTGGTCTGTTAGGCAGACTAGGGATGGAGGCTACATAATCATCGGCACAACCTCCAGCTATGGCGAGGGAGAGTATGATGCATGGCTTATAAAGACGGATGAGCATGGGGATGTCGAGTGGAATAGGACTTATGGCGGCGTTAAGTGGGATGTAGGCTGGTCTGTGGAGGAGACGAGTGATGGAGGCTACATCCTCGCCGGTGAGACCTCATCCTGGGGGTCAGGCCACTACGACATCTGGCTCATTAAACTCAGCTCCAGGGGGGATGAGGAGTGGAGCCTCGTCTATGGATGGCCTGACTGGGATATAGGCTACTGCGTCAAGGAGCTTAGGGATGGAGGCTACATCGTCGCCGGATGTACCAGGAGGACGAGGATCATAGGCAGCGGATACTGGGATGCCCTCCTATTGAGGGTTGATCCCCTCGGCAGGGTTCTATGGTGTAAGACCTATGGAGGCCCCTACGAGGATGGAGCCTGGTACGTCTCCGAGACGAGGGATGGAGGCCTAATAGTGGCTGGATACACGACGATATCCGCCGATAGACTCGCCGACGCCTGGATCATAAAGACCGATGAATTCGGCGATGTGGAGTGGGATGTGGTCTATGGAGGCGATGGAGACGACTGGCTCTTCTCCATAGAGGAGATGGAGGATGGCTACATAGCCGCTGGGGCGACTGGCTCCTATGGAGCTGGAGGCTACGACTTCTGGCTCGTAAAACTCGATGGAGAGGGGGAAGTCCTATGGAATAGAACCTATGGAGGGGCTGGAAGCGACATAGGATGGCTGGTGAGGGAGACCAAGGCTGGGGGATACATCATAATCGGCGGGACAACATCCTTTGGGGAGGGGGACTGGGATATATGGGTTGTAGAGACCGATGAGGATGGAGACCCCCTCTGGAACCAGACCTACGGCGGAGTGGGGAGAGATAGGGGATGGTGTATAGA
>JAGHBJ010000025.1 GCA_021161045.1 Candidatus Bathyarchaeota archaeon
GAGGGTAGAGACGTAGACCTTGAAACCTTAAGGCTGGCGGCGCTGCTCCACGACGTCTCCATCCCCAAGTCTGGGAGGTTGAGGCATTATGATGTGAGCGCAGATATGGCTGTGGAGCTCCTCAGGGAGCTGGGCTATGATGAGGCGAAGATCAGGGCCGTTGAGCACTGTATAAGGGCGCACAGCCGTTATGGGGGGCCTGACCCTCAGACGGCTGAGGCTGAGATACTCTATGACGCTGATTTCCTCGACTATCTCGGAGCCATCGGCCTACTGAGGGGTATCCTAAGGGCGCTCGTTGAGGGGGAGTACTCCGGAGATGTCTCCGAGGCCCCTGGGGTTTTGGAGGCGATCATAGCGAAGTATAGGAGGCCGCTATATACGGAGGAGGCCCGTGAGATCGCTGAGGGGCGTCTACGGTTCCTGGAGTCCTTCCTCAAGCGTCTGAGGGAGGAGCTGGAGTTTAAGGCTTAGAAATCGTTATAATCTCTCCAGCCTCCTTCAACCTGATGGAGTCCCTGAAATCGGCCTATGAGGCGCTTCTGGAGAGATATAAGAACCTCGTGGTTCTCCAAACCGCCACCTGGCTTCTACGCTGGGATATGAGGACGATGATGCCCCCAGCGGGGGTGTCGCTGAGGAGTGAGCAACTCGCCCTCCTGGAGCGTCTAAGCCATAGGATGGCGACGGATCCCGAGGTTGGGAGGCTATTGAAGGAGATCATGGGCCACGCAGGCTTCGAATCCCTAGGGGAGGTCGAGAGGCGGAATGTGGAGCTTATCAAGAAGACCTATGATGAGGCGACGGCCCTCCCAGAGGAGCTGGTGGCTGAGACGGCTAAGCAGAGGGCCGTGACGGTAAGCGTCTGGGAGAAGGCTAAGGCGAAGAGGGATTATGAACCCTTCAAGCCGGAGCTTGGTAAGCTGTTGGAGCTGAGGAAGAAGGCGGCGGAGCTTTTGATGGAGGTGAAGGGGACGAAGACGCCCTACGACGCCCTCATAGACATCTATGAGCCTAAGATGACGGCCGAGGAGATCGACAGGGTCTTCAGGGAGCTTAAGAGCGGCCTGGTCAAGCTCATCGATAAATGCCTCTCCTCGGAGCAGCCTCGAATAGACTTCCTCCATAGAATCGTCCCCATAGAGGTTCAGAGGAGGATCTCAAGGGCCATCGCGGAATTCGTCGGATATGACATCTGGTCTGAGAAAGCTTGGGGGCGCATCGATGAGTCTGAACACCCCTTCACCAGCGGCTACTACGGAGACATAAGGATTACAACCCACTACTATGAGGACGCCTTCTATAAGAGCCTCTTCTCGGTTCTCCATGAATGCGGCCACGCCCTCTACGATGGGAATCTCCCAGAGGAGTGGAGGTATCAACCCGTCGGGGAGGCCTGCTCCATGGGCTTCCACGAGTCCCAATCCAGATTCGTGGAGAACATCGTCGGACGAAGCCATGAGTTCTGGAGCTACTTCTACCCCAAGCTGAGGGAGATGGTCGGCGTCCTCGACGACGTGGAGCTCCAAGACTTCGTCAGGGCCGTGAACATCGTGAAGCCTGGGAAGATCCGCGTAGACGCCGATGAGGTGACCTATGGCCTCCACATCATAATCCGCTTCGAGTTGGAGAAGGCCCTCTTCGAGGACAAGGTTGACGTCGACGAGCTACCCGAAGTCTGGAATGAGCGTTATGAGAAGTATCTCGGCGTCGAGATCCAGCATCCCTCCGAGGGGGTTATGCAGGACATCCACTGGGCGAGCGGAAGCTATGGCTATTTCCCAAGCTATGCTCTGGGAAACATCATCGGAGGCCAGTTGCTGAGCGTGATGGAGAGGGAGCTCCCAGATTGGAGGGAGAGGGTGGAGGCTGGGAGCTTCAAGGAGGTTCGTGAATGGCTGAGGATGCATGTGCATAGATATGGAAACCTCTATGATCCGCCGAGGCTGATAGAGGTGGCGACTGGAAGCCCCCTCAAGGTTGAACCCTTCCTGAGGTATCTGGAGGAGAAGTATTCAAAGCTCTACGGCTTCTAATTTTTCTGATGCCCATACCAGAGGAGCTGAGGAGGGTCTACCGGAAGCAGGGATACCAATTCGTAGGCAGCCACAGCGCCGTCAAGGCCTGTCACTGGACAAGGAAGAGCCTGAGAACCGGCGGAGCCGAATACTGCTATAAGCAGCGCTTCTACGGGATACCATGCCACCGATGCCTCCAGATGACTCCAAGCCTTGGACGCTGCCTACAGAGCTGCATCTACTGCTGGAGAGCACAGCCAAGCGACCTAGGCATAGCCTGGGATCAAACACACTTCCCACCTGAGGAGGCTGAGGATCCAGAGTTCATCGTAGAGGCCTCCATAGAGGCCCATCGCAGGGCCATAAGCGGCTTCGGAGGCAACCCCAAGGTTCCAAGGGAGATGTATCTCGAAGCCCGAGACCCCATCCACGCAGCCATCAGCCTTGAGGGGGAGCCGACACTCTATCCGAGGCTTGGAGAACTCGTTGAGGCCTACTTCAACCACGGCTTCAAAACAGTCTTCATAGTCACCAACGGCCTCAGACCAGATGTATTGACAAACCTTGAACATGAACCCTCCCAGCTCTATGTAAGCGTCTCAGCCCCAGATGAGGAGACGTATAGGCGAACATGCAGACCCCTCGTCAGGGATGGGTGGAAGCGGCTCATGGAGACTCTGGAGCTCCTAAACAGCTTCAGCTGTCCAACGGTTCTTAGGCATACGCTTCTGCCTGGATACAATATGCATAGCCCTGAGGCCTATGCGAGGCTGGCTGAGCTATCTAATGCAACCTACATTGAGCCTAAGGCTGCTATGAGCGTCGGATACGCCCGATACCGCTTCGGATACGATGAGATGACACGGCACAGCGACATAAGGCGCTTCGCCGAGGCCTTGGCTGAGGCTTCAGGTTATCGCATCCTCGACGAGCATCCACCGAGTTCAGTTGTCCTCCTAAGCCGTTTGGAGAAGCCGATTAAGCTATGCTAGATGGGTTAGCCTAAACCAGGTTAGAGTTATGCCTAGGATTATGAAGGTGGCGCCGACTATGCGGGAGAGGGTCTTCTCGCTTAGGATGTTGGCCAGCTTCGCCCCTGAGACGCCTCCCAGGATGGTTGTCGACGCCACTATGAGGGCTGCAGTGGGGTTTATGTTTCCCCTCATCCAGTATCCGGCTGCCCCCGAGGCGGCTGTTATGGCCATGATGATCGTCGAGGTTCCCACGGCCTTGTGGATGGCGTAGTCGAAGACGAAGATGAGAACCATCATGATTAGGATGCCGCCTCCGGCGCCGAAAACTCCGCAGTTCACCCCTATGCCGAAGCCCAGAGCCAGGGCGGCTGCGATCCGCTTAGACTGGGAGTTGAACTCGACGTAGCGTCTCAACCTCTCAACGATGGCTCTACGGTCTAAGCCCTTCTTCCATATGGCCACGCCTGAGCCGATCATCCAGAGGGCGTAGGAGACTGCGAGAAACCACTCGGGGAGGGCGACTGTCACTCCCGCTCCAAGCTGGGCTCCGAGAATAGAACCCAAAGCGATCCAGATGCCCCCGCTTAGATCGACGTTCCCATGCCTCCAATACGTATAGCCGACGGCAAGCGAGGCCAAGACATCGACGAGGAGACTCACCCCTATGGAGACATGCATCCTATATCCGAGGAGGTTTAAGCTGGGAACCACAACCATCACAGCGCTGGCACCTATGAAACTCATTATCACGCCGCCCAGAAGGCCGACGAGAGCCAGCAGAGAGGGTTCCATCCACAAACAACCTCAAAAAGCCCTGAAATAGCTTTCCCCAAACGCTACGTTTTTAATCACGCTCACCATCAAATCAATCCTGGGCGGCCGTCGTCTAGCCTGGCTAAGACGTCAGCCTTCCAAGCTGAAGATCCCGGGTTCGAATCCCGGCGGCCGCACCAGGGTCAGGGCTTCCAACCAGGGGTAGATACTTAGATGATTGTTCTCGCTCTCTATTACATTGTTATAATTTTTCCTCGATGTTAATGGTTCCATTAACATAAGCGAGGTCTATGCGATGTTTTTAACCTCGTTGTATAGCTCTGTGAGGACGTCGATGTATTCTGCTTCGCCTCGCTCTATGGAGTCCATCTTCTCCAGCAGCCTCCTGGTTCTGTCTTCGGAGACAAATCTGCCGTAGTGGGCGTCGAGGTATCTGCAGACGGCCTTCCCCAGCTTGGTTGATAGGAGCCATCTCTTCCGCTCGTAGATGTAGCCTCTATCGAAGAGCTTCTGGAGTATCGATGCATAGGTGGAGGGCCTCCCTATGGATCGTTCCCTCATCAACCTGATCACATCTGCCTGGGTGTAGGGATAGCCCTCAGGTATGAGCCTCCACTCGATGTGAACCCTCCTCCGCCCAAGGGGGAGTTCACGACCAACCTTGACGCTCCTATATAGCTGGATGGCCCTCCCCTCAGCCCTCAGAACCCTCTCCTCCGTGAGGCTTCTACCACTGTATTTGATGAGGTAGCGCTTCACATAGACCTCTATCTCAGGGGCCTGACTCGCCATGAACCGTCTGAATATGAGATCATAAAGGGCTAGATGCCTAGCGGTCAATCCCTCAACCCTTAGGACGCCCTCATAGATCATGCGTCTCAAGGTCTCCCTATCCCAGGGCCTTGTCGGCCTTATACATTCATGCGCCCCCTCCTCGCCGAGGCTCCAGGTTCTCCCCCTGAAGTCTGGGCCTAGATAGCTCCTGGCGACGTTTAGGCCTACATCGCTCACCCGTGTCGAGTCGGTTCGATGATAGGTGATGAGACCCCTTTCGAAGAGCTCCTGAGCCAGCCTCATCGCCGTCGAGGAGTTCATCCTCAACAGCCTGTTGGCATCCCTAAGCATCTCATCCGTCGTATAGGGCGGCAGCGGACTTCGATTCTCACGCCGCTCCTCCAGCAGCGTTATCTCAACCTCCACCTCGTCCCCCTCGACGCCTTCGAGGGTGAGGGCAAGCTCCGGTGCGTAGGCCACCCGTCTTTTACGCCTATATCGTTCACCCTGCTCTATGATCCATCTGAGAACAGGTGTCTGAACCCTACCGGCTGAGATGCCACGCTTATTGAAGGCGTCCCAAAGCCTCTGCGACAGCGTAAACCCGATCCATCGGTCTTCGATCCTCCGGACGATCTGCGCCCTCACCAATCTCTCATCGATCTCCCGTAGCCCCCTCAGGGCCTCCCTAATGGCTCTAGGCGTCACCTCATGGAACTCGGCCCTTCGAACCTCTGAGAGGCCTCGTAGCAGGTTTGCGATGTCCCAGGCGATCTTCTCCCCCTCCGCATCTGGGTCTGTCCCTATTATGGCGAGACCCGCCTCATAGGCTAGGCGCCTCAAGGCCTCTATACGCCCCCTAGAGTCATCGATGTTCCCTCCCCCACACTTCGGGCAGTGGTCACTCTCCCTGGTGAATTGGTATCCACAGTCTCTACACCTCTTGATCGTCGAGTAGATGGGCCTGAAGCCTCCGTCGACCTCCACGCCATGGAATCCCCTATCGGTTGAGAGGTCTACGATGTGTCCAAGGGAGGCTGCGATGAGGAGGATATACCGCTCCGTGGCCACCTCGTAGACGATGAGGTCTTCCATCACCCTGACGCTGGGCCTGCCGAAGAATCTGGCGATCTGCTTAGCCTTCGTGGGACTCTCAACGATGAAGAGGGCCGGCCTGACGGAGACCTCGACGCCTCGCCGTCTGGACTCGTCGATCTCACGGCTCAGGGCCTCTAGGTCGGCCTCTGAGAGGGGTTTGAAATCGATGTCGTAGTATTCGCCTCTCCTCTTGAAGGCCTCTAGGATCTCGGCGTCCTCCTCGAAGAGGATGGAGGCCCCCTTTGTGAGGCCCCAGGCCGTCAGCCTTGAGGCCCTCCCCGAGCCTTGGATGTAGGTTCTGAGATCTGGGAAGATGACCTCCCCCTCACGGTAGACTATGTCTTCGATCCTCCCCTCCCTCAGCCTCTCGGCGATGAGGCTCCTCAGCTTCTCCAGCTCCGCTGGTCTACGCTCTATATCCCATATCCTGCCGATGTATCTCCTGATCTCCTCATCCTCCCGCATGATTATGGCGAGTATCTTCACCATCCTAGGCGTCAGCTCCTCAACCCTCACCCTATGTATCGGGGCGCCGAGGAAGATGACGTATCTAACCAGCTCTGGTAGGTCTAGGCCTCTGACCAATAGTCCATAGAAGTGGGCCGTTCCGATGAGATGATCGAGTTCACCCCGCTGGAAGCGTTCGAGGTCGCCTTGGTCTCCGGAGACGACGAGGCCGACTCTAAACTCATCGCTGAGCTGCCCCTGAAACTTCCTCGCCTCCTCTATTGTTCTAGCGTAGAGTAGGCATCCCCTCCCAAGGGTTCTCAGAATCCGTTTAACCTCTCCGATGTCTGGAGCTCCTGCGATGTAGTCCTCGATATTCCTAAGCGTATAGGTTGAGGAGCCTATGTCGAGGCCTAAAACCTCCTTGAAAAGCCTCGCAGCCCGCCCCCTCCTCGCCGTGGCCGTTGAGACCATTAAGACGCCTCTGGGTTCCCCACTCCACTCATCGCCATGCCTCTCCAGGCCTAGAAGCCTTAGCACCCGTTCAACGTTCCTCGAAGCCTTCAAGATGGCGTCAACATCATCGATAAAGATGAAGTCAAAATCCAAACCTTCTAGGAGATGGAAGTTCCTAGAGAGGAATTGACTGGTGGTGACGAGGATCCCAGCCCTCCTCAACGCCTCCTCGAAGCGTTTCCGCTCCTTTCTCCCCATCCCCGTATGGTAGTAGGCTGCTGAGACCTCTCCCTCCTCATTTAGGCCAAGCTGGATTCCCAGCCTCTCACAGAACTCCCTGAGGTTTTGGATGCACTGATCGACTAGGATCGTCGTTGGGACGATGAGGTAGCTACGCCTCCCCCGTAGGGCGTTGAAGAGGGCGTAGGCCAGGCCGAAGGTCGTCTTACCTATGCCCGTTGGGGCTACGGCTGTGAAGCTTTCGCCCATCAACAGCCTCCTCATCCAGAACCTCTGGAGCTCCCTCGGTTCGCCTATAATGCGTCGAAAGAAGTTTTCAAACTCCCCCTCCTCAGCCCTCTTATAGGCATCATGTAGAGGCCTATGGGTTACTTGGCAGCGCCCCTCCTCGATCTCTTCTTCTCGTAGGTCTCCA
>JAGHBJ010000055.1 GCA_021161045.1 Candidatus Bathyarchaeota archaeon
ACCGGAGGGGAGATGCCACATCCTCATCGCCTTAGAACCCGTCGAGGCCCTGAGGGCTGCTAGATACCTAAGCCCAGAATCCACAATCCTCCTCAACGAGGCATCTCTCCCACCGATCACAGCCATATTAGGCGAGGTCCCCTACCCGACGCTGAGGGAAGTCGTGGAGGCTCTAAATCGAATCGGATGTAGGGTGCATCACCTAAACGCTGAGAAGCTCGCCCTAGAGGCAGGGTCGAAGCGGTGTCTAAACGTCGTGATGCTCGGCGCCTACATGGCCCACATAGAGGCTGAGAGACTCAACATAATCACCATGGAGGCCGCTGAGGAGGCTTTGAGGGAGACCGTTCCCAGCCGATACCTGGAGGCCAACCTCAGGGCACTTAAACTTGGATTCGAGGCTGTTGAGGGCATTTTAAGGCATTAGGTTTCCCCTATTTCATCGGTTTCGGCTGAGGGGCATAGGTCTCTTATCACACATTCATCGCATCGAGGCTTCCTGGCCTTGCATATCCTTCTGCCATGCTCTATGATGAGGTTTGTGAAGTCGAACCAGAGTTCCTGGGGTATGAGCTCCATCAAGTCCCTCTCGATCTTGTTTCTATTCTTCTCCTGCGTTAATCCCAGGCGTCTTGAGAGCCTCGCCACATGGGTGTCGACGGCTATTCCCTCGTTTATTCCATAGGCGTTGCTCAGGACGATGTTAGCCGTCTTCCTGGCCACACCCTTCAGCTTTAGGAGTTCCTCCATGGATCTGGGAACCTCGCCGCCGTATTCCTCGACGAGGGTTTTACAGGCCTCCTTTATGTAGCGGGCCTTCTGCCTGTAGAAGGTTAGGGAGCTTATCTCAGCCTCCAACTCCTCCAGCGGGGCTTCGGCATAGTCCCTCGCCGTCCTATACTTCTTGAAGAGGTGCTCCGTCACCTTGTTGACCTTCTCATCCGTCGTCTGGGCTGAGAGGATCGTCGCCACCAGGAGGTCTAGCGGCGTCTCCCACTTGAGGGCTGTCCCCTTCACATCTGGATACTCAGCCCTCAGCCTCCTTATGATCTCTAGAACCCTCTCCCTCTCATTCTTCCCTCTAGGTGGATCCGGCCATAGGTTTATCCCCCTCTCCGCCTCCCTTGGTAGGTGGCTTCCAGAGGCCTTGAGTCTCTCATACTCCTCCTCGGTGTATATGTGGAGCTCCAGCTGTGGTATGTCTAGTATGTCCCAGCATAGGCTGTAGGCCTCCTCCCTCCTCGGGCCCTCGTATATGATGAGGAGGTCTATGTCGCTGGCGGCTGTGGCTCTGCCCCTGGCCCAGGAGCCGAATAGGATAACTCTCCTAAGTGGGAGATGTCTGCATAGGGTTTTCAGCCTTCCAGTTATCCTCTCGACCAGCTCTTCTCGATTAAACTCTGGATAGTATATCCTCACAGTATTCGATGATTCTCCTCGCATATCCTATCAGCCTCCTCGCCTCCCCCTCCGTATAGGTTTCGTAGGGGGCTCCCTCCGGATGGGCGTTTGGATACCTCGTCGGTATATACGCCTTATCCAGCTCCTTCGCCATATCCATCAATTCCCTCCCAGGCCTCAGCTCCTCTGGGAGTCGACGCAGCAGGCCGGCAACGGAGTGGCCGAAGGCCTCGGCTCCAAGCCTCTGGAAGACGGCCTTCACGGCCTTCTCCGAGGCCTGCTGCGATAGGAAGCAGGCCCACTCATAGTAGCCTCCCCTAGCCTCATACTCGGCATTCTCCAGGTCTCTCCTAGCCTGCCTAATCCAATCCCTACTCCTCTCCACCAAGCCGAGATAAACTCTCCCTCCAATCTTAAAGGCCTTCCGTGAGAAAAAGGCTAGATGGTTCCCTCCCTCCAGCTCCTTAGGTATCGACGCTGCTCCTCGGTCAGCTCATCGATCTCTATGCCCATCCCCCTCAGCTTCAGCCTGGCAACAGTCTCATCGATCTCCCTCGGGACATCATAGACCTTCGGCTCAAGGCCTTCGGTCTTCCATAGGTACTCGGCCACCAGGGCTTGGTTTGAGAAGCTCATATCCATAACCTCGCTGGGATGGCCCTCGGCGGCGGCGAGGTTGACGAGCCTCCCCTCAGCGAGGAGGTATAGCCTCCGGCCATCCCTCAGCCTATACTCCTCTAGGTTGGGCCTGATCCTACGCTTTGAGACCGAAAGCTCCTCTAGGGCTTTGAGGTTTATCTCGACGTTGAAGTGTCCAGCGTTGGCGAGTATGGCGCCATCCTTCATCAACTCCATGTGTTGCCGGTCGATGACGTTTATATCCCCCGTGGCGGTGACGAAGATGTCTCCCAGTGGAGCGGCCTTTATGAGGGGCATAACCCTATAGCCGTCCATCACGGCCTCCAGGGCCCTCAGGGGGTTGACCTCGGTGACGATGACGTTTGCCCCCATACCCTTAGCCCTCATCGCTATGCCTCTGCTGCACCATCCGTAGCCGCAGACGACGAAGGTCTTCCCAGCCAGCAGGATGGCGGTCGCCCTTAGGATGCCGTCTATGGTGCTCTGCCCAGTTCCATATCGGTTGTCGAAGAGATACTTCGTATAGGTGTCGTTTACGGCGATGATGGGGTATCTCAACGCCCCATCGGCTGCCATAGCCCTAAGCCTTATGACTCCCGTTGTAGTCTCCTCTGAGCCGCCCTTGACATCCTCCAGGGCCTCAGTCCTCTTCGAGTGGAGTGTGCTGACGAGGTCTGCCCCATCGTCCATCGTCAGCATCGGCCTATGATCGATGACTCGGTTGATGCACCAGTAATACTCCTCCGTGGTTTCACCCCTCCAGGCGTAGACGTGGGTTCCAGCCCTCGCGAGGGCGGCGGCCACCTCATCCTGCGTCGACAGGGGATTCGAGGCGCAGAGATAGACCTCTGCCCCCCCAGCTTCGAGGGTTTTGACGAGGACGGCGGTCTCCTTGGTGACGTGGAGACACGCCCCTATGCGAACCTCCTCCAGGGGCCGCTCCCTCTGGAAGCGCTGTCTTATCTGCCTTAGAACCGGCATGTGGGCCTCAGCCCACTCTATGAGGAGCTCCCCCTCATCGGCTAGGCCTATGTCCTTCACCTTATACTCACTCAAAGGGGTTTCACCGAGTAGAGAAGGGGTTCAGGGCTTTAAAGGGTCTGTCATAGATGGATGACCTGGGCGTGGGGGACATCGCCGAAGTATATGACGGCCTTCTCGTGAACCATTCCGCAGCGTATGGCTGCCTCAACTATCCGTCTGCCTACGAGGTTACAGATGGTGGCCCTCCTCATCGCCTCCAGAGCCTCCTCCACCGTGGCCTCGACGCCCTTATAGAAGTGTTCATTCACCTTGAAGGGAACCCTTCCGCCCTCGAGGGTCTTTCCGAGGAGCTCCGCATCGCAGACGGCTACGAGGATGTCACGGCCATGTCTCGTCACCTTTAGGTATACCTCAGCCATCTCCCCTCAGCTCGTCCCCAGCGATGACCTGGCTCCACAGGCCTCGCACTGTAGGAACCATAGACGCTTCTCACGCACCAATCTGGTGTCAGGCCTCTTACAGACGGGGCAGATGACGTAGCGCTCGGTGTAGCGCCTTATGAGGCTTCTAATGGTCTGGGGGTTGAAGTTTCCCTTGAAGACCGCCCTCACGCCGTCGAAGGTGGCGAGCGTCGCCAATTCGCCGGAGAGATATCTCAACAGGTGATCGGGGTCTCTGCGGAGCTCGTCGCAGATCTCCTTGAAGTTGAGTATGAGGGTTCTCCTGCCGAACTGCCTCACATCTGGCTCTGGGATGACAAACCTCTCCGACTTGGTGACATGTCTCGGCAGCTTAGCGAACCCCCTCTCCAGCATCTCCTCATAGCTCAGCTTCATCGACTCTCAGATGATCTGCCCATATCTCCCATATAGACCCTTTCATCCAGATGGCAAGATGCGCTGTTAATCATTTAGTTAAAGGTATCTCCATAGGCTCGATATAGAGTCGATAAATACTTTATTTCCATTTTTAAGGTAAGGGGGTTGAACCTTGCCGAGAGGGGGGAAACCGATAGGATGGTATCAGCTCCACCGTCTCATCGGGGAGCTGGCCGATGGGATCAGGGCTTCAAACTTCAAGCCAGATGTCATCATCGGCCTCGGGAGGCGAGGCTGGGTCTTCGCCAGGCTCCTCTCAGATCACCTCGGCGTCTCAGACCTCATAACGCTTCATGCTAACACCCCCATCGATGTGGGGAGAATCTCAACCCTGGAGTTGAGGAATAGGCGGATCCTAATCGTATTCGACGTGGAGGAGGCCGCCGACGCCCTTGGAGATGCCATACAAAATCTGAGGGATTACGGGGCTTCAGAGATCAGAACCGCCACCCTGCTGCTTCCAAGGTCTTCGAAGGTCGCCGTCGACTATCATCACTCGCTTGGTGAGGGGGTCATCTATCCCTGGGAGCTCCATAGACGTCGAGGGGTCTGAAGCCTATATCAATGCTTCCTTTAGGGCTTCGCCGCATTTACAGGTTCTCTCCCTCGGAATCTCTGGTATTGCCTCCATTATGAGTCTCCTGAAGTTCTCGACGTTTCTGTGCATGGTCTCCACGATCTCCTGCGTCGAAACCGGCTTCTCAGCCCAGACATCATAGTCGGTTATCATGGCGACGGAGACGTAGCATATCTCAGCCTCCCTGGCGAGGACGCATTCGGGGTAGAGGGTCATACCTATGATGTCGGCGCCCCAGCTCCTGAAGAGCCTTGACTCGGCTCTGGTGGAGAATCTTGGCCCCTGGATGCAGACATAGGTTCCCCTTGGGTGAACTCTTAGGCCGAGCTTCCTGGCGAATTCTATGAAGAACTCCCTTAGCTGGGGGCAGAAGGGGTCGGCCATGGAGATGTGGCAGAGCTGTCCCCCCTCATAGAAGGTGTCTGGACGCCCCTTGGTGCGGTCTATGAACTGATCTGGGATGACGAAGTCCCCTGGCCGATAATCCTCTCGTAGGCTTCCAACGGCTGAGCTGGCTATGATGCGCTGGACGCCCAGCTCCTTAAGCGCCCAGATGTTGGCCCGGTTATTGATCCTATGTGGGGGAATCTGATGGCCTCTCCCATGGCGGGGGATGAAGGCGATTCTACGCCCCTTATAGGTTCCGAGGGTTATGAGGTCTGAGGGCGCCCCATAGGGTGTATAGACCTTAATCTCCCTGACATCCTCCAGAATTCCGGGGTCGTAGACCCCCGTTCCACCTATTATACCGATCTCAGCCCTCGGCTTTTCCATATCGATTAGAGCATCTCAGCTCATCCGATAAAGATTCCGTCGCAAAGCATTAAATTTGAGAGATGGGATATTGTGGGAATCGCGTTGAGGGCTAGAGCCTATCTCACGCTTTCGATACTCTTCCTGGGATATGACACGGAGAACCTGCTTAGATCAGCAGCCTCAGCCCTCAGCCCAATTCTCATGGAGGAGTTTGGCCTCTCTTACTCCGAGATGGGCCTCATCCTCTCAGCCTTCTTCCTACTCTACACCTTCATGCAGCTCGTGAGCGGCGTCCTCTCGGAGACCATAGGCCCTAGGAGGGCGATAATCGGTTTCACCCTTATATCGATCCTTGGGGTTTCACTCATCTACCTGTCGAGGGGCTTCTACTCCTTCTTCATCGCTCAGATGCTCCTCGGATTCGGCTTTAGCATCTTCTACATCAATTCGGTGAAGCTTCTGTCAAGCTGGTTTAGGGATGGCGCCACCGCCATAGGGATTCTAAGCGCCGCCTCCGGCATCGGCTCCTCCACCGCCTATATAGGATTCCCCATCTTCATCTCCCTCCTAGGAAGCTGGAGGCTGCTCTACCTCATCTCCCTCATAATCCTAGCTCTATGCGAAGTTCTCTACCTCCTATTATTGGGGGAGGGCCCCTACAGGGTGGGGGGAGACTCGGAGGGATGTCTCTCAACCCTTCTCTTAAGGGCGCTAAATAGGAGGGAGCTCTAC
>JAGHBJ010000011.1 GCA_021161045.1 Candidatus Bathyarchaeota archaeon
GATGCACACCCTCCCCTCAAGCCCCTCGACAGTGTAGAAGATGAGCTCCTCGCCTCCCTCGAGTTTGAGATATTCTCTAACCTCCTTTGGAAGGGTCAGTCTGAAATCCTTTCCGATCTTGGCCTTCGCGATTATCATTCCATTTTTCTATTGATTTGGTGCTATAAACGGCATTCGGCCTCCATTTACCCTCCCGCTTCTGTCTCTCGACGACTCTGCGGAGTATGGATATGCACCGCTCCCTTGAGTAGCCCTTCTTCGAGTAATAGCTCCATATCTGCTGATAGACGTGGAGGCAGAGGGGGCAGCACCATATCCCCCTCCTGAGGTCGAGGGCGTATCGCCTATCGGTTTCGAGGCCGCAGATGTCGCAGATCATCCCCAGGGCCTCAGGGGATCGTCTTAACGGCCTCTATATCCTCGATCCTCGGCGCCACCTCCCCCCTCAGGGGTCTATAATGGCAGGGGTCTCGACAGAGGATGTAGACCCTCTCCCCCTTAAGCCTGTGATCCAGCTTATTAGCGCAGCTGAAGCATTCACAGGCGGATAAGAAGCCCCTCACCACCCACTTCTCTTCACGCCTCCGAGAAGGGGACATGCAGATCAACCTATTCCTAATACCCTATTATCTTTTCCTCCAGCCTACGATCGGAAAACTTCGAATAGGCGGAGACATTAGATCAGGGGATGCGTATAGGGCTTATAGCCGTGGATGGGGTCGATGAGGAGGTTTTAGAGGCTGTTAAAAGGGGGCTGGAGAGGGAGATCCCTGGAGTCACCTGCCACATACTCCCCATGAATATGAGGGCGCCGAGGAGGGGTTACAACCCCTATAGGAGGCAGCATCGATCCGAGTTCTTTCTAGAGCAGTTAAAGACTTTAAGGGATGAAATGGGCGTGGATAGACTCCTAGGGGTTACAAGCCTCGACCTCTACGCTCCAGGACTCAATTTCATCTTCGGGGAGGCCGCCCCCTGGTGGGGAGTCGCCATAATCTCGACGCATAGGCTAAAACCAGAGTTTTACGGGGAAAGAGAGAATAGAGGCCTATTCCTGGAGCGATGTGTCAAGGAGGCCGTCCACGAGATAGGGCATACCCTCGGCCTTAGACACTGCCCAAATCCAAGCTGCGTTATGCACTTCTCCAATACGATATGGGACACCGATAGAAAGCGAGGGGGCTTCTGCGAGAATTGTCTCAGGAAGCTGGGATATTACGGGGAAATTCGATCTATCGAATCTCCGAAAACCATAAGACTTACAGATTGGTGCGGCCGCCGGGATTCGAACCCGGGTCTTCTGCGTGGCAGGCAGACATCTTAACCAGGCTGGACCACGGCCGCCCAATCCATAGAGTGTGTAGGGCCTCTATTAATCTCTTACTTTGGCCTCCGACAGGTGACACCCATCACCTCTCTATGATAGCGTAGGTCTATGAAGCCTACCTCGCTTAGTCTCTTCATCACGCCTCTCCGGAGGTCTATGCGTCGATGCCTAGAGCCTGGTTCACCGGTGTAGTGGAAGAGGCGTCCTCCAGGTCTTAGAACCCTAAATAGGCTGTTGTAGAATTCCCTGCTGTAGAGGTGTCCGGCTAATGCGAATCGCGGTGGGTCGTGGATGACATAGTCGAATCTGGCCTCGGGGAGGATGGGAACGATGTCGTAGGCGTCGCCTAGTATGAGGCTTAGACGTCTATCTTGGAAGAGGCCCCTCGACCAGGGGTTGATGAGGGCCATCCTCAACACTATCGGATTCACCTCGATGGAGACCGCCAGCTCCGCACCCCTCCTCAAAGCCTCTAGGGCTGTATATCCCAAGCCTGTACAGATGTCTAAGACCCAGCCTCCCCTGAGGCTGAGAACCTCCAGCTTCATGGCGGCATCCCTATCGGGGGTTACACCCTTAGTTCTATGCATCCTTATGCCATCGATCTCGAGGGTTGGCGCTCTCTCCGTGGGAACCAGCTTATAGAAATGGCCGTTGGAATAGGCTGCCATATAGACGCCTGTCTCATCGACGATGAAGATCGTCTCCTCCCTCTCAGCGATACGTCTCAAGATCTCTATGGGTATCTCTAATCCATCTGGGAGGATGGCGACCCCATCTCGGAGCTCCACGGGGCTTTGGGAGAGGCCGAGGTCAAGGGATACCCTCCTAGAGCCTCTGAGAATCCGCCTCGCCACCTCCGCCGTCAGGAGGTATACCAGCCTATCCAGCCTCCCCTAAGCCGATCTCCAGGAGTTTCTCAGCGATCCTCTCCGCCGATCGCTCCTCCACGAAGCGTCTGGCCCTCTCCCTCAACCCCTCATAGTCTCCCTCTAGGAGGCTGCGTAGCAGCCTCCTCATCTCCTCCAGGCTGCGATACTTCAACACCTCATCATGGAAGGTGTAGAAGTAGCTCACATCGGAGCAGACTATAGGCGTCAGGGAGCCTAGGCAGAGGTGGGCGGTGCTTGACAGCTTGATCTCCCCTTCCTCCTCCACCTTATGGATGAGGAGTATGTCGACGGCTGATAGATATCCATAGAGGGCCTCTATGGAGGGCCTATCAAACCTCAAATCTAGAAAGGGATGTTCACCCTGTAACCCTTTAAGTCTCTGATAGAGGTCTACGTCTCCGACTAGGCAGAGATATCTCAGCGACGGCCTCTCCCTCCATAGAGGTTTAAGAGCTTTGATGACGGCCTCGGGTTGATGGAGTAGTCCAAAGCTGAAGACAACCTCAGCTTCTCCAGGTATATTCAGCCTCTCCCGCTCGACATCCCTATCCCTCTGCTCGATGGGGTGACAGGGAAAGGGGACGATATGGAGGCGATCCTCAGGGAAGATGCCTGAGAATAGGCGGAGATATCTATCATCGAATACCGTTACAGCATCCCACCTCACCTTATAGAAATAGGGGTTCTCAGGCCTTCGACATTCATGAAGCACCGCGAGGGTTCTCCCCTCAAAGCGGGGGAGGATCTCTAGAAGCCTCTTCAGAGGCGTCGATGAGGGCTTCTCCACGATGAGGAGATCGAAGTCATCCTCGATGAGAAGCTTCGGATCCAGGAATAGATTGCCCAGCAGATGTTCATCGCGGCATCGATCCCCATATCTCAGGAAGGAATAGTTTCGGATGACATAGGGTTCATCGACCTTGAAGTATCTATGGGTGTCATCATCCTCATATTGGATGGGGGCGAAGACCCTCAGCTCATGGCCTAGGGTTAGCAACGCTCGACCGATAAGCTCGGCGTGGATGGAGACCCCGCAGACGGCGTTCCAGCTGGACATCAAGGCAACTTTGGCCATCGCCTACCGCCCCTCGGCGACGTCGGCGGCGTGGAGATGCACAGCGGCCCTCCAGGCGTAGATGACAGCCGTTATGGCCGCATGGATCGTGATCGTCTTCAATGCTATGGCTGGCACGCCTAGGAGGATGGCGACGAGTATATGGATGTTATAGAGGTTCCGTCTACCAGCGACCCGCCTGAAGACCCTCTCGAAGGGGCCGTAGATGTCTAGGCTGACCCCCATCATCTTCCCGAAGATGTCGTAGCAGTATCGGTAGAAGGCGATGAGAATGATGGCAGTCATCGCATAGGCGATGGGTTCAGGGCTGCCGCTGCTTCGACTGAGGTAGAGGGCGAGGGCTGCCAGCCATGAGAACTCGTAGAGGAGGTCTAGGGCGTGCTCCAGCTTACCAACCTTCGTCATCATATCCTTCGCACGGGCCAGCTTCCCATCGAGGCCGTCGAGGATGCCGACGATGAAGCTGAGCAGCGACCCTGGAAGCAGATAGCCTAGATAGTAGAGGGCTGTCACCACGTAGGCGACGGCGTTGGTAAGCAGCGTCAACTGATTCGGGGTGATCGGAGTGTCGACGAGTCTCAATACTATCCAGTTCTCTATGGGTCTGTGAACATAGGCGGCGAGGAGGTCTGAAGGCCCCTTCGCCTTCTCCAGCCGCTTCTCAATCTCAGCCCTCTCCATCCCTCAACACCTTCCTAGCCCATGAGAAGTCATCCCAGGTGTCGACATCCAGCCAGAAGCAGCCTGAGACGTCGCAGGCCTTCAAGACTCTGAAACCCGTCAGCCTCCTCATCCAATCTGAGAGCGTAGGCGGAATATAGCCCCTCGGCAGAACCTTGAAGACCTCATCGGTGAGATGGAAGACGCCGGTGTCCACGCCATTCCAGAGATCCAAGCCCTTCCCGATCTTTCTTATGTAGCCCCATCCGTCGACCAGCACCTTCGTCGCCTCCTCGACATCTCTAAGGTATCTAGGCGACGCATCGACGCAGAGGAGGGGCTTACCTCTGAAGGCTCTCACAGCGGCCTCGACGAGTTTCCCCTCTATGATGTGATCAGACATCGATAGTAGGAAATGCCCCTCACCCTCTAGCTCCTCACGGGCTGCGAGCAGCGATGAGGCGTTCCCCAGCCTATAGTCTGGATTGTGGACGAAGGTTATCTCAGCCTCGATGTCCAGGGCCTCCACGCCCTTTCGTAGATGGTCGCCGAGATATCCGGTGACGATTATGAAGCTGTCAACTCCAGCCTCCATGAAGGCCTCTATCACATAGCCTATGAGGGGCTTGCCGTTGAGCCTCAGCAGTGGCTTAGGCGTCCAATCCGTCAAGGGGGAGAGCCTCTCCCCCCTCCCAGCGGCGAGAATAACCGCCCTCATCCACCACACCCCCCAGAGATCAAGAAGCCGCCTAAGCGGCTGAGAGAGGCCCAAGAAGGGCCTTTCAGAGATGAGAGATGGAGCTAACTGTAAGCCTTCTATTATAGATAATACTAATCTCTATTATTCACCGTATTATTTTAACCTTACTCAACGAGTCTTCCAACGCCATTAATATCGGGTGCACCTCGCTCTTTTGATCCAAGACCCAGGGATCCGCGAGAAGACTATAGAAGAGAAGAGTGAAAGACCAATAATCAGGGAGATTGTGGGGGTATTAGAAAAAAGAGGCGGCGCAACTGGATGCGGGGGGTGGGATTCGAACCCACGCAGGCCTGAGCCAGCAGGTCCTGAGCCTGCCCCCTTTGGCCACTCGGGAACCCCCGCCCATGATCAGTGGTGTAGAGCCTCAATATGTTTCTTATACTCCTCCGCGGTCATCAGCTCCTTTAGATCCGCATCTAGGTTCTTGGGTTTCATCTTAGCTATCCAGCCCTCGCCGTAGGGATCCTCGTTTAATAGCTCTGGGCTGTCTAGGAGAGTCTCATTCACCTCAATTATTGTTCCGGAGACCGGTGAATATACATCGCTCACAGCCTTGACGGATTCCACCGTGCCTATCGTGTCCATCCGCTCAACATCCTTTCCCACCTCGGGCAACTCGACGTAGACGATCTCGTGAAGCTGCTTCTGGGCGTAGTCTGTGATCCCCATGAGGACATTGCCGTCGTCTAGAACCTTCAGCCACTCATGCTCCTCGGTGTAGTAGAGGCCCTCTGGAACCTTATACTCCTCGCTCACGCCTCAACCCTCCTCCAACCATATTTGGTTTCATCATAGAAGGGATGGAATTTAACTATCTTTCCCCTCGCCAGTCGCCCCCTGATATTTATCCTCACCGGCGTCCCGATCTTCCGATACTCCCTTGGGACATAGCCCATCGCTATTCCGACGTTGAGGGTGGGGCTATAGCCTCCACTAGTGACCACGCCTATCTTCTCCTCCCCCTCCCCATCCCATATCTCATAGCCCTTCCTCGGGATTCCACGCTCCTCCATCATTATGCCGACTCTAAGCCGCTTAACTCCCTCCTCCTTGATGCGGAGCAGGGCTTCCCTGCCTATGAAGTCGCTGGGCTTCTTAAACTTCACAACCCATCGAAGCCGCGCCTCGAGGGGATTGATATTCTCGTCGATGTCGTTGCCGTATAGGCAGAGGCCAGCCTCCAATCTTAGGCTGTCCCTCGCTCCGAGACCGCAGGGCTTTATACCAAACTCCTCCCCCGCCTCCAGGAGGGCGTTCCAAACCTGTAGAGCCTTTTCAGGCCTCTCGAGAGTGGCGTCGAAGATGAAGACTTCGAAGCCATCCTCGCCTGTATAGCCGGTTCTCGCGGCCATAGCCTCAACGCCGCTGAGCCGTGTCTCCACGATTTGGAAGCGGTCGACATCGCTGAGGGGTCTTGAGCTGATCTTCTCCAGAGTCCTCAACGCCCTGGGGCCTTGAACCGCGATCATGGCGATCTCATCGGAGACGTCGTGGAGCTCCACGTCGAAGCCCTCTGAATGCCTCAGGAACCAGTTGAAGTCCTTCTCCCTGTTCGACGCGTTATAGACGACGAAGAAGCGTTCAGGCGTCAATTTATAGACGATGAGGTCGTCGACGATGCCTCCACGCTCGTTACACATCACGGTGTATAGGCCTCGGCCTGGCTCCAGAGCTGAGACGTCGTTGGTGACTATGTAGTTTAGAAATCTCTCGGCGTCCGGCCCCTCAGCTCGCATTCGACCCATGTGGCTGGTGTCGAAGATGCCGACGGCGTTCCTGACGGCGTTGTGCTCTGGGATGATACCCTCAAACCAGACCGGCATCTCGAATCCAGCGAACTCTATGAGCCTCCCATGCTCCTTGTGATATTGATAGAGTTGAGTTTTCTTCAGGCTCATGATCTCACCATTTAATCGATCTTCTAGGAGGTTAAAACGGTTCTCACCCCCTGTAGGGGGTGATCTTCACCCTATCCGGGGAGAAGGAGAGCTCCTTACCACATTTGGGGCATCTCCCATTATATTTGCGGACTATATCCTGCGGGGGCTTTAGAACATCACCCTTATAGAGGACGTAGCCGCATCGGGAGCAGACTATCTCCTGTGGCATGGAGATCCCCGAGGAATACCTCGGCGGGAGATTAAAGCTTATCTCATCTAAGGGTGGAGTGTAATGGGATGAGGAGGCTTAGGAGGAAAGCTCCAAGACTTAGATATAAGGGCCTTAGAGTTCCGCCTCTAGCTGTGGCTATAGTCATCGCCCTCTTCACATCCTTCATCCTCGGCGGGGGGATCTACGACATCGTCGATAATCCCCCATCCATCATCCCCGGGCCGAGGGGATGGATCGCCATACATCCCTACATGAGTGAGCAGACCTTAAATGAGAGTCTTCTAGCGATGCTCTTCTACTTCCTCTCCTTCCTAGGCCTCTACCTCGGCTATCAGGCCAGTAGGGTATCCTATGACCGCCGTAGGGCGGCCACCTACCTCTTCCTAGGCATAGGACTAGTCCTCCTATCCATCTCAGGCTTCTACTACCTCTACTTCCTCAAGCGCAGCCTCCTCTAAGACCACTTTAATCGAATTGGAGCTCTAAGAGGGGAAAACGTTTAGAGAGCTGAGTCGAGAGGGTTTAGGGGTGAAGAGATGGCGGAGAAGAAGAGGGTTGGCTTCATAGGGCTTGGCCTCATGGGGAGTAGGATGGCGAGGAACATCCTCAAGGCGGGCTTCCCCCTCACCGTATGGAATAGGACGAGGGAGAAGATGAAGCCGCTCCTAGAAGCTGGAGCGGAGGGGGCCGACTCCCCAAGAGAGGTGGCTGAGCGAAGCGATGTCGTCATAGATATCGTCACCGACTCCCCAGATGTGGAGGAGGTTCTCCTAGGGCCGCAGGGCGTCATCCACGGCGCCAGGCCTGGACTCATCGTCATCGACATGAGCACCATCTCCCCCATCGTCACTAGGAGGATAGCTGAGAAGCTGGCTGAGAAGGGGGTTAGGATGCTGGACGCCCCCGTCAGCGGAGGAATCATAGGAGCCGAGAAGGGAACCCTAAGCATCATGGTCGGCGGCGACTATGAAACCTTCAAGGAGTGCCTCCCCATCTTCGAGGCGATGGGGAAGACCATCACCTACTGCGGAGGCCATGGGATGGGTCAGATGGTGAAGGCCGTCAACCAGATACTTGTGTCGATGACTATGCTCGCCGTAGCTGAGGCCCTCATGTTCGCCTCAAAGGCCGGCCTAGACCTGGAGACGACGCTGAAGGCCGTCTCAGGCGGAGCAGCGGGAAGCTGGCAGCTCACCAATAATGGGGCCAGGCTGCTGAGAGGCGACCTGGAGCCAGGCTTCAAGGTTGAACACCTTTTGAAGGATCTCAGGATCATCATGGAGGTGGCCAGGGAGATCAACATGCCCCTCCCAGGGACGGCTCTAGCCTACCAGTTATATAGAAGCCTGATGGCTGAGGGTTTAGGGGAGAAGGGGACTCAGGCGGTGATAAGGGTCTACGAAAAACTCGCCGGAGCCCCCCTCCTAAGAGGTGAGGAATGAGATGGGTATGAGGGAGCGATTTAGGGGGAGAGACTTCCTGACGCTGATGGATTATACGCCCCAAGAGATCGAATACATCCTCGATGTATCGGCGGAGCTTAAGCGGATGTGGATGCGCAGAGAACCCCATGAATACCTTAAAGGCCGAACCATCGCTATGATCTTCGAGAAGCATAGCACCAGAACCCGCTTCAGCTTCCAAGCCGCCATCGCCCATCTGGGAGCGCAGAGCTTCTACGCCACTCCGGCTCAGATGCAGCTTGCGAGGGGAGAACCCATCAAGGATACGGCGAGGATTATAGACAGATACTGTGATGCCCTAGTCATAAGAACCTACGGCCAGGAGATCGTTGAGGAGTATGCCGAGTATATGGTTCACCCCGTGATAAACGCCCTCACAGACCTCACACATCCATGTCAGGGCCTCGCCGACATGCTGACCATAAGGGAGCATAAGGGGAAGATTAAGGGGCTGAAACTGGCCTATGTGGGAGACCCCTGGAACGTCTGCCAGACATTGATGGTCTGCGGAAGCCTACTGGGGATGGATGTCTACGTCGCCATACCGAAGGGATATCAGCCTGCGAAGGTCATCCTCGACTTCTGCGAGGAACACGCCCCAGAGAGCGGCGCCCAGGTCGTCGTCACCCATGACCTGGAGGAGGCGCTGAGAGATGCGGACATCGTCTATGCGAACACCTCCCACAGCATGGGGCAGCCGGACATAGAGAAGCGTAAACGCGACTTCGCCCCCTACCAGATCAACGCCGAGACCATTAAGATGGCGAAGCCTGACGCCATCTTCATGCACTGCCTCCCAGCTTACAGGGGCGAGGAGGTGACCGATGACATCATAGAGGGGCCGCAGAGCGTCGTCTTCGATCAAGCTGAGAACCGTATGCATACGGAGAAGGCAATCCTAGCCCTCGTCGTCCCCTAAGTTTTTCTCCGTCCAGCAGAAACTCAAATTTTTGTAGCTACATTTTTAAGGGTATAATCGGGTTCCTATGGGATGAGGCGGACGACGGAGATAGCGGCTACAGCGATCTTCAGCGCCATGGCCGTCGCGATAACTATGGCGAAGTTGACGGTTCCCTATCCATTGCTTCCATATCTCAAGTTTGATGTATCGGAGATCCCCGTCACAGTCGCCCTCTTCCTCTTAGGCCCCCTATCGGGGTTGTCTTCCACAATTATCTATTGGCTTGTCCTCACCCTTAGAGCCGGCGACATATTGGGGCCTGCCATGAAATTCGCCGCCGTCGCCTCCATGATGATCGGATTCACCCTCGGCGTCCTCCTATCCCGGAGGGCTGGAGGGGGCTTTAAGCTCTCCATGGTTGTCGGCCTCCTCCTAGGGGCGCTCACAAGAGTGTTGGTGATGTCCCTCCTCAACTTACTAATCCTCACTATCATCGCCCCCTATTACTTAGAGTTCGCAAAGCCCCTCTTAGCCTCGATAGGCCTACCCGTGGAGACGAATCTGGGGGCCATCATCTGGGTGCTGGTGCTCACCGCCATCTACAACCTCCTCCACACCCTCCTGGCGGTGCTGCCAGCATATCTCATCGCGGAGGCGGCGCTCAGGAGGATCCCTGGCCTGCTCGGGGGAGGGTGGCCTCAGAAATAATAGATTAAGGTTATATATTAGACAAAACTTCTATATTGGGAGATGAGGCGGATAGTCGAGGTCGCCCTCTGCGGCATTATGGCAGCCCTAGTCTGCGTCACCACGCTGCTGATACAGGTTCCAACGCCGCCGACTAGGGGTTACATAAACGTGGGAGATGCCATGATAATGGTTGCAGCCCTATCCTTCGGCCCCCTCGTAGGGGGATTCGCCGGAGGGGTTGGCTCAGCGCTAGCCGACATCCTAGGAGGATGGGTTCACTGGGCCCCCTTCACCCTCATAATAAAGGGCGTTGAAGGGATAATAGCAGGCTTCATAGCCCATAGATGGGGCTCAAGGATTCATACACTGCTCATAGCATGGATCATCGGATGCGGGGAGATGGTTCTAGGCTACTTCACCGTTGAATCAATCCTCTATGGCGTGGGGCCAGCCCTCGTGGAGGTTCCTGGGAACACCTTCCAGATGATCGTCGGAGGAGTTGTCGGCATACCCGTCTCCCTAGCCGTAAGGAGAAGGATAAGGCTGGAGTAGCCGATTTTTCTACCCAAAGATTATCTTCCCTAAAGGGGATAGATGAGGGGAAGAGAGATGGAGGCGCCTAGGATTATCACACCTCCTCCAGGCCCAAAGTCCAGGGAGCTCCTAGAGCGTCGAAACCGCTATGTGCCTCCAGGCGTCTATCTGGTGCTGCCCATCGCCATAGAACGGGCTGAGGGAGCCATCATCAGAGATCTCGATGGGAACACTTACATAGACTTCACCTCCGGCATCGGCGTCATGAACCTAGGCCACTGTAGAGCTGAGATCGTCGATGTCATCTGCCAGCAGGCGAGGAGGCTGATCCACAGCTGTATCCACGTCGCAAACTATGAACCCTACATAGAGCTGGCGAGGAGGCTGACGGAGATAACGCCTGGAGACTTTGAGAAGAGGACGCTGCTGTTGAACAGCGGGGCCGAGGCCGTTGAGAACGCCGTGAAGATCGTCCGACAGAGAACCGGTCGACCTGGCATCATAAGCTTCGAGAACAGCTTCCATGGACGCACCTACATGGCGATGACGCTGACGGGTAAGTGGGATCCATATAAGGTGGGCTTCGCCCCCTTCGTCCCAGGCGTCTACATGGCGCCCTACGCCTACTGCTATCGATGCCCCTTCCACCTCGAATACCCCGACTGCGGATTAGCCTGCGTGGAATACATAGAGAAGAAGATGCTCAAGACTAGGGTGAATCCAAGAGAGGTGGGAGCCATCATCGCGGAGCCGGTTCAGGGTGAGGGAGGCTTCGTGGCTCCGCCTTTAGACTACTTCAAGGAGCTGAGGAGACTCTGCGATGAGCATGGCTTCAAACTCATCATCGATGAGATCCAGACCGGCTTCGGCAGAACAGGTAAGCTCTGGGCCATAGAACACTTCGGCGTGGAACCCGATCTGATGACGATGGCCAAGGCCCTGGCTTCAGGGCTGCCCTTAAGCGCCGTCGTCGGAAGCGAGGAGCTGATGGGCGACATCTATCCAGGCTCCCTGGGCGGAACCTACGGCGGCAACCCCATCGCCTGCTCCGTCGCCCTGAAGGTCATAGAGATCATGGAGCGTGAACATGTACCGGAGAGGGCTGCGGAGCTAGGCGTGAAATTGAGGAGACGCCTGGAAGAGCTGAGGGAGAGGCATGAGATCATAGGCGACGTGAGAGGCCTAGGACCGATGCTCGCCATAGAATTGGTTAAGGATCGAAAGACTAAGGAGCCTTACGGCGAGGCAGCCTCAAAGGTCATCAAGGAGGCCCTATCCAGGGGGCTACTCCTCCTAAAGGCTGGGCTATATGGCAACTGTATCAGGCTGCATCCGCCGCTGACCATAGAGGAGGAGCTCCTAGATAGGGGGATGTCAATCCTCGACGAGGCTTTGAAAACTCTCTAACCCATTTTTCCAGCTCCAAGAAGATTGAAGATCAGCCAGAGGGGAATATCTCCTAAGAATAGCGAGACGAATAGGCCGAAGGTTATAAGGAGGAGGAAGGGAAGCGTTGATGAGACCCAGATCTCGCTTACACCGGCATCCCTCAGCTCCCTCAAGACCCTAATCGCCTCCTCATCACTCTCAAGGCTCGGCATCAATACAAGTCTCCGACAGCCATCCTCCAGGATCTCAAGTGAATACTCGAAGGGAGGCCCTCTAACGGAGCTTAGGGGCTTCCTAAAACCGGTGAGGAGAACTATCAGCTTCCTCCACCAGGGATCGCTGAGACCCTCGAAGAGGTTGACACCCCTCAAGGCCTTCGACAGATTTCGGAGGAGTATGAGGATCGACAGCGAGGCCCCAGCCAAAACGGAGTTTGAGAAGATCGTCAATGGATAAAGGGGGGAGACAACGCCGAGGAGGGGCTTAAACCCTGGGGGGTGAGGCAGGAGGAGTGAGAGGGCTGTGAGAGCCTTGAAGTCGGCGCCCCCGAAGAGGCCGAGATAGGCGATGACATAAGCCAGAAGCGTTGAGATGCCGATGGAGGCGAGGAGGCCGAGGGGCCTATAGACGCCGAGGAAGACGGCGTAGAGATCCAATGCGAAGCCGATGGAGCCGCCTAGGAGCCAGACCAGGTCTGAGACCTCCCTCGTTTTAATATCCCTCATCGAGGCGTAGAGGAGCATTAGTATGGAGGCCGTCAGCCTTATGGCTTCGACGATGGAGGGCAACCTAGAGAGAGTAGGCCAAAAGCCTTAAGGGGTTTCCCCTCACACGCTCCGAAATCGTTAATATCATCGAATCTCCCTCCCTCATCGATGACGACGGAAGAGAGCCTCCTAGAAGCGGTGAAAGAGATTGGAAGGAAGATAGATGAACTGAGGGAACTCCTCGAAGACGTCCTTCTATCAGCTGAGGAATACTTGATGATTAAGGAAATAGATGAAATCGTTGAGAAGAAGAGACTAGACGAGCTGGTGTCTCTAGATGAGCTACAAGATACTCCTTCATAGAAGAGTTGTTAAATTTCTTAAAAGACTAGATGAATCAACTAGAAGTAGGGTTCTGAATTCTCTTAGAGAATTGGATAAATTTCCAAATGTTAGATTGGATATTGTTAAAATAGCGGGAGAAAAGAATATTTATCGAATTCGTATCGGAGATTTAAGAATACTCATGAAGGTTTATGATGTGGAGAAGATTATTGTTATAGTGAAGATTGATAGAAGAAAGAGAAGCTATAGAGGCTTGAGACATTTATGAGAGGGGACTTCCAAGCTCGGAGAACTATGAAGCTCGGCTTCCACATCTCCATTAGAGGATCCATAGATCGAGCTGTGGATAGAGCGGTGGAGATTGGATGCGACACCTTCCAACTCTTCACCAGGAATCCTAGGAGCTGGGGCTTCACACCCTTAGACGATGGAGAGATCGAGGCCTTTAGGGAGAAGCTTAGACGAAGCCATCTAGAGCCGGTTTTTTCGCATATGCCCTACATATTGAATCTCGCCTCCCCAGAGCGGGAGGTCTATAGGAAGTCGATAGAGTCGTTGAAGGAGGAGATTAGGCGCTGTGAGGCTCTCGGAATCGGATATATAGTTACACATCTCGGCAGCCATAAGGGGGCTGGAGTCGAGAAGGGTGTCAGACGGGTAGCCCAGGCCGTGGAGAGGGCGCTGAGGGAGACGGAGGGGGATGTGATGATACTCCTGGAGAATGGCTCGGGGGCGGGAACCCAAGTGGGTTCGAGGTTCTGGGAGATCGGTGAGATGCTTAGGCTCATCGACGATGATCGAGTTGCGGTCTGCCTAGACACCTGCCACGCCTTCGCCGCAGGCTATGAGCTGAGAAACCCAGAGGGCCTAGAGGAGACCCTAACCGAGTTTGATGAGGCCATAGGCCTTGAGAACCTCATACTCCTCCACCTAAACGACTCCGTCGGAGAGCGAGGCTCAGGAATAGACCACCATGAACATATAGGCCTAGGGGAGATAGGGGAGGAAGGCTTCAGGCTTATCCTCAACGATAAGAGGCTGAGGAGACTACCCATAATTATGGAGACCCCCATCGACGAGCGGAGAACAGACCAGGAGAACCTCAGGAAGGTGAAGGAGCTCGCAGGCCTACTCTAAAAGGGAAGATTAAAATCGCCGACAACATCAAATCTGATCGCAGGCCCCGGTGGCTTAGCCTGGTCAAAGCGCCTGCTTGGTAAGCAGGAGATCGCGGGTTCAACTCCCGCCCGGGGCTTCACAGCCCAAGATTCATGTGTGAGGAGGGAGGGGGGTCTATTCCAGGGGATAGCTAAATAAGTTCCTAGCCTGGGGAGGAGATTCAGACTCCGCCATTTCAGATTGGATTTCACATCCTTGTTCACGCCTAGAGCACGTAGCTGCCGATGATCTCATGGCCCATCCCTCGCCCTCTGTTATGATTTATATTACATAATTGTAAGATTTGTATGATATGTCGACGGTGGTGAGCTTCAGGATCGACCGGGAGTTGAAGAGGAGGATGGAGGAGTTGAGGCATATAAACTGGAGTGAGGTGGTGCGGAGGGCCATAGCGAGGACTGTGGAGGAGGAGATGGCCAAGAGACGGAGGGGGAAGGATAGGGAGAGGATGAGGAGGGCCTCCCTCCGGTGCAGGGAGATTTCCAGGAGGGTTGAGGGTTGGTCTTCAACGGAGGAGATCAGGAGATGGAGGGAGCGGAGACCTACATCCTAGAGGCCTCGGTGGCCGTCAAGTGGTTCATCTTAGAGGAATACTCCAGGGAGGCCGCACTGCTGAGGGAGACCTATGTTGAGGGGGTCATAGATCTCGTGGCTCCCTCCCTCCTCCCCTATGAGGTCTTAAACGCACTGAAGCATTCAGCAGCCTTCGGGGAGGAGGAGTTGAAGGAGATTGCGAAGACTCTGGAAGACCTCCAAATAACCTATTACCACCTGGAGGGGGAGCTGGCCCTGAAGGCTGTGGAGACGGCGATGAGGAAGGGGATAACAATCTACGATGCGGCCTACGTGGCATTAGCACAGCATCTTGGAGCCAAACTCTACACAGCGGATGAAAGACTCCTAAGGAAGATGGGGGAGAGCCCCATAATTGAGCATATAATGAAGTTTAAGCCTCCCTGAGATAACTCTTCATAATGCGCTTAATCTCATCCTCAACGTCCCTTGGGAGAGGCTTTGGCTGATGCTCCCTCAACAGCCTCCTCACCTCCTCTCCAGCCTTATAGTTGAGGCTTGGAGCTCCATGTCTCTCCCAGGCTTCAGGTCTGCTTCTATCGCTGAGCCTTGGAACCCAATGCTCCTCTCTGCCATATCTCAGCGTATGCCTCCTGCCGAGGAAGTCACCCCTCCATCGGACTTCCTTTATCTCCTCTAAGGCGATCCTCTCCTCGTCGACTCTCAGACCCCTGAGTATTCGTTTTGTGAGAGCCGCAACCTCGTCGTCGATGATTAGCTGCTCAGGGCTTGCGATGGCGTCTGCAGCCAGTAGGCCCATCCCCGAGATTAGGTTTAGGCCCGCCAGGGCTGGTATCAAGGCCGTGTGGAGCTTCTCATAGCCTGACTGCTCATCAATGGTCTTCGAGTCTGTGATTATGCCTCCTCCACCGCTGGGGAGTCCATAGAATCGGGCTATCTGAGCTGTGCAGGCCTTCAGCAGTGAGAACTCTGGGTTGCCGAGGGAGATGTCGCCGCTTCTGAGGTCTATCGACCTAGCCCAGGTTCCATAGATGAAGGGTGGAGGCTCATCGCCTCCGGCGAGCGTCGAGACGACAAGGGCTCCGAGAACCTCAGCGTTGTTTAGGGTGAGCGTCCCAGCGAGGGTGATGGGGGAGTTGGCTCCGGCTATGGGGCCGGACTCAGCCCAGATGGGTAGACCGCATCTCGATGCCTCGATGAGGGCCTCTACGATCCTGGGGTCGAAGTATAGGGGGCTGTTCAGCACCGAGATGTAGATGCCTATGGGTCTACACCTCAACTCCTCTGGGCCTCCGGCGACGGCTGATAGCATCTCGAATCCAGCTCTAACTTCCCAGGCTGTGAAGAGCTCCACTATCGGCGGCTTCACCGAGTTTCTCAGCGTCGCATATAGGAGTTGAAGACCTCGGAGCTCCAAGGGGACGTCGAGGGGCTCTCCAACGGTGAAGAAATCGACATGCTCCAGGGCGTCGGCCAACCTCGCCAGCTCCTCCACATCCTGCAGGGTTAGACGTCTAATCTCCCCCGTCTCGGGGTCTCTGATCCTCACCATTCGACCGACCGAGCCGAAGTATATGGCGTCGCCGCCGATCCTCAACCTCTTCGAGCCATCTCGATAATAGACCTCGAACTCCCTCGGCATCTTCCTTAGGCATTCATCCACGAGGCTCTCCGATATCCTGGCCACCTTCTCCTCGGAGTCTATGGATGCCCCAGCCCCCCTCCAGGAGGCGGAGAGCCTTCTCTGATGGTATCTTGATGCCTACCTCCTCTAATAGGGTGAGAGACGCCTCATGAATGGCCTTTATCTCGCTGTTTGAGAGGGGTTTTAGACTCCAGCCCATAACCCTATCCAACCCCTGGATGGGGAATCCCACATCGCTTCAGATCGCCTTCAACCTCCCCTCCAGGGCCTCCTCGTCTCTGAGAGCCTTCTTCAGGCACTCGTCGACGAGCTCCTCATCGATCCTGACGGTTTCACCCTCACAGCCGGCTTCGCTCAGAAACCGGAGAGACTCAGGGTTCTCGACGGCGATGCCAGGTTCCCGGAGTATCTCCAGGGTGGCTGAGTGTATCTCCTCGATCTGGTCTTCGGTTAACAGCCTTAAGCGCCCAGTCATCACTTCGCACCGATTAATCTAAGCGAGGCCTCAACGGCGCTGGCTGCGTCTAGGCCTACGGCGTCGGCTCCGATCTCCCTGGCCCATTCCTCGGTGACAGGGGCGCCGCCAATGATGACCTTCACCTGGTCTCTTAGCCCAGCCTCCTTCAGGGCTTCGATGACCTCCTTCTGCTTCATCATGGTCGTCGTCATCAATGCGCTTAGGCCGAGGATGTCAGGCTTGAACTCTCGAACCTTCTCGACGAAGGTCTGTGTGGGGACGTCGACGCCTATGTCTATGACCTCGAAGCCGGCTGCCTTCAGCATCGTTGCGACGATGTTCTTCCCTATGCTGTGGATGTCTCCCTCCACGGTTCCGATGAGGAATCGGCCTACGGCTTCACGGGCTGCGCCTCGCCGCTCTATCTCCCTGTTGAGTATCTCAGCTCCAGCCTCCATGGCCTGGGCCGCTGCGATGAGCTCCGTGATGAAGGCCTCACCCCTCCCAAAGCGGTCTCCAACCTCCCTCAACCCCTTCGCCAGGCCCTTCTCCAGGGCCTCAACGGGGTCTAGGCCCATTCGGATAGCCTCCTCGGCCAATCTCCTGGCCTCCTCCTCATCATAGGCCTTAACGGCCTCCTCCATACGCTTGAGGAGCTCCTCCTTCTCCATCTGTGATCCCAAAGAAAGAAATGGCTCTTGAAGTTATTTTAAAGCCTTTAGGGAGAACACCTACCCGTCATCTCCTCCACCGTGATCTCGCCTACGAGGACGCCGCCCAGCATCCCCTCGCTTAGGGCCTCAGCCGCCTCCGAAGCCCCATACTTCCTCAGCAGCAGCCTCAAAGCCTTCAATCGCTCCTCAGCCTCCTCCAGGAAGCGGACACGGCCATAGATGATGACGCTCCGATACTCGACGCTGAACTTACAGGGCGTAGAGCCAGGTAGAAGCCTCCCAACCTCCTCCACTTGGAAGCAGACCCGGGGATTACGCCTCATAGCCTCGATCTTCCGCCCCCTAGGATAAGAATGAAAATAAATACGGCCGTCATGATAGACGAAGCCGATGGGAACCACATAGGGCTCACCGTCGACACACAGACCCAAATGACCGACGAGAACCCTCTCCAAGAGAGCCTCCATCTCGCCTCGATTCAATCAGCACACCCCTCCTAAGAGGAGGCTTAAAGATATATGAAGAGGCCAGTCTAACACTATAGAGGCCCCGGTAGCTCAGCGGTCAGAGCGGCAGCCTTGTAAGCTGTTGGCCGCGGGTTCGAATCCCGCCCGGGGCTTAAATGCTTCTTTTTCCCGCCCCTCAGCCTCGCCTCTCGAAAACTCGGTCATGGGAGTCCTTATCCAATCCCGCTCACGGGCTGAGGGGTTTCGGGCATGTTAAAGAAGGAATGAATTGAGATGAGGGTTTCGCATGGGCCTTTATAGGAGTCCCTTCTTTACCGCCTTCGCTAGATGTGATCCGGCGGCCATGAAGTCTTCGGCTGCCGCTTCGGTGATCTCCTCCGCCGCTTTTTGGGCTTTGGTCATCACCTCCTCCTCGTCTAGGGTGAGGATTCGACGATCCTTCATCACGATCCTGCCGTCTATGATGACCGTCTCAACCTCGTCTCCCCTGGCGCTGTAGACGATGTTTGGTGCTATGTTCCTAACCGGCTTATGGAGTATCGGCGTCATGTGAGGCTTCCTCAGATCTAGGATTATAATGTCGGCCCTCTTCCCCTCCTCTATGGAGCCTATATCGTTGCTTAGGCCTAGGGCCTTGGCCCCCTCTATGGTGGCGATCCTGAGGATCTTCCAGGCTGGGAGCAGTGTGGGGTCTCGATGCCGAGTCTTGTTGAGGAGGGCCGCTATCTTCATCTCCATTAGCAGGTTGTGACAGTTGTTTCCACAGGCTTGATCCGAGCCTATAGCGGCGGCCTTCCCGCCCAGGGAGAGGTATAGGGCGAGGGGAGGAGTGACGCCATCTATGAGGGCGATGCTGGAGGGACAGCTCACGTAGTGGACGCCCCTGGAGGCGAGGAGGGCGATCTCCTCCTCCGAGGCATGGTGACAATGAACCGCTAGGAGCCTATCATCTAGATAGCCTATGGAGTCAAGGAATTTGATAGTGGAGGCGCCATACCTCAACTTGATCTGGATGGCCTCCCTCTCTCCCTGGGCCACATGCATATGCATCATAAGGCCGAGGCGTTCGGCCTCCTCTCTCACCCTTAGAAGCAGCTCTCGGCTCATCATGTCGGCGGCGTGGGGGGCCAGCATACAGGTGATTCGCCCCTCCCCTGCGCCGTTCAGTCTCTCCACGAGGCTCAGAGCCTCCTTGAGACGCTCCTCCCCCAGCTCTGGATAGAAGATATAGGGTTTGTAAGGGTCGGGCCTAGAGTCGGGGCCGATCTCATTGATGAGGGGCGCTATGCAAGCCCTGACCCCCGACGGAAGATAGATACGCCTGGTGATCTCCTCTAGGTCTGAGCCTACCTCCCCTATGCAAGTGGTTCC
>JAGHBJ010000050.1 GCA_021161045.1 Candidatus Bathyarchaeota archaeon
CGACTAGGCGTCTCTCAAGGGCGTCGGGCTTCAAGAGGATTAGGGTCTCCTCGTATGTCAACCCCTCCTCCCCCGATAGAACTTGGTCCACTTCAACTTCCTGGGATCCCTCTTCAACTCTATCATGGAGACCCTACATCTCCTGCTGCAGAACCTTAAGATCTTCCCGTCCTTCCTCACATAGACGCTCCCCGTCCCTGGGGGTATGGGTCTGCCGCAGAAGCTGCACTCATAGACCTTGGGCATGGGCCTCACCTGATCTTCTTCGCCTCCCTCTCAGTCTCTCGGAGCAGAAGTATGTCGTTGAGCCTGACGGGGCCTTTGACGTTTCTGGTGATTATGCGCCCCTTATCCTTCCCCTCTAGAATGCGGACTCTCACCTGTATGATCTCACCTGTCAACCCCGTTCTGCCGAGGATCTGGATGACCACGGCCGGCGTCAGCGTCTCCTCGGACATCCTACTTCGCTATCTCCTTCAACTTAGATATAATCTCATCTACTAGACCCTTAGCCTCACCTGGGTCTTCGATGCAGGCGGAGGCTGCTGAGACGGCTATTCCGACGGCCTCACCGATCTTACGCTTCTCGGGGACATAGACGTAGGGAACCTCCCTCTCCTCACAGAGCAGGGGGAGATGGGCGACGATCTCTGGGGGGTCGACATCCTCAGCTATGACAACCAGCTTGGCGTTTCCCCGCTCTATGGATTTAGTTGTCTCATTCGTCCCCTTACGGATCTTCCCTGTCTCAGCTGCTATTTTGAGAGCCTCGTAGGCGGCCTCAGCCACCTCCCGTGGCACCTCAAACCTCACGTAGAAGGGCTTGGAAGGATCGACACTCGACATCTCATCTCCTTCCCGAGGCGTCTAACAATTTGAGAAGCACCCTATTTTAAACCTTATGCTCACCTGTGGGCGTAGTAGGCGACGAGGGGCTTCAGGCTGTCGATTCTTGCGAAGCCGAAGCGCTCAAATTGGACTATGGAGCCTGCCTCCTCCTCTAGGCAGAGGGGTTCGACGAGGCCCCTTATCCTCGACGCGTCTGGCATCACCACCTCAGCCTCGACGCCGATGCCCCTCGGGAGCCAGTGTATGAAGGCCAACCCCATCCTCCTCGCCTCGAGGTGGTCTCCAGGTATCGGCTCAGCCTCCAGGTTTGGCTCCGTCTCCCTCACCTCTATGTTCATCAAACCCATCAATCGCACCTTCTCCCCTGGTCTGAGTCTCTCAGCGTCTCTCTCAGCTATCTGGAGCTCCACAGCGCCGTCTTCTGGTTCAACCCTCAGCCTCCTCACACCCCTCTCGGGGTGATCTGGGTGGAGGGGTAGCCTGGCCTCCAGTGGTCCATCCAAGCCGACGATCCTCAAAGGCTTTGGGTTCTCTATGAAGAAGTATCTGTTGGCCCTCGGCTCTACTACTCTGCGGTTTAGGGCTGCGATGTTATCCCAGCTTATCCTCGCCTCCACCCCCTTAGGGCCGATCTCGAGCATCAGCATCCTCACCGCCTCGGGCTGTATGCCCCTACGCCTTAGGGCCATGAGGGTTCCAAGCCTGGGGTCATCCCAGCCCATGTAGGTGCCAGCCTCTATTCCGGCTCTGATCTTCGATTTGCTCAGCACACCGGCCTCTAGGCTTAGACGTCCAACGCTTAGAACCTCAGGGTAATCCCAGCCGAGGTATTCGTAGATGTATCTCTGCCTCACGGTGTTGACCTCATGCTCCTTCCCCCTGATGATGTGGGAGACCCCCATCTCATGGTCGTCTATGGCGCAGCTGAAGTTGTAGAGGGGCCAAACCCTGTAGCGGGTTCCAACCCTTGGATGAGGAGCCGTGGCGATCCTAAGGGCGGGCCAATCCCTAACAGCCGGATTCGGATGCCTCAGATCGGTTTTGATGCGGACCACGGCTTCCCCCTTCTGGTAGAGGCCTCCCAGCATCCCCTCCCAGCGGTCGAGATGTATCTTGGGTGATAGGTCTCGACAGGGGCAGGGCTCACCCCGCATATAGAGCTCCTTAAACCGTTCAGGTGGACAGGTGCAGACGTAGGCCGCCCCCATCTCCAATAGCTGACGGGCGTAGCGGTAGTAGAGCTCCAATCGATCTGATTGGTAGTAGACCTCATCCGGCTCGGCTCCCAGCCATCTTAGGTCTTCCATTATGGCCTCATACATCTCAGGTATCGGAGCCTTAACATCTGGGCTTGTGTCCTCATAGCGGAGTATGAAGGTTCCATCATACATCCTGGCATACTCATAGCAGAGGATGACGGGCCTCGCGTTGCCGAGGTGCAGCGGCCCATCTGGGTTTGGGGCGAAGCGGGTTCTAACCTCATCGAAGCGATCCACATTTGGGAGGGGTGGAAGCTCCCTCCGCTCCTCAGCTCTCGGCCTCTCCTCCAGGAGCTCCGGCCACCGTTCCTGGAGCATCCTCCTCTGCCTCTCCACACTCCAATTGTTGACTTCCTCGACGACCTCCCTGACGAGGGGTAGAAGCTCCCTCGCCTTTGGTCTCAGCTCCGGATGCTCCCCGAGGAGCTTAGACATGACTGGGCCTAGCTTCGCCTCCCCTTCATATCTAACGGCGTTCAGTAGGGCCCACTTCAATATCTCCTCTCTAAGCCCCTCCATGGTCGTCGCATAAAATGAAGGCTAACCTATTATGCTTTTCCAAGAGAAAAAAGGGTTAATCCGGCAGCAACCCCTCCTCCGAGAGGCGTTCAGCCAGCCATTTGAGGCCGAGCTCCTCAAGCTTCTCAGCCGTGGGCCGTCCATCCCTCCAGCCTCTCACCTCATAGTAGGCGTCGAGCATCTCCCCTAGCCTGGTGACATGCCCCTTCGCAGGCCCCTCAGGCATCGGCTCCTCCAGCAGCCTCTTAGGCAGCGTATCATAGGCTCTTCCATCGCCGAAGGAGAGGATGTTGAAGCATCGTTCAGCGTTCCAGATTCGCTCCCCAGCGGCGTATACCTCCTCAGGGGTGTAGTCCCACCCCGTCACGGCCGACAGCAGCGATGTGAGGTCTTCAAGCCATAGGGCGAAAGTGTCGAACTTGCAGACGATGAGGCTGTCGACGACGGCGGAGACATCCTGGAACTCCTTCACCATCTTCTCCTTACCCTCAGTCTCGAATCGGTCTACGGGGCTTGGGACGCCGAGGATCTCAGGTGAGATCATGTAGGCCCTTAGGTGGCATCCTCCTCGGTTGCTCGTTGCGTAGGCGAGTCCATGTCCCTGGGCTCCCCTTGGGTCATAGGCTGGAAGCTCCTGCCCCCTAACAACCATGGCGGCCTCCGGCATCCCATATCGCTCCGCGAGGCTCTTAGCTCCCTCAGCTATGGCGTCTCCTATGCCGGAGCGGTAGGCTGTCCGCCAGGTCAGCTCCACGATGGCCTCTCCGCTCCCCCACTCAGCCTTAAGGCCTCGGAGCTCCTCCTCGGGGATTTTACCCTTCTCCGCCAGTTCGAGGAGGGTTCCGATGGTGTGGCCCATGCTGATGGTGTCGAGGCCGAGCTCGTTGCAGAGGTAGTTTGCCTTGCAGACGGCTGCGAGGTCATCCGTCCCAGTCTGGGAGCCAAAGGCCCATATGGTCTCATATTCGGGGCCTCCGCCCTCCCCCGTGAAGGGGGATTCCTCTATGCGTGTGTATCTCGCACAGCCTATTGGGCAGCCCCAGCATATCTCCTCCCTCTGCCTCTCCTTCACCAAAACCTCCTCGGCGATACGCTCACCGCTGATCTTCTTAGCCGTCGGGAAGACTCCAGTCTGGAAGTTTCGGGTTGGGAATATGCCATGCTCATTGATTATGTTGACCAGCACCGCCGTCCCATACTTCGGCAATGCCTCAGCCTCGGCGATGGAGAAGGTGAGGAAGTCCTCCGTCACCGCTGAGGCATTGCCGAAGTATGGGACGGCGGTGCTGGTCA
>JAGHBJ010000015.1 GCA_021161045.1 Candidatus Bathyarchaeota archaeon
ACCTGGCTGAGAGACAGAAGTATGGAGGGGGAGCCACCCTCAGCTATGTAGGCCATGGACCGCTGAGAATCACGTTGACTGGGAGGCTCACAGGGGCGAATCGATACTCAGACCGAGATACTCTCATCAGCCTATTGAAGTCGGGGGCCAAGCAGGAGTTCTACGCCGACACCATCGGCTACGGCTCAGAGACCAGCCCTAAGCAGGTCTGGATTGAACGTATGAGCTTCAGCCACATAGCTGGGAAGCCTGGAGCCGTCGGCTACACCATCATCCTCAAGGAGGAGACTTAGAGATGAAGGGATTGAGGAGCGCTGACCGAGAAGTCTTCCAGGCCCTCGGTAAAGGGCCTCTCACAGCCAGGGAGCTCGAGGCTGAGACCGAGCTATCGCATAGAGTCATCGCCGAGGCTCTTGAAAGGCTGACAAAGCTGGGAGCCGTTGAACGCTTCAACGATTACACCATGGGTCCACGCCGTGTGAAGTGGAGACGCCTCGTCGACGATGAGGGGCTTCGATGGATCATAGTCAGGAGGATCATAGACCCACTCCTCGAAGAGCATGGGGAGAAGGCTGTAGATGCGATCCTCGACGCCGTGGATCAGGCCGGTCTCATGGACTATCTCATCGAGAAATTGAAGGAGAGGGTGAGGCGAGGTGCCAAGCGTTAAGTTCATCGTCTGGAATCCTGGAGCCGTCGGAGGGCGTGAAGACAGCTTCGCCGAGGGCTGGACTGCTCACCAGGTAGATTTCAACCAGGTAGATGGAGACTATGCGGAGCTCCAGGTTAAGGCGGGCTACACATCAGGCTACATAGAGAAGACGGGCATCAGCATAGACACCTCTGTTTATCGATATCTAATCCTCGGCCTCTGGGGAGACGGAGACTACTACGTGGAGCTCTACGACGGCTCTTCATGGCTGACAGCCATCAGTGAATCCGCCCCCTCAACCTATGGGTTTAGGGTCATAGACCTAAGCGGCATCACTTCAGCTGTCATCACTGGCATCCGCCTTGGAGTTGGAGGGGGCGAAAGCCGGAAGGCCACCTACGACTTCTATGAATTCCTCAGCGAGCAGTCAGGTCAACCTCAGAATCTCATCAACTTGAGGGTTCATCAACGTGAGGATGAGCCGGATGTCTTTGAGGCTGAATGGTTTGATGAGGAGCTCGAGGAGGGCTACTGTATCCGCATAGTGGTCGACGGAGTGAAGCTCTTCGCAGGCTACATAGAGGAGGTCAGCCATAAGGCGGGAGACATCATCGAAGCCTCAGGCCGATGCTTCCAGGCCAGGTTGCATACGTCGACGTTGAGCATAGCCTTCGATCAGGCGGAGCTTAGTGAGGCTGTTAGGAGGGTGGTGGAGGATTTCCCAGAGATTTCCACCAGCCGTGTGAAGCCTCCCTCAGCTGAGGGCTGCGTCGGCCTATGGCATCTAGACGAGGGGGAGGGCTCTGTGGCTGAGGACAGCAGTGGATATGGACATGATGGCAGCATAAATGGAGCCACATGGGTTGAGGGGCGCTATGGGAAGGCTCTCAGCTTCGACGGCGTCGACGACCTGGTTGACTGTGGCCACAGCCCTGAGTTGATGCCTGAGCATGAGATCACTGTCATTGCATGGGTTAAACCTGCCTCGGTTGGGGGTGGGGAGCACAGCTTCGTCGACAAGGACTACTACAACCTCATCAGAGACGGCGACGACGTGAGATGGGAGCTAAACCTCACAAAGGCTGACGGCACAACCTACTGGAGCCAGGTCAGGGTGAATGATATCCTAGAGGCTGATAGATGGTTCTTCATAGCCGCCACCTATCACAGGGATGGGAGGCAGAGGCTCTACATCAACGGCGAGCTCAGAGCGGAGGCCACGGATAGGGTCAGCGACCATATAACATCGACGACAGCCCCGTTGTATATAGGCCATAGACGTGGATACTGGGATGGCCTCATCGATGAGGTCGTCATCCTGAACAGGGAGCTGTCAGCCCAGGAGATATGGGAGGTCTACAGCAAAGGCCCCTACCCCGTCAATATATCGAAGACCTACATCGAAAGCCATAGGGCAGACATCCTAGACCAGCTCTGCAGCATCGCCTCGAAGACGACGGGCAAAGCCTGGAGGTGGAGACTCGGCTATGGACAAGACCTATGGTTCAGACCCCGAGACGAGGGACCCCTATGCTCCTCGACGATCCAGGAGGGAGTCAACCTCCTCGCCGGTGTGCGACGAGGTCGAGACCTCTATGAGTTGGCTAATCGCATCATCGTTCTCAGCGGTGAGGTTCAGTATCCCCATGAGGACCTCTACTGCGAGGATGTAGGCCTCTGGAGCATCGAGTGGTGCGGTCAGTGCACAGACCCGAAGCTGAAGAACGATGACATGGCGAAGGAAGGCGATTATGCGATGATGATCTATGATGACAGCCTAAACTGGTGGAGGGTGGGGCGTCGAATCCCCAGCATAGACCTCACCGGCTACAAGGGTCTAAGGCTATGGGTGAAGATCAACGGCTCCTGGAGCGGAGCCAGCAGCGATGAGATCACAATAAAATTCGGCAGCGACAACTCCAACTGCTACTATAAGGCTGTCAATCTAGGCGTCGGCAATAATGAGTGGGCGCACATCGACGTGGACCTCCAGAGATTCGCTCAGACCGGAAGCCTAGACCTCAGTGATGTAACCTGGATAGCCCTCGAAGCCGTATGGCCCAGCAATCTCTACGGCAACGTGATGTGGGATGGATGGCACTGGTATGCCGAAAACCTCAAGGTTGAGGTCAGAGACGCCTCCTCGGAGCTACCAGAGCATACCTACGTCTATAAGGATGCACGGCTGAACCGCCTGGAGCTGCTCAGAGACCTGGCGGAGGGCCTACTGGAGGCGATGAAGGTTGCCGCAGACCGGATAATGCTGCCGGTCATAGGCGCACCAGACCTCCAGCGGGGTAGAAGAGTTCAGGTGGACGTCCCCAGCTTAGGGCTAAATGTCATCTATATCATCGCTGAGGCGGAGCATATCCTCAATCGGAGTGAGGGCTACATCACGAGGGTTCTGTTGGAGAGCGGTCGATATGCGCTTTCCTCCGAGCTGAGACGGCTGCTGGAGCGGGAGCTGAGGCTGGAGCGTCGGGGAGACTTGGAGGTGGTCATCGTATGAGGAGGGTTAGCTTGGGGGAGCTTCGTAGGGGAGACCTCATCTTGGTGAGGTGGATCGACGCCAGCGATGTTAAGGCTCCGTTGAGGGAGCATGAGGCGAGGCCTGAGGTCTATGTCAAGGATTGGGGTGTCTACCTCGGCGTCTCGGGTAGGCGGAGGAGGATGATGCTCCTGGGTAAGGATGTGGTGGAGGCTCAGGGGGAGTGGGGTGCGACGAGGATACCCCTGGAGCTCATCGAGGAGATCATACTGCTGATGCCTAGGGAGGAGACCTCGAAGGTGATCGGGGAGGTTCTCAGCATCACGAGGAGGGTGAGGCTGAGGAGGTTTCAGTATAGGAACTCGGACTGGGTGAGGCTCCATGCTAGATTGGCTGAGGAGGATGCTTACCAGGCGTAGAGTCATCTTCGACGGGGGGCATCTCAGGAGGGTTAGGGTTATAGAGGAGTCTCCCAGCGAGGCGATGGTCTACACTATAGCGCTCACCCTTCTCATCCTCCTCGCCCTATCAATCCTCGAAGCCCTCTACCTATTGACATTCCATCAGTGGAGCGACTCCATCTTCAACGGAATAATGCTCGTCATCGGAACAGTCCTCGGAGCCCTATGGGGGAGACATGGATGAGGCTGAGGGCCAAAACAACAGCGAGAATCAAACAACGCCGATGGGATGCCCAGCGAGGCTGCTACGTCTACACCATAGAGTTCTCAACTAAGACGCCGCTGACGGAGCGCACCCTAAAGGTGGCTGAAGCCTTCGGCCTCGGCATAGACGAGGAGCATAGATTCACAATCTATCGAGACTTCGAGCTCCACCTGAAGCAGGGGGACATAGTCTATATAACCGGAGACAGCGGCTCAGGGAAATCGGCTCTCCTAAAGGCCATCAAGGAGGACCTTGGTGAGGAGGCCATAGATATCGACGAGGTCGCCTGGGATGAGGACCGGCCCCTAATAGAGCAGATAGGAGCCACCTTCGAGGAGGGATTGAGGCTCCTATGCCGAGTCGGCCTCAACGATGCATTTCTCTTCCTCCGGAGACCCAGTGAGCTGAGCGATGGACAGCTATACAGATTCAAGTTAGCTAAGCTCCTTGAAAGCGGTAAGCCCTACTGGATATGCGACGAATTCTGCTCGACGCTTGACCGAACGACAGCCAGGATCGTCGCCTACAACATTCAGAAGCAGGCTCGACGAGTGGGAGCCACCCTAATCGCTGCGACGACGCACACCGACCTCGAAGAGGACCTCAACCCCTCGATACGCATCCATAAGGGCTGGGGAGAGGAAGTCAGCATAGAGTATAGGCCTAATCAGCCTGCACCGAGGTGCAGCGTCATTGAGGACATCACCATCAGGGAGGGAAGCCTTAGGGATTATGAGCGCCTCGCTCCACTGCATTACAGGCATACGGGGAGACCTGGGGTCCCCATCAAAATCTACTGCATGGAGAGGGGGTCAGAGCTCATCGGCGTCATCGTTTACGCCTACCCTGGACTCACAGCCAAAGGCCGTCGAGAAGCCGTCGGATACCAGCCGAGCCTGAAGGAGCTTAACAGGGATTGGGCCGTCATCAGCAGGGTGATAGTGCATCCGAAGTATAGGAGCATAGGCCTAGGAATACGCCTCGTAAAGGAGACCCTGCCTCTCGTGGGTCGACGCCATGTGGAGCTTATCGCCGTGATGGCTCAGTATAACCCCTTCGCCGAGAAGGCCGGCATGAAGCTGATCACCAAACAGGAGCCTCATCCAACGGTTTGGAAGGCTATTGAGAAGCTCAGGAGGCTGGGCTTCGATCCGGTTCTCATGGCCTCGGAACGCTACAACCTCCATAAGTTGAGGAGTCTAAGCCCAGAGGGTTTGGAGGCTGTGCGTGAGGCCCTACTCACCGTGGCGCCCTATCTGTATAGGAGGCTGATAACAACAGACCGATATGGAGCCTTCATCAGGAGGCATCAGATGAGCGAGTGGCTCGGCGAGGCCGATTTGGAGGCTTTATCGAGATGTCTTAGGAGGCTTAATGTTCTGAGTCAGACGAAGGCCTACCTCTACTGGTGCAGAGACTGGATGGAGGGTGGGGGTTCTCATGTTAATGGATCCATTAACATGATGGAAAAATTATAACGGTGTTATAGATGAGGGGGTATATCTTCACGGATAGGGAGAGGGAGCTTCTTGAGGGGTGGCTGGAGTCTGGGGTGGAGACTCCGACTCTTAGGGTTCTCTTCCATCAGATGAGGGGCTCTACGAGGCGTCTCATCCTGGATTTGAGGCTGTTTATCAGGGTGGCGAGGAGGCTTAGGGCTCTTGGGAGGTGGGCTGGGAGGCCTTCGAGGGCGGAGTTGGAGCGCCTGTTGATGGAGGTGGTGGAGGATGAGTGAGCTGGTCATAAGGCTGAGGAGGGTTCGAATAGAGCCTGAGAGGGAGAGGGAGCATCTCATAAAC
>JAGHBJ010000104.1 GCA_021161045.1 Candidatus Bathyarchaeota archaeon
AAGACCATTCCGCTTCCTCCAGCCTATCGCTGTAAGCCCCAGCCTTTTTCTGCCTAAACCTCCTCAACAGCCCCTCACATCTCGCCTTAAGATGTTTGGGCAGCTTTGGGTCTTGAAGCCAGCTCTCCACATCCCTAAGCCTCCTCTCAAGCCACCGCTCGTCTCCCTCCCCCTCGGCGAGGAGGAGCTCCACCTCAGCCGCCCTCAGATGGGCCTTATAAACCTCCGATGGATGTCTGACAGCCGTCCAACGATCCACCGTCACGCCCATCCTCTTCAGCTCCATCACCTCAACGGCCTCATGAACCATCAGATATCTGCTCCCAAGGATCTCCCCGAGGGTTATCCCGTCACCGGTCGTTGTCGAACCTGTGAGATATTCGAGGAGCTCCCTGGGCTGGACGTCGGCTGAGCCATATAGCTCCATGAGATGAGGCCTAACCGCCTCAAGGGCCCTCTGGATTCTTTTTATACTCTCCCTCATCTCCCCAATTCTTCTGGACTCGGATAGAAGGGAGCCGAATACCCCTCCGCCGACGAGGCAGATGATGGCCCATAGGCTGCCGTGGAAGGAGCCCTCGAAGAGCAGTTGATAGATGTATTCGAGGATGTAGGCTATGAGGGCTGTGGCAACGCCTGGAGTGAAGGACTCCCCAACCCTTCTGAGGGCTACGAGATATCCACCCACAATTCCCCCCACCGTGTGAATCACTATGAATGGGATGAGTAGCCAGCTCCATCGATCGATGAGACCTCCCCATCCGAGGCCTGGAGCTCCAAGGGAGAAGGCTATAACCTGAAGCATGAGGAGGTTTATGCCGAGGGCTATGACTCCCCCCGCGAGATACTCCCTCATCCTCTTAGCCGACTCCCTCAAGTCATATCCCTCCTCTCATAGGGGTTAAAAAAGGGGATGGAGGGGCTTTTATCTCTATAGGCTTCCTCTCATATGAGGAGAGTTGGCTGAGGGGATTTCTAAGCCAAGTCTCAACGACTACATGGCTGGTGCGATGCTCGCAAACGGCTTCATATGGATCTGGAGCATGATGATGGGTCATATACCACTGCTATACAGGGCTCCGATAACGATCCTGGCGAATGCCTCCTATCTGATATATCTCGTGGCGGGTTTCACATCCTCCTACCTCGTCTGCCTTAGGGCTGATAGGAGGCATCTTATAGTTGGGCTTAAGACGGCGCTCCTCTCATGGCTCCTCTCCATACTCTTCATGCTCTCCTTCTCCCCAAAGCCCGACTGGGGCTTCTCCACCGCCCTCCTCATATGCCTGATCATGGGAAGCGTCGCGGGGGCATACTTAGCATTAAAGAGGAGAATCGGGAGGAGAGGGAGCGGACATCCGTCTGAGGGTTAACGCCAATAGACCTCCGATGAATCCACCTATTAGAGTGGCTATTAAGGCCTCGAGATGCCCTGGGAATGCCCTCTCGAAGATGAGGTGATAGATATACTCGATGACATATGCGATCAGAGCGGTCATCAATCCAGCCCTGATGAGTCCCTCATCCCTCCTCCTCGATACGAGGAATCCACCTAACACCCCTCCAATTAAATGTGACGATATAAAGGCGGTGTATACCATACCTATATCATGCTGTTTAAAATGATTAAATTCCATCGACCCATAATATAGTCCGAGGAATTGAGATGTTAGGACAGCTATACCAAATATGAGTGATGCTCCACCTATATAATCCCGTACTTTCCTCTCTTCACTCTTCATATAAAAACTTATATTAATTATCGATATTTATATGATTTCTGGGAAAGGACATGGGGATTCTGACAAGCGGGAGAATTGTAGCCTTCATCGCCTTCATACTCGCCTGGATCGCCACCTACCTCGGAATCGAGCTTGGAAAGAGGGGTAAGGTGAAGATCAGGCGGCTGCCAGCCTTAGACGCCATGGAGGAGGCAGTAGGCAGAGCCGTTGAGATGGGTAGACCCGTATTCGACATAATAGGGATGGGGACGTTCACCGACATATATGCAACCCAAACAGTTGCTGGACTATCGGTTCTAAACTACGTCGCCCATCTATGTGCAAGGCTTGGGGCGAAGCTATACGCCCCACAGGCATCGGTTGACGTGATGCCCGTAGCCATAGAGATGGTTAGGGAGGGATACCTAGCTGAGGGTAAGATAGAGGAGCTAAACGTAGATGAGCAGCTCCCCTATCTCTCAGGAACCCAATTCGCCTGGGCCAGCGGAATACTCGGCATGGCTTCGAGGTTGAAGCCCGCCTCCGTAATAATGGTTGGCCCCTTCTGGGCTGAGTCTATGATGTTCGCCGAGACCTTCGATAGATTGGGAGCCTTAGAGATCGGGGGAACGGCGAGGCTATATCAGCTACCCTTCTTCGCAGCCGTCTGCGACTACGTCCTAATAGGTGAGGAGATATTCGCAGCTGGAGCCTACCTATCTGGAGACCCCCTCCAAACAGGTTCAATCGCCTGCCAGGACTGGTATAAGATAGCCGCCATAATCCTCGGGGTCATCGGCGCGATACTGGCTACGGCAGGTCTCCCATGGGTCTCACAGCTTATGAGTATATGAGGTGGGAATATGTCGGAGGTTGTGAGGAAGTATATCCCCCTTCTAATAACCTTTATAGTTGGCGTGATAGCTGTGCTCGACTTCTACACAACTGTCCCAGCTATAAGGGGGACATTCACGGTTCTGAAGAATTGGGGGATCGTCGTCACCGCCTTCGCCCTGGGAGTTGGAGCCGTCAACCTATTCAGAGTTCATGGGAAGCGTATAGCTGAAAGGGGGGAGCTATGGCCCTTAAGTGGATGGCTCCTATTCATGCTGATAGTATTCGTCGTAGTCGGCCTATCAACTGGGAAGTTCGATGCAAGCTGGCAGTATAAGTGGATATACAACGCCATAATGCTCCCCCTCGGCGCAACAATGTATTCATCCCTATGCTTCTACATGGCTATGGGAGCCTACAAGGTCTTAAGGATAAGGAACATCGACTCATTATTCCTATTCCTAACAGCCATCTTCGTCGTCTTCGGAAACACCCCGATATTCCCAGCCGCCTTCCCAGGATTCTTCTACACTAGGGAGTGGATATTCAAGACGATTATAAGTGGAGCCTATAGGGGCATAAGGATCGGAGTCGGCATAGGCGCAGTAGTTCTCGGCATCAGAACCATCCTGGGATTGGAGAGGGGATATTTGGGGAGGGCGTAGAGATGTCCGCGTGGGAGAAGTTGGCGGCTCTCCCGAGGGAGATAGTCCTGACGATCGTTCTGATAGCGATGATAGTTCCAGCGATCAGACCCTTCGGGCTGCCGATAATGGTTGGGAAGATGTCTAAGGACTGGTATAACACCGTCGACTCCCTACCAGAGGGATCGATAGTCCTCTTCGACATAGGATTCGGCTCAGGGGGCTATCCAACCCTCGGCCCATGCGCCGTCGCAGCCCTCCACCAAATGTTCGAGAAGCATCTGAAGATAATCATCATGGCGACGGCGCTGGAGGGTTCAATGATGTATCCATTGATCATGGAGAAGGTGAAGCCTGAGAAGAACTATGGAGCTGTATATGGGAAGGACTATGTATTCCTCGGATACATAGCCGGCGCACAGACAGCTATGGCAGCCGTCCTCGGCGACATACATACAGCCGTGAAGGAGGATTACTATGGAACACCCATAGATCAGATACCATTGCTGAAGGAGGTTAAGGGCCCTGAGAGCTATGACCTCGTAGCATATCTGACTACGGATGGCGGCATCGCTGAGGGATGGGTTTACCAGGCTTATAGCAGGTATAAACTTACCGTCGTAGGCGGCTTCCTAAGCATGATGACCCCATCCCTAAAGCCATACTATGACGCGGGGGCCCTCAAGGGGATTCTCGACGGTATTAAGGGCGCAGCCGACATGGAGTATATGACTCACCACCCAGGAGACGCCCTGAGGGCGACGGACATCCTAAGCGCAACTCAGACCATCGTCCTCATCTTCATCGCTATCGGGAACATCTCCTACTGGGGCGCCAGATTATCTAAGAAGGAGGGTGAGAGTTGATGGTTTCAACGGATGTTGGCGTCTGGATCGCAGCCTTCTTCACCATAGTCGCAACAAGCTATGCCTTCAGAGATAACATATTCTTCAGATTCGCCGAGTATACCTTCATAGGGGCTGCGGCTGGGCATGCCATAGTTATGGGGGCTAAGAACGTCGTCCTCTATGGGTGGACGCATATAGTGGGTGGAGAGCCTAGCTACTGGATTCCGATAATCCTTGGAATCCTCATTTACACGAGATATCACCCCCAATACTACTGGATATACCGATATCCAATCGCCTTCCTCGTCGGGATAGGAGTCGGCATATCTATTAGGGGGGCAATCCACGCAGACTTTGTAAAGCAGATCGCAGCTACGGCTAAGCCCCTAATAGCGACGACGCCTCTTGGAACCCTAAACAACATAATAGTCTTCGTTGGAACCATCACGGCTCTAACGCACTTCATCTTCACATACGAGGGGATACATAGAGGAGCTGCAGGCTGGATTCCGAGGATAGGAAGATGGATGATGCTCGCAGCCTTCGGAGGAGCCTTCGGAAACACGATAATGACGAGGTTCTCGATGTATCAGGGGAGGATCATATTCCTATTGAGGGATTGGCTGGGCATCATCCATTAACAAAGGGCCAACCCTTTTTCTACTTCGGTTAACTTTATAACACATCGTTGGGGAGGTGATTCTGGAAGAGTTGTTCTGGTGGGATAAACTGGAGATAACCCCCGAGGAGGAGGAGAGAGTTATCAGAAAGGTGGCCAGCGTAATCCATAAATATGGGATGGACGCCGCCGCGATACTATTCCTCGAGAGCTTCAAACCCCTCGTATATGTTGGAGGAGAACTTGGAAAGTTCTTCATCTCCCCCTTCCTACCAGCCCTCGGAGAGGAGATCAGCATAAGCGGGGAGAAGTTCTTCAGAATATTCGAGAAGAGGGAGAATATAGAGCGTCTAATAACGATTCTTGAGGAGATGTCGAGAGAGGAGGAGTTTAAAACCAAGGAGATCAGAGAGATCGAGGAGACCAAGGAGACTGAAGCATCTGAACACGAGGGAAAAAAGAGGGGTTGGAGGCGTCTAATCCCCTTCCTCTAAAGCCTAGATCTCCACGGCCCCCACAGACTCATCGAGGATTCTGAGGGCCTCATCAAGCTGCTCCCTCGTTATGACGAGGGGTGGAGCAACCCTTAGAACACCTGTCCCATAGGATCCCATCCTGATGATGTATAGACCCCTCTTGAAGGCCTCGGCGCATATCCTGTCGGCGGCCTCGACATCAGGCCTCTTAGAGGCTTTATCCCCAACTATTTCAACGCCTATGAGAAGGCCCTTACCCCTCACATCTCCGATCGAGCAATGCCTCTCCATCATATCCCTAAGCCTATTCATCAGGTAGGCTCCAAGCCTCTCAGCTCTCTCGATGAGGCCCTCCTCCTCTATCACCTCGATGTTAGCCAGGGCGGCTGCACATCCCAGGGGAAAGGCATTAAAGGTGTGGCCATGCCTGAAGTATTCCCCATCCCGCTCATGGAGCTCCGCCCTCGCGACTACGGCGCTGAGGGGGACGCCTCCTCCAAGGGCCTTACCTAAGATGATTATGTCAGGCTCAACGCCCCAATGCTCACAGGCGAACCAGCGGCCCGTTCTACCGAAGCCCGTCTGAACCTCCTCCGCGACGAGGAGGATGCCATACCTCTCACAGAGCTCCTTTAGGCCCTGAAGATAGCCATCGGGGGGAACGATCCATCCAGCATCTCCAGCTATCGGCTCGATGAAGACGGCCGCCACCTCATCCGGTGGGAGATAACTCTTGAAGGCGTAGTCCTCTATGTAATGGAGACATCTGAGGTCGCAGTCTGGATGCTCTAAGCCGAAGGGGCATCGATAACAGTTTGGATATGGCATATGATAGACTCCAGGGAGATTTGGGCCGAACCCCCTGATCATCCACGTCTTATAGGAGCTTAGGCTGAGGGCTCCATAGGTCATGCCATGGAAGGCTCCTGCGAAGGCGATAACATAGGGCCTACCCGTAGCCCACCTCGCCAGCTTCAGGGCGCAGTCATTCGCCGCCGAGCCGGTTAAGGCGTAGTAAACCCTCTTCTCAAATCTCCCGGGGGTTATCCTCGCCAGCTCCCTATCCAGCTTATGCCTCTCCTCAACCCAGCCATGGGTCACCCTATCCATCTGGCGGCGTAGGGCCTCCATAACTCTTGGATGGCGATGGCCAATATTGACGACGCATCGACTGGAGATGAAGTCTAGAAAGATATTTCCATCGGGATCCCTGATCCATATCCCCCCAGCCTCAGCCGCCAGTGGATGCCTATAGGCCGAAGGGGGGAGGCCAGCGGCCTCAAGTATCTCCCTCACCTTAGGACCTGGAGGCTCCACAACGATTCTGGGAGCCTTTAGACTCCAGAGCTCCTCGGTGCCCATCTAATGGGATCTCCTCACTAAAGATTTAAGGAAGACCCTTTCGGTTAATATAGGATCGCGATGGCGAGGCTTAGGAAGCCTAAGGAGGAGATGAAGTATATTCTGGCGACGGATGTCGGTAGCACGACGACTAAGGCCCGCTTCTTCGAGCGTAAGCCGGAGGGTTGGAGATTCGTCATAGCAGGTGAGGCGCCGACGACGGTTGAGGCGCCCTACGAGGATGTAACCCTCGGAGTAAGGAACGCCGTGAGGGAGGTGGAGGAGCTCACAGGACATAAGATCCTCGCGGAGGATGGAAGCGGCATAGTCGTCCCCTTCGACGGTGAGAGAGGCGTAGACCTATACTGTACAACGAGCAGCGCTGGTGGAGGCCTACAGATGATGGTGGCAGGCCTCATAAAGACGATGACTGCTGAGAGCGCCAACAGGGCCGCCTTGGGAGCAGGAGCCATCGTCATGGACGTCATCGCCCAGGATGATGGGAGGCCGATCTATAAGAAGATTCAGAGGATTAGAAGCCTTAGACCCGATATGATTCTCCTCGCCGGAGGAACCGACGGCGGAGCAACAACCCATGTGATGGAGATAGCCGAGATGCTAAAGGCGGCTGAGCCGAAGCCCAGGCTTGGCCTAGGCTATAAGCTCCCCATCGTCTACGCCGGAAACAAGGATCTGAGGCCTCAGATAAAGAAGCTGCTAGGCGACGTATTCGCGCTCACCATCGTCGACAACATCAGACCCGTCCTAGAGGTGGAGAACACCGAGCCCGCGAGGAGGGCGATCCATGAGCTCTTCATGGAGCACGTCATGAGCCATGCACCTGGATACTTGAAGCTGATGAAGTGGACTGACGTCGACATAATGCCGACGCCCGCAGGTGAGGGTATGGCGATGCAGCTCATCGCCAAGGTCTTTAAGAAGAATGTCCTAGGCGTCGGCCTCGGAGGGGCTACGACTAACGTCTACTCCGTCTTCGAGGGTAAGTTCGTCAGGAGCGTCAGCGCCAACCTGGGTATGAGCTATAGCATCTGTAACGTGATGAAGACGGCGGGCATCAAGAACATAATGCGTTGGCTACCCTTCGACATGGATGAGGAGGAGGTGGCGAGCAGGCTGATGAACAAGATGATCAGGCCGACGACGATCCCCCAGACCCTCGACGACCTCATTGTCGAGCACTCCGTCGCCCGTGAGGCGCTGAGACTCGGCTTGGAGCATCACAAGACCATAGCTACGAGGCTTAAGGGCGCTAAGATAGAGAGGACGATAAGCGACATGTTCGAGCAGGCGCTGGCCGAGACCTACATAGACCTGATGAAGATCGACATAATCGCCGGAACCGGCGGGCTGCTGAGCCACGCCCCACGCCGAGTCCAGTCGATGCTCGTCCTCACAGACGCCTTCCAGCCCGAGGGCATCACATGGATGTTCCAAGACAGCGTCTTCATGATGCCCCACCTCGGAGTCCTCTCAACCGTCTACCCAGAGGCCGCATGGCAGATCTTCGACAAGGACTGCCTCGTCAGGCTTGGAACAGTCATCGCGCCTAGGGGCGTGGCGAATAAGGGCGACCCCGTTATGACCGTTGAGATCGAGATGCCGAATGGGGAAACCCTGACGGAGGAGATGCACTTCGGAGAGATCAAGCGTATAGAGCTGCCGGAGAGGGAGGAGGCGAAGGTGACCATATCGCCTAGGAGAGGATTCGACGTTGGGAGGGGGCCTGGAAAGAGGGTGGAGGGAACAGCCATGGGAGGCGTCGTAGGCATACTCCTCGACGCAAGGGGTAGACCCCTACAGCTGCCGGAGAATGACAAGGAACGGAAGGAGACCCTGCTTAAATGGTTCCTCGACATCGATATGTATCCGGAGGATAAGCTGAAGGAGTTGGTGTGAGATGTCGAAGGCTAAGGGGAAGAGGGTTTCAAAGGAGGCCTATGCCTACACCCCAGGGCTGAAGGTTAAGAGAGCGATGCTGGTGAGGAAGACGAGGAGACTCCCCATACCTGGGAAAGTACTCGTCAAGGAGGGCGACGAGGTGGACTTCAAGACGATCATCGCTAGAACCGAGCTGGCTGGAGAGCCGGAGATCGTTAAAGTGGCGATACTGCTAGGCGTCGAGCCGGAGGACGTCCCAAGATATATGACGAAGAAGATAGGCGACGAGGTGAAGGAGGGAGAAGTCATAGCCCACTATCGAGCCTTCTTCGGCCTAATAAAGAGAGATGTCACCGCGCCCGTCGACGGAGTCATCGAATCCATCTCCGACATCACAGGACAGGTGGTTATAAGGAAGCCGCCCATCCCACTGGAGGTGGACGCATATATACCTGGAAAGGTCGTAGAGGTGCTGCCTAATGAGGGTGCAGTCATAGAGACGAACGCCGCCTTCATACAGGGAATCTTCGGCATCGGAGGCGAGACGCATGGAGTCATAAAGATGGCCGTCGACTCACCGGATGAGGAGCTCACCGCAGATCATATATCGGATGATGATAAGGGGGCGATACTCATAGGAGGATCCCTAGTAACCCTAGACGCCCTGAGAAAGGGCGTGGAAGTCGGGGTCTCCTGCATCGTCGCTGGGGGCATAAGGCATAGAGACCTAACTGAGTTCATGGGCGAGGAGATCGGTGTAGCCATCACGGGACACGAGGAGGTGGGGCTTACGCTGATAATCACCGAGGGCTTCGGCAAGCTGCGGATGAGTCGGAGAGCCTTCAACCTCTTCAAGAGCTTCGAGGGCTACAGGGCTGCGGCCAATGGTGCGACACAGATAAGGGCTGGCGTCATGAGACCTGAGGTGATCATACCCCACAGCGAGTTCTACGAGGAGAAGAGCGGCGACGAGTTGGCGGCTGGCATGGTTCCTGGAACCCCTGTGCGCATCATCAGGGCGCCCTACTTCGGAGCTATAGGCCGAGTGCACAGCCTGCCAATAGATCTACAGCAGGTGGAGACAGAATCATATGTGAGAGTTCTGGAGGTAGAGCTTGAGGATGGTAGAATAGTTACCGTGCCAAGGGCGAATGTGGAGATCATCGAGGAGTAAGTATATCCCCTTCTTATTACCTAATTTTATAGGTGAAAGAAAAAGAAAATCTGTGAAAATTTAAATATATAATGTAAATTCATCTATATCAGCTGTCTAGGGGTCTTAAGGCCCCTAGATGGTGAAAAAGGAGGAAGAGAATATGGCCATCATTATCTCAGGCAGAGGGATGGCCCTCGTGATACTGGTGCTCTCCTACATACTCTTCTACGTCTTCATGTACCTCGGGAGAAAGGGAAGGGAGATTCCGGTTAGGACGCTGCCACCCATGGCCGCCATACCGGAGGGAATCGGCAGGGCCGCTGAGATGGGTAGGCCGGTGATGTTCACACCCGGCATCGCGGGAGACCTAAACGACCCGACGCAGGGTCCACAGGTTCTGGCAGCTATAAGCATCCTTGGCTACATAGCGAGGGAATGCGCCAGGACGGGTGTGAAGCTAGATGTCTTCATGCCCATCCCGACGGCGCTCCCCCTCACCGAGGAGACGCTGCGAACAGCCTATATGGCTGAGGGGAAGCCCGAGGAGTTCTCCCCAGATATGATACACTTCATCGCCGGCCAGTCACCATACCTGACGGCCGTCCTCGGCTACTTCCAGAGGGAGAGGCCTGCAACAAACTTCCTGATAGGAGGCTTCTACTATGAATCCGTCGTCATGGGCGAGGGCGGTAACACCATCGGAGCCTTCCAGATCGGTGGAACCGCCAACACCCACCAGATGCCCTTCCTCGTCGCCACCTGCGACTACGTCCTACTGGCCGAGGAGCTATACGCCGCCGGAGCCTCAATAAGCAAGGATCCCGACATCCTCGGCTGCCTTAGAGGTGAGGACATAATGAAGTTCATATTGATCGCCTTGATGATCATCGGCTTCCTACTCGGCTTCGCCAGGAATCCAGTGCTGATAAATGCCTTGAGGTGGTGAAAATGGCTGAGGTTTTGAGGAGGGAGGTTGTCTACCTCATAACCGCCATAGTCACAGTCATAATGTTCATAGAGTTCTTCTTCGTAGGCACATGGAACGTCGCTGAGGAGCTGCGAACATGGGCGACGATCATCGCCAACATATCCCTCGGCCTTGGAGCTGTCAGGCTACTATCAGAGCATGCTAAGAACATCCAGAAGAGAAGAGCTGGGGTATGGCCCTTCAGCATCTGGCTATGGATCATCTTCCTGATCACGATCCTCAGCGGATTGGCTGGGTATGTGACGACTCATGACGCCATGAAGAATCCACTCTACAACTGGCTGTTCAGATGGCCATACACAAGCCTCGGCCAGACCCTATACGCCATCACCGGTTTCTACATCTTCTCAGCCGCCTACAGAGCCTTCAGGGCGAGGAACATAGATGCGGCCCTGCTACTCATCGCAGGCTGCTTCGTCATCCTAACCAACGCCCCTATAGGGGGAGTCATCTGGGGTGGAATACCGGTGATAGGCCGATGGTTCCTCGACTATGGTCAGGCTCCAGCGATGAGATGCTTCCTAATCGTCGCAGCCTTCGGTATGCTCGCCTACGGATTCAGAGCCCTCCTAGGAAGGGAGAGAGGATTCTACGGGGAGGTGGCTGGTGAATGAGTGAGGAGGAGCTCACTTTCTGGGAGAAGCTGGCGAGGATCGATCGCAGGGTCTTCTACTGGATACTATTCATCGGCCTGATGATACCCTTCATCCATCCAATAGTCTTCCCCATCGCCATCAGCCCATCCACCAGAGACCTCTATGAGGGCATAAAGGAGATGGTGGAGCCTGGAGACGTAGTTGTGATGAACATAGCCTTCGGAGTGGACGCCTGGCCTGAGTGCATGCCAGCCTTCGCCGCCTGCACAAAGCTCCTGATAAAGGAAGGCGCCAAGATCATCTTCTGGGGAGCCTACTACGACGTCGACATGACATACCAAGAGGTTCTGAGGAGATGCGAGGACTACTTCAAGAACCTGAAGTATGGCGAGGACTACGTCTACCTTGGATACTACCCCTACCAGGAGGCGGCTGTAGCCCAGCTCGCCGCCTCGATTAGAAGCATATTCAAGACGGACAACTATGGGACGCCCCTCGACGAGATTCCGATGATGAAGAACGTCGACAAGGCGACGGATATCAAACTAGTCCTCTCCGGAGATACTGGCGACGTCTGCGACTACTACATCAGGCAGTGGCGCATCCCCTATGGGACTCCCGTCGCCGAGATAGGGATCGCGATGCTAGGCTCCAGCTACATGCCCTACTACAGGTCTGGAGTCCTCTTCGGCATGAGCGTTGGAGTCAGAGGTGGAGCTGAATTGGAGAAGCTCATTGGAGAGCCCGCTGAGGCGACCATCAGGATGGGAGCCATCAATATCTCTCACATCCTCGTCGTCATAGCGGTGATACTCGCCAACATAGGATACTTCGCAAGCAGGAGGAAGTAGCCATGCCATATCCAACGGCTCCAGCTGATGTATTCGGCCTATGGGTTGCATGGCTATTGATGTTGATGATCTACAGCTATCCGCTGTACAAGGAGAATCCAGTCTTCAGATTCGCCGAGCACACATATATAGGCGTTATGCTGGCGATAATGCTCGTTAGAACATCGATAACCACGACGATAAACATGGTTGCACCACCACTGATGAAGGGGAGATTAGACTACATCATACCCATAGTCCTCGGCTTCATGATGTACTTCCTCCTCAGCGCCAGATATAGATGGATAAGCCGATATCCGATCGCCGTTCTCGTAGGAGCCGGCTTCGGCCTCGGTATGAGGGGAGTCCTCATACCAAACATCTTAAACCAGGTGATCTCGACGATCACCCCGCCAGCCACCGGCGCTGGGGCGGTTGACTGGTGGAACTACATCTACATAGCCATAGGAACCATCTGCGCCGTCATGTACTTCGTCCTGACATGGGAGCATAGGGGTGCAATGGGCTATGCGACGAGGCTTGGACGCTGGATCATCATGATCGGCCTGGGAGCTTACTTCGGCAACACCGTCCTCTTCAGGATGGCGATGCTCTCCGGCAGGGCGCAGTTCTTCCTCCAAGTCCTGAAGATAGCACCCATGTAACCCAAAGGGCCTAAAACCCCCTTTGTTTTCACATCAGCTATTAGGAAGTTAGATGACACTCTAAATGTGGAGAGGTTAGATGAGGGGGAGGTTGAGGAGCTCCTAGGGGATGATAGGCTGAGGATCGGCGTGAAGCTGGAGGACTATCTACTCGTCTACCTCGGCGTCAGACCCTGCTCCCAGATAACGATACCCGCCGAGCTCCCAAGTGGAAGGGAGATGGGGAGAATAATCGACGAGATGATCTATCCAACCCTCCTTAGGATTAGGAGGGGGGATAGAGGTGCCATAAGGGATGTGAAGAGGGCCATGCGGAGAGCCTACAGAGAGGTGGTTGAGAACTCGGAGGAGTATAAGGCCCATATAAGATGGGCTGAGCGCCTCGGCCTCAGATGGCGTATAGATGAGGTGAGGCCGACGGTTAGGGAGCTCTACCTATACAGGGAGAGAAGCGTCGAGAAGAAGCTGAGGAGGCTGATGAATAGGAGGGAAAAGCTGAGGAGGGAAGCCCTGAAGAGGCCCAGAGGCCTCGGCATATATCTGGCATACCCAGAGGAGCTGGAAGCCGATTGGGTGATGGAGATGGGTGGACTCCTCGGATACCCTCAATGCTGCGTGGAGCGATACGCCAGGGAGAGAGCCATGGGCTTAGAGGTTGAGGAGAGGGCCTATAGACAGCTGGAGGAGGGCGAAGCGAATGCCATGGCCTACTTCGTCTCCTACTTCTTCCCCTGCACCCCTCTCTGTCCAGAGGCGGTCTCAATGGGTCGGAGATGCCTTAGGCTACTGGAGGAGCTCCACCCAAGGCTTGGAGAGCTATATAGGGGGAGGATGGAGGAGAATCTGGAGCTGGTGAGGAGGCTCCCAAGCCTGGTGGAGGCCCATAGGGCTGAGGCTGAGCGTAGACTTGGAGAGTGGAGGAATAGGACTCGACAGCTTTAATAGGGCCACAACGACTCCATGGGGAGGGAAACCCATGAGCGAGCGGTGGGCTAGAGGGATTCTGAGGGAGATGGAGCCCTCGCTGATTAGGAGGCTTGCGGCGGCCCTGATGATGCTGAAGGATGTCATAGTCCTCGCAGGTGGAGACCCAGACTTCCCGACGCCAAGCCACATCGTCGAGGCAGCCGTTAAGGCTCTGAAGGAAGGGGTGACCCACTACACGCCGACTCAGGGGATACCGCAGCTCAGGGAGGCCATAGCGGCCTACTATAAGAAGTTCGGCGTCGAGGTCGACCCTGAGAAGGAGGTTATAGTCACCCCTGGAAGTCAGCAGGCGTTGTATCTCACCCTCGCCTGCACCGTTGAGCCTGGAGATGAGGTTCTCATCCCCGATCCAAGCTATCTAGTCTATGTCCCAACGGTGAGATTCCTCGGCGGAAAACCGGTGAGATTCGCGTTGAAGGCTGAGGGCTTCCACCTCGACTTGGAGGAGATTAAGGCCCGGATAACGGATAGATCGAAGATACTCATCCTCTGCTCCCCAAATAATCCGACGGGAACGGTCTTCACCGAGGAGGAGCTTAAGGGCGTAGCCGAGCTGGCTGAGGAACATGACCTCCTCGTCATCTCCGATGAGATCTACAGCGAGTTTGTCTGGGATGGTCGAAGATATGTGAGCATGGCCTCCATACCTGGGATGAAGGAGAGAACCGTCGTGGTGGTCAGCTTCTCAAAGACCTTCGCCATGACCGGCTGGAGGCTCGGCTACCTCATCGCCCCAGGAGGCCTCGTCGAGCAGATGCTGAAGATACAGGGCAACATGGTTCTCTGCCCGACGGCCCACGTTCAGGTGGCCGGAGTCGCAGCCCTGACAGGCCCATGGGAGCCGATAAAGAAGATGGCTGAGGAGTATAATAGGCGGAGGGAGTATCTCGTTAAACGCCTAAACGAGATCGAGGGGATCAACTGCCCAAAGCCTGAGGGAGCCTTCTACCTCTTCCCAGACATCTCAGAGGTCTCGAAGTCCAGCGTGGAGTTCTGCGAGGGATTGATGAAGGAGAAGCGGGTGGCCATAGTGCCAGGGTCGGCCTTCGGCCCCCACGGCGAGGGACATGTCCGAATACCCCTCGTCAAGCCGATAGAGGTGTTGGAGGAGGCGGCTAACAGGATAGAGGCCTACGTGAAGGAGCATAGGGCCTAACCCCCTCCTTTTTCCAAACCCTAAATCTATAAAGGGTCTCAGACCATATCGAGTGGATTGGGTTGTCATCCGACTGGGCTAGGGAGATGGCTAAGCTCCTACGCTCAGGGGCGACGATGCTCAGCTACAACTGCCCAGAATGCGGATCGCCGCTATTCAGGTTGAAGAGCGGGGAGATATGGTGCGCCCGATGCCAGAAACGGGTCATCATCCTGAGGGAGGGCGAAGACGAGGCAGCGGTCGTCCAGCGGGAGCTCCTATGGGAGAACCTTGAGAGAGCCATTCTCAGGAAGCTCTCAAGCCTCAGCAATCTCCTCTCAGGGGAGGAGGAGCCGGAGAGGATCAGGGAGATAGCTGAATCCATATCAACGCTGCTGGCCTCACTCCAGAGGTTGAGGAGGCTGAAGAAGTAGGGTCTCCTCAACGCCTAATACATTCCATGACGAGTTTGAAGAGCTCCTCATGGACTTCCTCCATGGATCTCTCCGCGTTGACCCTAATCAGCTCTCCAGCCTCCACGAGCCGCAGATATATCTCCCTCACCCTCCTCTGAGTCTCATAATCCTCATAGGCCGTTAGACGCCTACCCCGAAGCCTATCAAGGGCCGTCTCAGGCGCTACATCGAGGAGCACAACGAGATCCGGCTTCGGGGCATGGCGGTTCAGCGTCCTAATCCAATCGATGTCGACGCCTCCAGCCCCCTGATAGGCGATGGAGGAGTGGAGATAGCGCTCGGAGACCACTATAAATCCAGCCCTCAAAGCCGGCTTAACAATCTCCTCAACGTGGTGAAGCCTATCAGCTGCGTAGAGTAGAGCCTCCACCTGCGGTGGAAACCTGAATCCCTCCTCACCCCGCTCCCTCAGCAATCGCCCAATCGGGCCGTCGCTTGGCTCACAGGTCTCCACCACCTCATAGCCCAGCCCCCTCAACCTCTCGGCGAGAAGCCTACCCTGCGTCGATTTCCCACAGCCATCTATCCCCTCCAGGACGATGAAGAATCCACGTTGAGGGGTCATCCCATAAAGGGAGTCATGGGAGTTGGATAAAATATCTTTGAGTAGCTTTAAAGGTCTCGGAGACTAAAGGTGGATGATGAAGTGGGGGGAGATCAAGGACCCCATACACGGCTACATAGAACTCTCAGAGGCTGAGAGGGGGGTTCTCGACACCTGGCCCGTTCAGAGATTGAGGCGTATAAGGCAGCTGGCTATGGCCCATCTAACCTATCCTGGGGCGGAGCATAGTAGGTTTCAGCACAGCCTTGGAGCCATGCATCTCTCCGGCCTCTTCGGCGAGCGGCTTAGAGACCTCGGCCTCATAGAGGAAGACGACGTGAGGCTTCTTAGATTGGCTGGATTGCTCCACGACGTCGGCCACGGCCCCTTCAGCCATCTCTTCGAGGAGCTCCTGAGGAGGAGGGGGCTGAGCCACGAGGATTTGGGGCGTAGGATCATCGTTGAAACCGTCGTGGCCGACGTTCTCGGCGACTATGGCTTCAAACCCTCAGAGGTCTCGGAGCTGTCGGTTGGCCTGCTCCCTGGCAGGGGCTTCCTAAATCAGGTGGTGGCGGGTCAGTTCAGCGCCGATACGCTGGACTACCTCGTCAGGGACAGCTACTACACCGGAGTCGAGTATGGACGTGTCGACGTCCGGAGGCTCATAGACTCCGTCGACGTCCTAGACGATGTGCTGTCGATGGATATGACGGCCCTCTACGCCCTTGAAGCCTTCCTCATCGCAAGATATGAGATGTTCAAGGCCGTCTACTTCCACAGAACGGTTAGAGCCGCATCGGTGATGCTTATCAGGGCTATGGAGCTGGCTGATGAAGCCCTAGGCCTAACGGATTTCAAATCCCTCGAAGACTACCTCAACCTCGACGATGAGAGGGTTCTATCGATGCTCCTAACCCTAGAGGGCGATGGAGAGTTGGAGACGGCTAGGAGGATGGCTGAGATGCTGCGGAGTAGGAGGCTGCTGAAATGCGCCTATGAACGCTTCCTAGGGGAGGAGGAGCTCCAAGACCTAAAGCTGAGGGTGGAGGAGCTGGAGGAGACGCTGGCTGAGAGGGCTGGAGCCGACGGCCGCTTCCTCATCGTCGACGTCTCAACCGCTCCCTCAGTCCCCTACAACCCTGGGAGGAGCAGGCCGGAGGAGATTAGACTCTTCATAAGGGAGGCCGATGGATCGAGGAGATGCCTAAACTTCAGCGATGTCTCACCCCTCGCATCGGTTCTGCTGGGATACATCAACATCCTCCGAGTCTACTGTAGGGCTGAGGACTTGAACGCCGTCAGGGGGGAAGCCCGAAGATTATTCGAGTCTGAAGGCTAGATCTCGATGTATCCCTCATCGGCGTTGACAACGATGTAATCGCCGCTCCTAATCAACCTCAACGGATTCTCCTCAAGGCGATCCATGAGGGGGATTCCAGCCATGGCGCATCCCGTGGCGATGATGGTCTCCGTCTCCAGGTTTATGACAGCCGCTGGAGCCGTCCCCCGCTTATACATGCGGTAGATTATGTAGCAGCCAACGGTGCTACCCCTTCCATGGGGGAAGATGAAGACCCTCCCAGCGACGCTCTCACCCTCTAGGGGGTGGCCAGGCTCAGTTATGATGCCGGTCTCTGGGTCTACGCCTCCATAGAAGCTGAAGGGGGCTGGGCTGACTAGGGCCTCTCCCTCCGCGTATCCCCCGACTATTCTTCGACCCCTAATCCTCATGGCCTCCACCCAGGAGCTCCCTTAGAGGCGCGACCTGAACCGTGAGGCCCATGGAGGAGAGATAGTGAGCCGCCTTGAAGCTGTTCGTCGCCACCTCCCTCCAACCCATCTCCCTCAGAGGCGCCACCACCATACAGGTATCCCTATACACCCTCCCCCCAGCATCCTCGATGGCCCTGACGATGCCGAGCCGCTCAGCCTTCATGTAGACGCCTCTACTGGTGAAGACCCAGAGCCTCTCACCGCTGCGACGCTCCAGCAGCCTGGCGACCTCCATCAACTCTCTGAGGCTGCAGTGGGGGCAGCCGACGCAGATGACGGCGTCCTCCCCAGCCCCCTGGAAGCGTTCAGCCACCTCCCCTAGGCTGTCGGGCCTTACGGGTATACGCTCCAAGCCGTCGAGATATCGAGACATCTTCCGAGCCTCGGGGGTTAAGCCCTCAATGTGGTAGAGGGCTACCCCTCCGGAGGTGGCTATGGCCGCGGAGAGGGCCTTAAGCTGCTCTATACTTGCGCCCCTCAAACCCCTGATGTAGGGGACGCTTCGACCTGCCACCTCTCCGATGAGGTAGCCGAGGGCGCCATAATCAAATTTGGAGCTGAGGTGGGTCTTCACCTCCACGATGATGCTCGGCCTCCTATTCTCCTCCAGCCTATAGCCATGTAGCGGCGCCCTACCCGTGATGGCTGAGGCGAGGGCTGTAGGCCCCGTCTCCCTATTCGTTCTGGCACCTAAAACCGAGTTGACATAGGCGACGGCTGAAGACTCAGCCCAGGCAACCTGGCTTCCAGCTCTCGGCCTATGACCTATGAGATATGGGGTGCAGGTGCAGGTGGCCTCAACGCCCATACGCCTATAGGCCTCTATCACCCTCAGCTGACCCTCGGCGAATTCAGGGGAGACGCCCATCTCCCCCCAGCGCTCCAGATCCATTCCGGCGGGGTTGAG